>ONMT01000004.1 GCA_900319025.1 uncultured Bacteroidales bacterium
GGTGAGGACCAAGTTACTGCGACGGTCTATATACTGACCTTTCCGCTGCGCATAACTGCCCCAGAGCATATAGACAATATTCTTACGGTATGTATTTAGAGCCTGAATAGCAGCATCAGTCAGTTCTTCCCAGCCTTTGTTTTGATGTGAGCCGGGGTGATGGGCTTGTACGGTGAGTGTAGCGTTGAGTAATAACACACCTTGCTCCGCCCAGCGAGTGAGATTTCCTGATGAAGGAATAGGTATGCCTAAGTCACGATTTATCTCTTTGTATATATTAACGAGCGAAGGAGGAAGCTCCACGCCATCATTTACGGAGAAGCATAGTCCGTGCGCTTGTCCGACATCGTGATACGGATCTTGTCCGATTATAACAACTCGTACCCTATCAAAAGGGCACGAGTCGAATGCATTAAATATCAGTTTAGCAGGCGGGAAGCACTGCTTGCTTTTATATTCGCTTCGTACAAACGAAGTCAGCAACTCGAAATAAGGCTTATCAAATTCCGGCTGCAGGACTTTACGCCAAGACTCGTCAATACGGACTTCCATCGTTACTTAACAATCAACATAGCGTCTCCGTAATCGCCGAACCGATATTTCTCAGCCACAGCGACCTCGTATGCTTTCATCACATTCTCATAGCCACCAAAAGCAGCCACTTGAAGCAGTTGACTTGACTGAGGCAGGTAGAGATTAACGAAGAAAGAGTTAGCAACTGTGAAGTCATACGGCGGGAAAATAAACTTATTCGTCCATCCCTCGTAAGGCTTAATCTGTCCGGTAGTTCCGGCTACATGCTCCAAGGCACGCATAACCTCCGTTCCGACCGCGCAGACGCGGTTATCATTTGCGTGCGCTTTTGTCACTTTATCCACTGCATCTTGGCGGATGGAGATCTGCTCGGAGTCCACTTTATGCTTAACCAAATCATCAACATCAATCGGTTTGAAGTTACCCAATCCCACATGCGATGTAATCGTTGTATAGTCAACACCGCAGATCTCCATTCGTTTGAGCAACTGCTTGGAGAAGTGCAGGCAAGCAGCCGGAGCAGCAACGGCGCCTATATATTTTGCAAAGATAGATTGATAGCGCTCGCGGTCCATTTCAGCC
Source organism: uncultured Bacteroidales bacterium (assembly GCA_900319025.1). Lineage (GTDB taxonomy): Bacteria > Bacteroidota > Bacteroidia > Bacteroidales > Paludibacteraceae > Colicola. Next base: position 1,117 of record ONMT01000004.1, read on the forward strand.
ACAGGTTCCTCGTGGAAGACTTCGTTATACTCAGCGAGTGTTTCTTCATCCATCGGGCGACGAATGTACTTAGGTAACGGAGTCGTTCCCATAGCGTAGAGTTTATCCACATACTCCTCCTCGGTGTAGTCTGACAAGAAACGGAACGTCCGTCCTCGTGAGGTTGTGTTATCAACAACCTCTGCAACAATAGAGGGGTCTTGGTCAAAGAAGAGTTTATTTCCGACACGGATTTTACGGGCTGGATCAACATTAACGTCCCAATAGCGCGTAGAGTGGTTGAGCTCACGAAGGAGGAAGATTTCGATATTCGCTAATGTCTTTTCCTTTTGTCCATAGAGGCGCGCAGGGAACACTTTCGTATCATTGAAAATGAACAAGTCACCATCACTAAAATAATCCACTACATCACGTACTGTTTTATGCTCAATTTCGCCTGTTTTACGATGCAGAACGAGCATTCGTGCATCCTCTGGATAAGCAGAAGGATACTGCGCCAACAATTCATCAGGAAGTTTAAATTTAAATTGATTTAGTTTCATATACTAATTGTTCAAATTGTTCAAAGTTAATACAATCTTCTATTTTGTAGTTTCCCACTCTAGTGCGTCTGAGCGCTATCAGATGAGCACCGCTATTGAGTTTCTGCCCAATATCGCGCGCCAAGGCACGAATATACGTTCCTTTGGAGCATACGACACGAATGATTAGTTGCATCGAAGCAGGGTCAAAGTTTAGTACCTCAATTTCGTCAATAACGAGTAACTTAGGCTTTAGTTCTACTTCTTCACCTTTACGTGCCAACTCGTAAGCGCGCTTACCATCTACTTTCACCGCGGAGAACATCGGTGGAACTTGCCACTGCTCGCCTAAGAAAGTAGGAATAACCTCATCTATCAATTGGCGTGATATATGCGCTGTAGGATAGGTTTGGTCAATAGGTTTCTCCAAATCAAAGCTGGGCGTTGTTGCACCTAATTGCAAGGTAGCGACATACTCTTTCGTGTCGTATTGCAGTTTCTCAATCAGTTTGGTCTTACGACCTGTGCAGACAATCACAACACCGGTGGCCAAGGGATCGAGTGTACCTGTATGTCCGACTTTGAGTTTTTTCAGTCCAAGTTGGTGGCAGAGCAGCCAGCGCGCTTTACCGACGACGTCGAAACTTGTCCATTTATACGGTTTATCAAAGGCTAATATTTCTCCCTCAACAAAGTCCATAGATAATCGCAAAAGTGCCTACACAGAGACAATAGATGGCGAAATATATTAACTTTTGACGACGTACTATATCAATCATAAAGCGACAAGCGAAACAGCCTGTTAGGAAAGCAGCAATGAAGCCTACTACTAATGGCAGCCAGCCAATTGTTACAACTACTTCGCCTGTAAGAATATCTTTGAGCTCCAATAGCGCATCACCTAAGATTGGGATAAGCACCATGAGAAAGGAGAACTTAGCCACATCTTCCTTACGTACGCCGCAAAGTAAACCGGTAGCAATCGTAGTACCGCTACGGCTCAAACCAGGCAGCACAGCAACTGCTTGCGCGCAACCGATAATAAAGGCATCACGGTATGTCACCTCGTGTGCTTGTCTATTCATACGTTTGTTGAGGTACTCACTGAGCCATAACAGCGATGCGGTGATAATAAGACAGATACCTACGATAAGTAAGCCGCTACCGAAGAATGCCTCCACTTGGTCTTTGAAGAACATACCAACGATGAAGACCGGTATCATGGAAACTAATATCTTCGCCACATACTCTTTATCCTGATTCCATTTGATAGTGGAGAATGTCCCCTTAAAGAGTTGCGCCACTTCACTCCAGAGGATTACCAAGGTTGAAAGAACAGTAGCCGCATGAACGACCACAGCAAAGAGCAGGTTTTCTTCGCCTGCAGTGCCTAAAAGCGCCTGTCCGATCTCCAGATGTCCTGAAGAGGAGACAGGAAGGAACTCGGTTAAACCCTGTACGATACCTAATATAAGTGCTTCTAACCAAGACATGATTATTCTTTCTTTTTACCTTTAAACAGAATAGCAAAAATCATCAGTACGAAGCCCAGTAGCGAAATCATCGGGCCAAGGGTGATACGTCTAAACGAGAAGATATCGGGATTATAGGTATCGGCACTTGGTGCACCGGCCATCAAAGCCAGACCAAGGATTACAATCAAAAAAGATACTCCAATTAGGATAAGGTTTATTTTAGATAAGTTCTTCATATTCTATATTTCATACATTGTGTTTGACTTCATACGAATATATCGTCCTGTAGCAAAGAGAGAAGCCAAGAGTGTAATGGTCAAACCAATTAAGATAATCACGCCGGAGACGAACAACATATTTTGCCACGTTAGCGGGAATAGTTGAACTCCCATGTGGACGTTGACATAGTAGTACACCGCTGATACAGCGCCTAATGCGAGAATAGCAGCTACAAATCCCATCGTCATATTTTTGCGTAAGATTGGAGCTTTAATCATCCAAGACGTAGCGCCTACGAGTTTCATTGTGTTTATGAGGAAACGTTGCGCATAAATCTGCAAGCGGATGGTATTACCAATAAGCGCAAGAGAAATAAACAACAGTAGTACAACTACTGCAAGCAGGACGATCGATAACTCGTTGATGTTGCGATTAAGCACGGAGAGCAAGTCTTTTTGATAAATCACTTTCTCGACATACGGTAAGGTAGTGAGTTTGCTCTCGATAACAGCTATGCTGTCATTGTTCGCATAATTCGCCTTCACATGCATTTCGCAGGAAGCAGTTAAAGGATTATATCCCAAGAATTTAGACGGGTCATCGCCTAAATATTCGATGTGTTCCTTCAGTGCCTGTTCTGCTGAGATGATGCGGCAATCCAAGCAGTAGTCGGAAGCTTTAAGCATCTCCTGCAGACGATTAAAGTCAGAAGTCTCAGCCTGCGGAGTAAAGACTATTTCAACGGTTGTATTTTCCTTCACTTGATTGATGAGCGAGTTGGCAGAAAGGAGCAGCACACACTCTAATCCGATAAGGAAGAGGACCATCGCTACGCTAATAGTGGTGGTCAAATACATATTGAAGAAATGACGCGGTTTTCCCATTACAAGCTATTTATACGAGAAAAGGGCAGGTTCAAAGTCCTGCCCTATCCGATTAATATTCCCACAAATCTTGTTCGAAATCAAGCAGTTCGGCTTCTATACGAGCTTGCTCACGTTTCACTTCCTTCGGGGTATAGCCATATTGTGCATCCGGAATCATACGGTTGTACATATTGCCTTCGCCCACGATATATGCGGAATAGAGATGTTTCTGGAAGAACTCATCAAAGGTGACACGTTTGGTTTCGTTCTGAGAAGGGATGACGAACTGTTGCGCCAAGTAAGGACGCAATTCGTCGAAAGCGATCCAGAAGAGGATTTGTCCATAGAGTGCATCCATAACCGGCATGTCCTCATAATAGGTTACGTTATCAGCCTGAAGGGGAGCGATACCGATAATCTTAGAGTGCATACGTGACGTATGACGGTCAAAGAATACCACTTCCTGAATCAGATATTTATACTGATTACGAACGAACCCTGCATATGAATAGTTGTTGAAACGCATCTCATTCGTTGTTGAATCGTAGTTCAGCAGCATATAGTCTGATGTAGCGATATCACCATCACCCATATCTCCAGCGCGGTCGGTATTGAGGATAGGCGGAACCATTTCTCGTGGCATAGGATCGTTATCAAAGTAAGGTTTGATATCTCCCACGTCGGATGATTTAACGTAGATAGGTAGTCCATCAACGATAGCGTCAAGAATAACGCGGAAAAGCGAACGATAGTCAGGATCATCCGGTTGAGCAGGGAAATAGAGCTGATAGTTCTGTTTTTGGCGCATATCAATTATGCGGTACACGTAGCGCGCCCATACAACGTCCTCATTGCGGTGGAACGTTTTAATGATGGTGTCTTTCGCCGGAGAGTACTCTGCCACAGAAATACGAGCCGAACCCTTCGTATCAAAGAAAGGATTGACATAATGTTGTGCCTCTGCGATTGTAAAGCCAAGCAACAAGCACGCGATAATACATAACTTTTTCATATGGATTATGTTTAATTAAGTTCAATAGGTAGACCACGTAACTGGATTTCTTTTCCATCAGGACCGACAGCCTTGATATACTGTAAGTTAACCATGTTACCTTGTTTCAGTTTCTTAATAGCCTCAAGTGACTTAGCATCCAGTTTATCGCCCTTCACGTTGAAGGAAGCACCGGTAGGCAATTTAACTTGGAATCCGGTGATCGTAAACTTAGCTTGGATGAGTCCGTCGGCGCCATAAGATGCAACGATTTTGTTAGCAGGATTGATTAAGGCAGCACGTGCAATCTTCGTATCTTCGGATAACTGGCCGTTAATCTCAAAGTAAGCATCCGGTTTTGGCAAACGTTTTACACGATAAACTTGCGAACCCATAACGGATACTTTTCCATCCACTTCCGCCAATACTTCGATAGTCATCTTGTCACCACCGCCGTTACCAGGTTTGATAATCCACAGACCGTTCTGTTTCATAATCGAAGCGCCTTGGCAACGCACTTGCAGTTTTTCGTTACTTACACCCGGAACAGAGATACTGAACGGGTTATTGTAACCGCGATACATGATATTGAGGTCGGTATTGGAGATAGTTGCAGTCGGTTCACCTACGGTATATTTGCCTTCGAACGGCAGATAAACTGTTTCGCCAAGGTGTTGGTAAGCGATTTGACCTTTATACTTCTTCTCGCCCACACCGGAAGCTACTACTTCGTAGATACCTTTGTCGTTAATCTTCTCGCCGTTGATGAAGTACTCAGGTGACTTCGTAGAGTCGATACCGGCTAAGATAATCTGTGCACGATATTTACTACCGCGAATAACGTACTCTGAAGACGGGATGATGTAAGCACCCATTTTGTTCACACGTACGTCGCTTGCATCGGTTTTGCCGAAGAGGACTTGTACGGTTTTGCCTTCGTAGGTACGCACGTCGTTTTGGATTTTCGTTAAGACGGTAATCGTTGCGCAGACAGGCATCTCCTCAAACACAGTTTGTTCCCAAGATATCTTCTTACCTTCGGAGTTTTCACCTTCGTCGGTAGCGAACATGTGATCGATATCTGCATCGGCAGCATCTTCCTCCTCGCCTGTTATCTCTTTGAGGAACTCACGGTAAGCTATGATGCGCTCTTTGAGTTCGGTAGCATGTCCTTCGTTTAGACCGTATTGGTGAGGGATATTGGTATCGTCACGTTTTTTGATATCACGTACGGTAGCGTTCTTAATAGCATCCTTACCGTCAGCCATTTGAACGATATCGTCCTTAAATTCAGCGATGTAGTTATATAGCTCGTCGGATTGTTTTTTTACTTCCATAGCCTTGTCGTACCACACCTGTGTTTTCTCAGGGTTTTCGGACATGGCGGTTTCGAAGCGTTCGTATCCGGCTTTGTTACCACTTTCGGTGGTTTCAATCGTCGCATGCAAACTTTCATCCACTTGCAAATAACCATTCAGAATAGCAGCACTGACGTTCAACGCCAACATGGCGGTGAGCACCAAGTACATCATTCCAATCATTCTTTGTCGCGGGGTTTCCGGACAGTTTTTTGCTCCACCCATGGATTATACAATTTATTTAATTAATAATATAATGTACGCGCGCGTTATGCGAGAGCATTCAGCATATTGCCATAAACTTTATTGAGGTCAGCTACTTGTTGAGCGAGTTTCTTGGTAGCAGCTTCGTAAGCAGCTTGTTCTTTAGCGGCTTCAGTAAGTGAAACTTGCATCTTCTGTACGTCGTTGGTCATTGCTTTCACTTGTTCAGATGCGGCATTGATTTGCGTTGTTTGCAGTTTATAAGCATCAATTTGTGATTGCAGAGTAGCGAGTTGGAGTTCATATACAGAGTTGATAGAACCAAGTTTCGAGCCGATTGTCTCAATACCTTTCTGGAAGTTTTTAGTACCAGCAACAACACCTTGCATATCGTTAACGATAGTAGTGTAAGCAGCGTTGAGTTCGTCATGTTTCTTGCTTACAGCGTCGGAAGCGGTAGCAAATTTAGCAGCAGCTTCGCCGATAACTGAGAGTTTATCACCAGCAGCATCCATTTTCTCTCCAGCAGCTTCCATCTTAGCGCCCAATTTATTAGAAGCGTCAGCAATCTTACCAAGTTCTTGGAGTTGGGTAGCAGTTTTAGCGAGTCCTTCGATGCCTGCTTTGAGCGAGTCCATATCTTGCTCGGTAAGAGCAGGAACGTTCACTTTCTGTTTTTCTTCACCTTTGATAGGAGCAACAGTACCTTCTTCAGAGCCAGCGCCAAGTAAGGTTGGGCGTGGACGAGCTTGTAATTCAGCCAAATACTCGGGATTGGTACCATAACCGCAAAGTTGTGGGAAGACGTTCTCCCAGTGGAAATCTTGGTGAGGTTTATCCAACACACCGATCATAAATAGGAGTGCCTCGGTAATCATACCGGTCATAAGCACAGGACCTGCGCCAGGGAAGTGCATAATTTTGAACAACGCACCGATAATAACGACAGATGCACCAGCGGAATAAACGATACCGGTAACTTTTTTTCCTTGATAGGATTCATACCAGTGGATGAAACCTGATTCTTTCTTAGCCATAAAATTAGATTTTTATAGATTAATATTATTTTCTTCGTTGTTTATTTAGTCACCGATATATGAGCGAACGCAGCGGAAGCCGATATATGGGCGAGTTTGATATTGGTACTCATAGGTACGTACACCGCATTGGAGGAAGTAGCTAATATCCTTCCAACTACCACCTTTAACCACTTTCTTTTTGAGGATATCGGGGTCGTCGATACGAGCCATGTAGCAGTAGTTCGGGTTCAAGTCGTGCACGTTGGTGTTAGCGACGGGTTGGAAAGCGGAGGCTGTCCACTCTGCCACATTACCAGCCATGTCGAACAGACCGAAGTCGTTCGGACGATATTGTGCCACTCTGCAAGTAGCAGTTCCGGTATCGTCGTTATAAGCACCACGATACGGTTTGAAGTTAGCGAAGAAGCAACCTTTTGCGTCACGTGCATAGTTGCCGCCCCAAGGATACATTGCCATTTTGCGTCCGCCTCGAGCAGCATACTCCCACTCAGCCTCTGTAGGCAGGCGATACTCTTGTGAGTTGCCAGTTGAGTGGCTTTGGAAGAATTTAGTACGCCAGTGGCAGAAAGCATGCGCTTGCTCCCAGGTAACGCCTACAACGGGATACTCCAGATATCCTTGGTGCGTGAAGTACTTCTGCATCAACGGGTCGTTGAAAGAGTATTGGAAGTCACGAACCCAAACCATGGTATCTGGGTAAACGCAGATGATTTTATTGGTGAGCAGGTCGTTCGGAGTACGGAGCGGACGTTCGATTGTTCTCTCACGTATAGCGCCATTCTCATCTACCCATGCGGTATCGACACGTGCGATAGCTGTAGGAGGATAGCAACCACGTGCCACATCGAATTTATTTTGTGGCAGAACGGCTTGGTCGTAGTTAATCCAGCTGTAGCGGTAAGTAAGGAGGTTGGTGTTCAGATTTCTTGTACCAGGGAAGAACATTGGGTCAAGCGCTTCTCTTACTTCTTCGTCCTCGCTGCCCCATGGAATTTTCGCTTTCCAGTTCAGGCGATAGTTCTCTTCGTCAAAGTCCTCGTTTTTCGATTGAACAGCATAGTCGGTTAATCCGGCTTCGACCAAACGAGTGAGGGCGATAGAGTCACGAACGTGTTGTACGAACTGTTTGTACTCATTGTTAGTGATTTCTGTCTCATCCATCCAGAATGCCTCGACGGTAGCCATATAGACATTGTCCTGCTGTTCGAAGATAGCGGACTGGGTATTGGCACCCATCATGAAGGAACCTTTGCGAATGAATACCATTCCATAAGGATTAGCTTCCTTAAACTGTGCACTATTACTAACTCCCACCAATTCACCGGCAGGTTTGTTACAAGCTGTCAAAGCAGCTATGAGTGCGATTACAGACAAAAATTTTGTGACTTTCATCATACTATATTAATAAACTTGTTTTCTATTCTATTTTACAAGAACCTTACGCTCTTATATTTATTTGTTCGTTTTGGTTTAAGGATATTGAATCCGTATGCCAAATAGATTTCGTGTGTACCATAGCTCTCAAGGAGCAGTTTGTTATGCGGCAGTTCGCAGGTATATCCTAAAGTCAGCCCCGAAATAATATCCACTCCTAAGAGTATATTGACGCTTCCTGCGATTCTGTATCCGAGTCCCCAACGGTATCGGTCTTTATATTCGCAAAGGAGTGTAGCGTTAATATCCCACGATGCGAAATCGGTCATGAGCATGAGTGAGGATTTAAGTTGCCATTCTTTGTGGTATTTAAACCGGTGGTTATATCCTCCGGCGGCAAAGAATGTACCTCTGACTTTAATTTCAGAGAACTCGTCCCACTCTACTCTTGGTTGCGTTAAGTGGCTATAACTTGCTCCGATCCACCAGACTCCGGTAGTGTAGTAAAGTCCAAGTCCCATATCGAAAGACATTCCAGACTTACTTGCTTTCGGAATCACCGGGTCGTTTGCGTCGAAATAGTCGGATTCGGATAACTGGTCCAAGTTAACGCTATCGCCTTTAAAGCCGACATTTATAAATCCCAAGTCAACACCAGCACTAAGGTATCCTTTTCCGATTTTATGTCGATAGGTATATTGCACATGTAGTGCTTGGTTGGTAAACAATCCGTACCTATCATTCATAAATCTGACGCCGGCCCCGTGCTTGGTTTTGCCTATTACAAACGGAGAGCTAAAGCTGAAATAGGTAGTCATGGGTGCATTTGTAATGTTTGCATACTGCATACGATGCATACCCGCCACTTTCATTAAGTCTCCTTCTCCTGCCGCTGCAGGGTTATAGGCTACCGGTAAGTACATATATTGTCCTATCTGCGGGTCAAACTGTGCCTTTACAGCAACAGCAAATCCGACCAAAGCGCATAAAAGAACAACATATCGTTTCATTATTAATATTCTTCCTCATCAAAGAAGAAGTCCTCTTTCGTCGGATAATCCGGCCAAAGGTCCTCTATACTCTCGTATATTTCCTCTTCATCTTCAATTTCTTGAAGGTTCTCAATAACCTCCATAGGAGCACCGATTCGGTTAGCATAATCAAGTAGTTCTTCCTTGGTTGCAGGCCATGGTGCGTCTTCTATCTTTGATGCCAGTTCTAACGTCCAATACATACTTTTTCCAAAATTAGCGTGCAAAAGTACAACATTTTTCTTTAATATGCAAACTTTTTTGTATTTTTTTTGTATTTTTGTTGTTTTTTTTGCAAAGTAGATATTACAAAGTTACTTTTTCCACACTTCTTCGGAACTTTTTGACATAAAATTGACATATCTTGCCAGGACGAAGAAGTAGTCGCTGAGTCGGTTGACGAAGACCAATTCGTTTTGCCATTTGTCATGGTTATCGCACGCGAGCATAGCGCGCTCCAAACGTCGTGCGATTGTGCGGCAGATGTGCGCGCGAGAGACGGCTTCGTTTCCGGCAGGAAGGATAAAGGCTTTGAGTGGTGGAACGACCTCTTGCATTTGGTCAATCCACTGTTCAATTTGTGCAATGGCAGCATCGTCTATATGGAGCGTAGCGCCAGCTAAACATGCTCCGAGATCGAAGAGTCGGGATTGGATCCAACTGAGTTGTTGATTATCCGGTAGTTGAACACGGAGTGAGCCAACAAAAGAGTTAAGTTCGTCGGCCGTTCCGTATGCTTCGATGCGCAAGTCTGTTTTGCTAACTCGTTGACCAGTAGCCAATGAGGTTTGCCCTTTGTCCCCTGTTTTGGTGTAGATTTTCATATTCGTAGTCGATAATGTTTCTTCAGATAATGGGTATCAAAGAAGATTAATCCGAAGTCGAAGTAGTCCATCGTGGTAGTGACGTAATCTCTTTGTTGTATAGTTTTCCAAGCTTGTTCCATTTCGGGGCTATAGTGAATATCATCAATAATGATGATGGATTTCTCGTGTGCGAATTGTGCGAGATGGTCCACATAGCGACAAGTAGGTTCGTAGCGATGGTTGGCGTCAATAAAAGCGAGGTCAAAAGGTTTTTTAGCGTGTTTGAATAAAGTCTGGTCAATATTTCCGTGGAAGACTCGTATATTACGTAGTCCGAGTTTTCTCCAGTTTCGGCGCGCCAATTGTATTAGTTCCTCAGAGCCTTCGAATGAAGTGATGAGATTCGTTTTCGCGGCGGAAGCTAAGTAAGCGGTAGTAATGCCTAAGTTAGTACCTAATTCGATGATATCAATCGAGCGTTCAGCATCATGTCCAAGCCAGTTGGCAATACGGAAGAAAATTTGGGCATTTCGTGGTGAAGATAAACTACTTTTCGCTACTTTTTTGACGGAAGTGGTATAGGTACCACCTCTTGAGCCGAAGTCTGTGACTTCTATTTGTTTAGTAGCTCGGAGCATAGCGTTTCTTCTTTCCTCGATATTATCCCAGCAGTAATAGCGGTTATCATCGTCTATGACTAATCGCACAATATAAAAGAGATAGGGAGAGTGAATCCCTTCCCCTCCGGAATTCCAAGCGGAGAATTGGTGTTTAATCCACGCGCCTATACGATATAAAAGATGTGTATTCGTCATTTTCTCAAATCCGGCTGCAAAAGTAGTGTTTTTTTTGCATATATGCAAATAAAAAGTGCAGTTTGTGGTTAAAACTGCACTTTTTTAGTTGGAAGTTGGACCGCTGCGCTGTTGGAAGTTGGACCGCTGTGCTGTTGGAAGTTCTTTGCCCAAGGGCACGATCTGAAGGTAAGGGAAGAAGTCAGATAGTTGAGAGAAAATGACTTGGGCAAAGATAAACAGAGTTGTTATCTGCGAAATTCGGCTTTTCCGTGTTCTTTGCCTCCCTTTTCAAAATGATGCTCTTAGTGTTTGTCAACAGGCTTACGGCAGCAATCGTTAAGGCGGAGCACTTTAGCCACTTGTCGTGCACTAAGGTCTTTGCGGAACTTATCGTAGTATTTGGATTTCAAGTTAACGAGTTCTTTTTGTTTCTCGAGACGTTGTTTCGCGAGTTTATCTAACTCTGCGTCGGTGAGTTCCTTTCCTTGTTCGTGTTTAGGGCAATCTCCATTTTTGTGGAAGATTTCATCTACTTTGCCCGCATATTCGCGGTAGAGAGGAGCGAATTTCTCCGCTTGTAAGTCGCTGAGCATCAGTTCGTTGGTAAGTCGTTTGATTTCGAACTCCACACGCTCTTCTTTGGACACTTTGCTTGCACATTCTTTTTTCTGTTCTTGTGCGCTCACGTTAGCCACAAGGATGGCACTAATTGCCAGAATAATAATTTTTTTCATACCTCGAAATATTTAATAGGTTACCCCATTTTAGTTTGGGTTCATTGAGGTATATACAAATTGCGTGCCAAAGTGAGTTATTGGCTTTGAACGTCGTTTTTAAGGCGGTGTAATTGGCTGATAATCATAGTGAAGTTGGGACATGGTCCCGTGGAGCATACATTCAGCATACATTGAGCATACATTCAGCATACATTGAGCATATATTGCCAACGGGAGGGCAAGTGGAGGGAATTTGTGTCGAAAAATAAGAAATGTAGGCAGATAAAATGCGTTTATAAGCGTATAGATGACATTTTTTCGTTAAAAATCTTGCACATTCCATTTTTTTGTAGTACTTTTGTCGGCGAAATGAATACGATTGGTCAAATAGTGCGTTTTACGGACTTTGGGGAGTCGCATGGAGTGGCTGTCGGCGGCGTGTTAGATGGTGTTCCCTCTCAGTTGAAGATAGACTTTGCAGCTATTCAACATGATTTGGATCGTCGTGCTGGTCGCGTGGTCGAGTCTGGAACGTCCGACAGCGGCGAATGCCTTCCAGTGTCCAAGCGTGCTCAAGGCGAAAAGGATGAGATTGAGTGGCTGAGCGGTTTATTGGATGGTGTGACATTAGGAAGTCCGATTGCTTTCATTATTCGGAACACGAACGCGCGGCCGGAGGACTACGAAGCGCTGAAAGATGTGTATCGCGAGGGACATGCTGACCGTGTCTATGAACAGAAATACGGCATTCGCGACTATCGCGGTGGCGGACGTGCTTCAGCGCGAGAGACTGTAGCGCGCGTGGTAGCAGGAGGTATCGCCAAACAGATACTGGCAAAAGACGGTATTACGGTTGAGGGCCAATTGGTTCAGATAGGCGAAGAGACCGACCGCACGAAGTTTGCGGCATTGCTCGAAGATGTTCAACGCGCAGGCGAATCGGTTGGCGGTGTGGTTGAATGCCGCATCAAAGGGGTGAAGCCAGGTTTAGGCGAACCGATCTTCGATAAGCTGCAAGCTCGCCTTGCTTACGCGGTGATGAGTATCAACGGCTGCCGCAGTTTTGAGGTATGCGACCGCGACGCAAATGGACAAAGTGTGAGTTGCGGCATAGTTGGCGGCATCAGCGATGGAAATGATATTGTGTTCCGTTGCCGCTTCAAAGCTACAGCGACCAAGATGAAAGAGTACGGCGGGCGCCATGACGTGTGCATCGCAGTCAGAGCCGTGCCGATTGTGGAAGCGATGGCGGCGCTGGTGATAGCCGACAATTGAAAGCCTTATTGAATTAAAAATTAAGAATTAAGAATTCAAAATTAAGAATTCAAAATTAAGAATTAAGCATTACGATTACAGTAGACGACATAAAATATCCGGTCCGCGAGGCTTTTAGTTCGTACGAACAGGCGTTCAGTCAGGCGATGCACAGCGAGAATGCGCATCTGAATGAGGTATTGGATTATATCCACGCAAAAGCAGGCAAGCAGTTGCGTCCGATTATTGTGCTGTTGGCTGCAGAGATATGTCGCGGCGTAACCGACAAGACTATTCAGACGGCAGTGGCCTTGGAATTGCTGCATAACGCGAGCTTAGTGCATGACGATGTGGTTGACTCATCTCCGATGCGCCGCGGAGCGAAATCAGTTCAAGCCAAGTGGAGTAATAAAGTGGCGGTGTTAGTGGGCGACTACATGTTAGCGCGCGTGATTAGTGCCATTACGGAGATACATAACTCGCAGATACTCAATATAGTAGCCGGATTAGGTATGGCATTGAGCAGCGGTGAATTACTGCAGTTGCATGCTAATCAATCGATGTGGATAAGCGAGGAGCAATACTTCCGAATTATTACGCAAAAGACTGCCTATTTATTTGCAGCGTGTGCGGAAGCAGGCGCTGAATCAAGCGCAGCGACTATGCGCCAAACAACGGCATTGCGCGAGTTCGGCAAGCACTTAGGCATTTGTTTTCAGCTAAAGGACGATATATTCGATTACTCTGACGCGGAAGAGATAGGCAAACCTACGATGAGTGATATCCGCGACGGCAAGTGTACGTTGCCACTTCTCATCTCGCTCGTTCGCGCTCCGAAAGCGGAAGCAGACCAAATCAAGCAGTTGGCGGAGGACTTATATCAAGATATCACCGACCCGGTAAATGCTGAGCAGGAGATTAAGTCGTTTGTTCTTCGTTACGATGGTGTTCGTTACACGGCAGCACGTATGGCAGAGCACAAAAAAAGTGCCGTTCAAGCACTTTCTATTTTTCGCGATAGTCCGGCAAAGAGTTCGCTGTTAGCCTTGCTCGATTATGCGGTCAATCGTGACCATTAAATCTTTAGTCGAAAGTCGAGAGTCGAAAGTCGAAAGCCCTTCCTCTGGAACTTTTTCCACAATATCCATAATGAACGCTCGCAGGAGCATCTTGCGCGCTTCGTCGGGCGCGATACACCGCTGTTGCATGTAGAAGAGTGCAGACTCGTCGAGTTGGCCAGTTGTAGCGCCGTGAGAGGCTTTGACATCGTCCGCATAAATCTCCAGTTGCGGTTGCGTACGCATAGTAGCCGTTTTGGAAAGCAAGAGATTGCGGTTGGTCTGCTGCGCATCAACACGTTGTGCGTCTTGGCGTATGACTAATTCGCCGAGGAACTCGCCTTTTGCCGCATCATCGAGGACGAACTTAATGAGTTGACGGCTGACTCCATCTCCTATATCATGGTGCACGCGCGTGTGCGTGTGAACCGTATCGGCATCGTGCAGGAAAGCAAGGTGATAAATCTCCGTGGTGCAATGAGGGGCTTTGTGGTCGATATGCAGGATGTTGTTAGCCGAATGGAAATCAAAGACAAAGAGCTTCAGCACGGAATCGGCATCTTGCGTCACGTGCAGATCCAGTTCCGGCTGATCTATCAAAACGATAGTTCGTTTCTCACCTTTATTCAAACTCAACGTATCCATTCTTCTCTAACTCAAGGGCTAAGGTCTTGTCACCGGTTTTAACAATACGACCGTCTGCCAACACATGGACAAAATCTGGCACAATATAATCCAACAGGCGCTGGTAGTGGGTAATGACGATAGAGGCGTTCTGCGGCGTCTTAAGGCAGTTAACACCTTCCGCCACAATGCGCAAGGCATCGATATCGAGTCCGGAGTCTGTCTCGTCCAAGATGGATAAGCACGGCTCTAACATTGCCATTTGGAATATCTCATTCTTCTTTTTCTCCCCACCTGAGAAGCCTTCGTTGACCGAGCGATTGCTGAGTTTATCCGCCATCTTTAGGAGTTGGCGTTTCTCCCGCATCAGTTTGAGAAAAGCAGTAGCGGAAAGCAGTTCTTTGCCTTCGTACTTGCGCTTCTCGTTAACGGCAGTGCGCATGAAGTTCACCATCGACACACCCGGAATCTCGACGGGATATTGGAAGGAAAGGAACACTCCTTCTCTGGCGCGCTGTTCTGGCGGCATAGCGAGTAAGTCCTTACCTTTGAGCAGAATCGTTCCTTCTGTTACCTTGTATTGTTCGTTACCGGTCAGGACAGCCGAAAGGGTCGATTTTCCGGCGCCATTGGGTCCCATTATCGCATGCACTTCTCCGGCGCGGATAGTGAGGTCTATGCCTTTGAGAATCTCCTTGCCGGCAATAGAAGCATGCAGATTGCGTATTTCTAATAAAGCGTTCAGCATTTAGTATTCAGTATTCAGTGATCAGTAATCAGTTTTCAATAACAGCCATAACTACCTCACCCACTGCTTGGAGTGTGGACTTGTCGATATTGCGCATATCGTCTTGGCGTGTATGCCACCAGGAAGCGAAACCTGTTTCGTTAGCTCCGTCGTAGTGGATGATATCTACACAAGGTATACCGGCAAGATTGAGGTAGTAGTGGTCGTCGGTTATAGGATAAGTCATTTTGTCGAGGAAATAGCGTCCATAGCCCAACTGGTGCGCTTTACGCCAAATGAGTTCGACATAGTTTTGTGCGTACTGTATAGAGTACATTTCTTTTGGGAAGACGGCATCGGGCGAACCAACCATGTCCAACAGAATACCGAATCGGTAAGGGCGCTGTACGTCAGTAGTCTGCAGCCGCTCGGCATAATGTGCCGCAAAGAGTTGTGAGCCCAAGCACCACGTGTTCTCGCGTTGTACACCAGTGTAGATAGACGGAGTACCTTGATCTTCGTAGTCAAAGAAGATGATATCTATTGGCTGTGCAGCGAGTTTGAGTGAGAGTTGTCTCGCCACTTCGAGCAAGACCGCCACCCCGCTGGCACCATCGTTCGCTCCGGGCACATTGTACGTGCGGTCTTCATATAGCGGTTCCTCGTCCGCCCAAACACGCGTGTCATAGTGTGCAAAGAGCAGAACCGCCTCTTTGTTAGCAGCCGCTGAGTCGGGCTCAAAATGGGCGATGATATTTATGATGGGCTGTAGCCGGCCTGCATAATCCTGCAGCGCACCTTTTTGAAGTTCCACGACCGCTCCGCGATTACGCAGTTGTCTAACGAGCCATGCCGCACAATCGAGATGACCTTTACTATTCGGCACACGAGGACCGAACTCCAACTGCTTTTCGATATAGGAATAGGCACTATCAGCAGAGAAAGCAGGACGCGTAGTCGTTACTGTTTTAGCCGACTTATTACAAGCAGCCAAACAGAGTGCTGCTACTATGAGAAGTACTAAATTGCGTTTCATTCGGCAATTAGCGAACGTTTATTTCGGAAATAGATTTATGCTCCTGGATAGCTTGGATGGTATCGGCAAAAGCTTGGCACACACTCACAATCTTCACTTTCGGGCAACGGGACGTATCGAAAGGAATAGAGTCAGTGAAGATAAGTTCTTCCAAGTCGCTATCCATGATTCGTTGGCACGCTTCGCCGGACATTATGCCATGACTAACGACGGCGCGGACGGACTTAGCTCCACCTTCTTTCATCACTCGAGCAGCAGTACAAAGCGTTCCGGCAGTATCGGCGATATCGTCAATGATAACCACATCCTTGCCATAGACATCACCTAAGACTCTTATTTCGCTCACTTTATTGAAATCGGGACGGTTCTTATAGCAAATCACCATCGGCACTTCACGGTCTGTGAGCATGTGCATTTTCTTAGCGAAAGCCGCAGCGCGTTTTGAACCTCCTACGTCGGGAGAAGCGACAATGAGTTTACGTAAGTTCAGGCTATGGATATATCCTGCAAGTGCATTTCCACCGTAAAGGTGGTCAACGGGGATGTCGAAGAAGCCTTGAATTTGGTCCGCGTGCAGGTCAAGTGTGATGACGCGGTCAGCCCCTGCCCCTTGCAGCATATTCGCTACGAGTTTGGCTCCGATAGATACTCTGGGCTTATCTTTTCTGTCCTGTCTTGCCCAACCGAAATAGGGAATGACAGCAATCACAGCGTGTGCGCTTGCACGCTTAGCAGCGTCAATCATGAGCAGTAACTCCATCAAATGGTCACTGCTCGGATTGGTAGATTGAACCAGATAGACCGATTGTCCACGCACGCTCTCGTCAAAAGCGGCAGCGAACTCACCGTCGGAGAAGTGGCTAATCGTGACTTTACCTAACTTGCAGCCCAAGCGATCGCATATGCGTTGAGCAATAGCTTCACCCTGACTGCCTGCAAAAATTTTGAATTGTGAGGCTGATTGTAACATATTTATTTCTTTTTCTTCCTAATCAAATCGCCGTCCAGTAGCGCGATATCCGCGTCAAGGCGCCCATTTGAAAGGACGTGTAAGTCGTTTTTAATACGCTCAATGCCGGACTCTTGGTCCTTGTTCCACACGAGATTTTTTTGTCTCATGCACTGTGCGATATACAGAGTAAGTGCCTGCCGCTCAGCAGGGTCAGAGAGCGTGCAGGCATACTCAATAGTGTCTTGCAGAATGCGCCCGTAGTTCCGCATGCGGATGGGCGTGGTGTTTCTACGAATCAGTTCCATTATTTCTTTTTAATCAAATAAATCATTGTTGGATAGTGGTCTCCGTATCCGTCCAACCACACACCGGCTTTATGCGTTCGTTTAGGTGTACCTTTATCCTTGCCGTCTTGGATAGTTAGGAAGTCCTTGTTGAAGATTTGCGATTTCCAATACGTCCATTTGCCGCTCTCGAGTTTCTCGTTCATCAAAGGCTCGGAGATAATAATTTGGTCGAACAAGTTCCAGCTGCCGTTGTAAGCGAGCGAACCGATGCCGCGATCCAGTTTGAGCCAGAGAGTATTGAACAGACCTTGTTCCTCCACTTCCTCGCGGGTCTTACGTGCTTTGAGCACTTCGGCACAGCTATGGTTATACGGGTCATCGTTCAAGTCGCCCATGATAATGATTTTAGCGCGTGGCTCACGTTTGTAGATACTATCTACGATAGAGAGCGTAAGCATAGCGGCGCTGTCACGAGTCGGGCGAGAACGAAGTTCTCCACCATAACGGCTTGGCCAGTGGTTAACGATAATATGCACTTTCTCGGGCTTTCCCTCGCCAACGAGGTAACCGGTAACTTCCAATTGCAGACGGGTCTTCACTACGCCGCCATCCTCATAGTGGGCTTGGAGTTCATGACCTTTGGCATTCACAAACTTAAACAGGTCAGGGTTATACAGGAAACCACAGTCCACACCACGACGGTCCGGTCCTTCGAGCAAGACAGCTTCCATATTGCGTCCGTAGTCGGATTTCATTTTCTTTGCTACATCTTGTAAGCAGCCGAGGTTCTCCACCTCGCACACACCGATACAAGCAGCTCCGCGAGGGTCTTCGTCCGTACCGAGTTGTGAGAGCGCATAAGCCATGTTCTTTACTTTGTGCTCATACTTCAGCGGAGTCCACTTCATACCACCATCTGGCAGATACTCATAGTCGTTCTTGCCTTCGTCGTGAATAGTGTCGAAGAGGTTCTCAAGGTTGTAGAAAGCGATGCAGCGAACGAGCGTCTCGTTCTGCGCAGAAAGCGTCAGGCTTAAACATAAAGCCAATGTGACGAGCAATGTTGTGTGTCTCATAATAGATTTATTTAAGTAAAAATTTATCGTTTTTTCTTATTTTCTTTAAAAATCGTGCAAAGTTACGACAAAATTTTGATATATCCAAATAAAATTGTACTTTTGCAGCGAAAATCAACAAAAAAAACACTATGAGTAGCGTAAACAAAGTTATTTTAGTTGGAAATGTAGGCGCGGACCCGGAAGTTCGCTACCTCGATCGCGGTGTTGCGATTGCAAATTTCAACTTAGCAACCACGGAACGTGGTTACACAATGCAGAATGGCACACAAGTTCCCGATAAGACCGAGTGGCACGCTATAGTTTTATGGCGCAATCTCGCTGAGTGGGCAGAGAAGTATGTACGGAAAAGCATGAAACTCTATGTTGAAGGTAAACTGCAGACCAGGACGTGGGAAAAGGACGGACAGGTTCGTCGTAAGACGGAAGTGATTGCAGAGAATATCCAGATTCTCTATCGTCCGGAAGAGTACCGCAACATGAATAATCGCGAAGACGAGGCAGCGCAAGAGACAAAAGATGCTCCTGCTATTCCCACATTGGAAGAAGAGGATATTTTTTAAGTAAGCTTGATTACCGCCTTATTCGCGAAGCCGTCAATAACCATTTCTAACGACTTATTCAGGCGCACATGCCGCATCAATTCGGTTTCCTCGATAGCAGGTAATGCATCGAGGACGGATTGGTCGTATGCGTCCGCATTGGGTCGCGCCCATGGGTCCACATTGATATAGCCCACATTAAAGGAGGTCATGTTTTGGAAGAAATGACTACCTTGGCTCGGTTCGATGCGGAAGTTAGGAAGCGAGCACTCGGCGATAGCTTTGGCTTCGCTAATGTCTCCCCATTGTACCGGTACGCCTAAACTATCTATCTGCGAGCCCCAACGTCCAAAGCCGATAAGTAGGTATTGGCGTCCTTCCTGACGAAGGCGATTGTTCCATTCACGCAGGGTAGCAGCCATCTCACGCGTACGCAAGATATCAAAGGTTTCTTGTCGTAAGTAGATGATATCGCTCACGCCCTCTATCTCCCCTACTCCCAAGGCATTATTCGAGCGCATGAAAGCGCCTGTCTCGTCCACACTGTCCCAATCAACTTTGGCAGTAAGTGAGTCCGCAGAGATAGGTCGAATCTGCAGGACGTGGAAGATTTGCGGTTCATGCTCTAAGTTGACCGCAAACTCAATCTCTATCGGAGTTTTTATCTCGTCTCGCGCTATATCAAGCAAGTGCTGAATGATATCGGCGAGGGGGAAGGTATTGAACTTGAGTTGCGGGGCGAAAGTCACTATTCGTGGTCCGTTGGGATAGCACGAATCGACAATACGCATATTCTCGCGGTCGTAGGTAGAGGCAATCATCTTGAGTGACTCGAACTGGTCGCAAGCGTGAATAGGAATGCGCTCTAAGTTGATGGCGTCGTCGATAGAGGTCTTGAACTTCTCTGGACTGAGCGATAGCGCAAGCATCGACTGTTGTGTCTCGCGCAGTGCCAAGTCTATCGTAGAAGTCTGCATCACATGCTTGGGGTATTTAGGTGAGAAGCGGAGCACTTGCTCGCCGTCCACCACGGTTTTGCCGAGTCCATAGGCAATCTTAACGATGCCGTCCTCAGGTTTTTCTTTCCCGACCGGGTAGAAATTGATGCTGCGTGCCACACCGGATATAACGGGGAAGTAATAGTCTCCCTCCTGTTCGCCGCAGACTTCTTGGAGCACGATAGCCATTTTCTCCTCACTGGGCACATTGCCCGTCGAGATGATATATCCCCTTGATGCCGCAAAATAGACGGAGGCATAGACGGACTTAATCGCCTTGCTCAACATACGCAGCAGTTGGTCTTCGTTCTCCGTTTGGGGAATCATATAGGTGCTATACACACCGGCAAAAGGCTGATAGTATGAGTCTTCCAGTTTACTGGATGAACGCACAGCGATAGGTCGGTGACACACGCGAATAAAGTGGCGCAGGGCATCGCGCAAGTCGAGTGGTAACATCGCCGCCACGAACTCGGACAGCAGTTCTTCGTCCGTCAAATCGGCATTGATAACATAATGGAGTCCGTTGTCATGGATAAAGCGGTCGAAGTAGTCGGTGGTAATGACCATAGTACGCGGCACTAAGACGCGTGTGTCCTGCCATTTATCGTATAGGTCATACTTCTGCAGCATGTGGTTGAGGAACGCCAATCCTCTACCCTTTCCGCCTAAGGCGCCGTTGCCGCAGCGGGCAAACCATATCGTATCGTTATAGGAATCGGGAGCATACTTAGCCACCACGCCCAAGGCTTGGTTAATGCGGTAATCGTGTATAAGGCGGATATTCATCTGCCGTACGTTCTCGATATCGGTGTCATCTTGAATCTTGAGTGCGCTCACCGGTCTGCCGACAGCGAACAGGCCACGGGCAAAAAGCCATTTACTGAGGTAGTTATTGTCACTCAATCGCCGGAAAGCAGCGGCAGAGATTGTGGAGATGATGCGCTCGAAGCCCTCTAAGTCGGAAGCACGGGCTATCTCTTTGCCGGTGCGAGGGTCACGCGCAATGAAGTCTCCGAAGCCGAACTCCCGCTCGATATACTCGCTCACCTCTTGGGTTAGCGTTTTGGACTTCTTCACCACAAAGCCCACGTTGAGTTTGCGGGCGATAGTACGAACGGACTCCTGCGAGCTCTGCATGAGGAACGGCATAGTGGGGTTATCCTCGCGGATGAGTTGGCACAAGTCCACGCCCGCGTCTAATTTCTCCGCAGACGATGGCTCACCTTTGTGCACCACAAAGCCCACATCGGATATCACTCCGATCATGTTTTTGCCGTACTGGTTATAGAGTTCCACGGCTTCGTCGTAGCATGTAGCCAAGAGCACTTTCGGACGTGCCCGTTTACGTAGCAGTTGCTGTTTCTCATTGAGCGCGTCGCGGATAGCGATGGAGTTCTGCTGTAGCACTAACTTATAGAGTAGCGGCAGGTAGGTGGAGTAATAGCGGATACTATCCTCAACCAACAGGATGGCCCGCACGCCCTCTTGCAGGATATCGTGCTCAGCGTTCATGCGGTCCTCGATAAGCTTAATGATAGCAATGATTAGGTCGGTGGAGTTATTCCAATTGAAGAGGTAATCGACATTCGATTTATCTTGCTTCTCGACGCGTTGATAGACTTCCTTGCTGAAGGAGGACAGGATAACAATTGGGCACTGAGGGAGATGTTGTTTAGCTTGTGCGGCAAAGTCCCACACCTCACTTCCTCCGGCGCTATAGACCAAAAGAATGAGGTCAAAAGGTTCACCGAGTAACTCCAATGCTTCTTGCGTAGTCTCGGCACGAGTGATAGCGGGAGGATTGCTCAAGTTCAGTTCTGCATACTCTTGCGCAATCTGCACGTCGATGCGGCCATCTTCTTCGAGGGCAAAGCTATCGTAGTTATTGCACACGAGCAGGATCCTCCGCACTCGCTTCTCCATCAAGGATGTAAAATTGCTTTCCAAATCTACAAATCTATAAATCTACAATTTAAAATAAGGCTGTGCCGCCAAATCTAAAATGTGAAACTTTGTTTCACACCACTCCCTGTTCCACCATCGCATTAGCGACTTTGATAAATCCGGCGATATTAGCTCCTTTGACGTAATTGATATATCCGTCGGGCTCGGTGCCGTATTTGACACAGGCTGCATGGATATCAGACATGATACGGTGCAGATGAGCATCCACTTCCTCGGCTGTCCAGCGTTGACGGATGGAGTTCTGCGTCATCTCTAATCCGCTGGTTGCAACGCCTCCGGCGTTAGAAGCCTTACCCGGGCTGTAGAGCAGTTTGGCGTTTTGGAAGATAGCAATAG
The DNA here is from genome assembly GCA_900319025.1 of uncultured Bacteroidales bacterium. GTDB lineage: Bacteria > Bacteroidota > Bacteroidia > Bacteroidales > Paludibacteraceae > Colicola. The sequence continues at coordinate 23,373 of ONMT01000004.1, forward strand.
CTTCCGGTGTCGTCGGCATGTTTGCTCCCTCGGTCACGCAGAAGCAGCCGTTCTTAACGAGGTTCTCCGCGTCAGCTTTCTCTATTTCGTTCTGCGTTGCGCATGGCATAGCAATGTCGCACGGTATGCGCCAAGGGCGTTCGCCTGGGAAGTACTCCACGTTCGGGAACATAGCGGCATACTCTTTGATACGTCCACGGCGGATATTTTTGAGTTCGAAGATAGCATTGAGTTTCTCCTCCGTCAGTCCGTCGTGGTCATAGATAAATCCGTCGCTGTCGGACATAGTCAGCACTTTGGCACCGAGTCGCATGGCTTTCTGCGCGGCATATTGCGCCACGTTTCCGGCTCCGGAGATGCAGACGCGCTGTCCCTGGAAGGTCTTATTGCGCTGTGCAAGCATTTCTTGAGCGAAATAACAAGCGCCATATCCGGTAGCTTCCGGGCGGAGACGACTACCGCCCCAGTATTGTCCTTTGCCGGTCAGTGTGCCGGTGAACTCGTCGCGGAGGCGTTTGTATTGGCCGAACATATATCCCACTTCTCGTGCACCAACGCCGATATCTCCGGCGGGGACGTCCGTGTCAGCTCCGATGTGGCGGAAGAGTTCCGACATAAAACTCTGGCAGAAGCGCATCACTTCGGCGTCGGACTTACCGCGTGGCGAGAAGTCACTACCGCCTTTGGCGCCGCCCATGGGCAAGGTGGTGAGGCTGTTTTTGAAGGTCTGTTCGAAAGCGAGGAACTTCATGATACTGAGGTTCACGCTTGCGTGGAAACGTATTCCGCCTTTGTAGGGACCGATAGCGCTATTCATTTGGACGCGGTAACCACGGTTAATCTGCACCTCTCCGCGGTCATCTACCCACGGTACGCGGAACATGATTACGCGCTCCGGTTCAACCATTCGTTCGAGCACTTTGGCTTCCAGCAGATAGGGATAAGCCATCACATAAGGAGCCACACTTTCGACCACTTCGCGCACGGCTTGGTGGAACTCCAATTCGCCTGGGTTCTTGCGAACCAACTCCGCCATAAAGGCGTCAACATATTTTTTTGTATCCATAGTTAGACCATTTATCACAATTGCGCGGCAAAAGTACTACAAAAACTGCACATACGCAAATTTTTGAGCATAAAAATGAAGAAAATAGAATTTTATTCTATTCAGAAGGCACCATTATGACCTTAGGTGCTTGCACATAAAGGGCATAGTGGGGCATTCTGTAAAGGGGTTACCCGTCTTCATTTTTGTGCTCCCTTTGCGTACGTCCCGCAGGGCGCAGTTATATTTTCGGAGTGGATACCCACCCTAAACTTGTTTAGGGAAGGGGCGTGCCGAAATATACTACCTTTTTTTTTAGCCACATACACAAAAAAAAGTATAACTTTTGCAAGAAATTGTTTTTTTTTTATAAAATCTTGCATATTTCAAAAAAAAGCAGTAATTTTGCGGGCGGAAATGAGATATACCATGAGAAAAGGGATTCATAGATATAATTATATAGGTGTCATTTTAGCCCTATCCACTCTGCTACTGATTAGTTGCTCGGACAAGAATCGTCCAGAGCCGACTGACATGCGCGGTGAGGTGTTAGATACCGAATTAGTCAAAGAGCTGAGCCTGGCTCAAGTGCGTAAGATAGCAACGGACTCGATAGACTCGACGTACCTCCACTATCCGATACAGTGTTACCGCGTGACCTATAGCAGCATCTATGAGGGCGAACCGATTACGACGACGGCGCTGATGTTACTGCCTAAATGCGACACGGCAGATAAGGCACTTTGCGTATATATGCACGGTACGAATTGGCCTATCGAGAAGCATTCGGCTCAGCAGAATATGCCGTCCAATTACTTCAATAGAAGTAGTCATTCCGGCGGCGAAGTAGCCACTTGCGGTATTCCGCTTGCCTCGTCCGGTTTGGCAGTTATCATGCCGGACTATATCGGCTATGGTCCGACAGCGGACAAAGAGCACCCGTTCATCTACTATCCGGAGCTGAAGAATGCAAATATAGATGCGCTGCGTGCGCTCCGTAACTATCTCAAGCTAAAAGGAAAGCAGGACGTTCGTCTGGCGGGATGGAGCCAAGGCGGAGGAGCAGCGCTCAGTCTGCACTACTATATCCAAACCGACTACTCCAGCGAGTTCAACGTGCTCAGTTCGTCGTGCCTCTCAGGGCCGTATAACTACGCGGGCTTGCTCGAAGGAGTGCTGCGCGACTCCACAGGCTTAGTTCCGCCTACCGCTTTATGCACATGGTCGGTATATGTACTCAACCGCTTTGCGGTACATCGTAATCCCGATCAGATTTACACCTTCACCGTTACGGACCAAGTGTCCGCTATGATGAACTTCGTCGGCACGGTATGGGACTGCTTCCGCCCCTATTTCACAACAGGTCTGCTCACCGGCGCAGACACCGAGTGGATTCGCGCCAGCGAGAAGAACTCCTTCCACAAAGGCTGGAAGCCCACGGGCAAAGTGTATCTGCATCATGGAACGAAAGACCCGATTGTACCCTATTTCAACACGGCGGATGCCTACAAGGGACTCAAAGACGCAGGAGGAGACATCACACTCTATGCCTACGAGGGGAAAAATCATTTCAACGTGACATTCAGTTTTATAAACCATACACTCGAAGACTGGGAACGATAGCCGGTAAACCGCATTGGATATTAAAAATTAAAAATTAAGAATTAAATATTTGGCGGCTGCGCCTTATTCTCTGCCACAAGGGCGCGATTATTTGACAAGTCAAATTTTGTAGATTGTAGATTTTAGATTGTAGATTTTAGATTTGAAATTTATAGATGATAGATGAACCGGGATAGATGGATATTGATCTTTGTTCTTTGCTCCTTCAGCGGAGCGATCTTTGCTCCTATGCAGGCACAGACCCAGTTGCTGTACGACCAGTACAACGACATATCGTTCTATAACCCTGCGGTATCGAATGTGGACATGGAGCACCATCATATGGTGCAAGCCTGGTCTCATGCTGCCATATCGCCGAGAGACTACAGAAGTCACTTTGAGACGGAAGCCTACGAGGACGTAGATGTAGGAGCACGTTACCAAGGCAGAATAGGACACAACATCTTCTCCGCTTCCTACCACTACGACGGCTACTCATTCTTCCACCAACACACCGTCGCTTTTGGTTACGGCTATGAGTTTATCATCAAAGAGAAGCATAAACTATCCATCGGCGGACGCATGCAAGTGAACTTCTGCGATATCATGCCCAGCAAACTGAGCGTGCAGACAGAATGGCTCAAGTCCTTCCAGATGACGCCGGATATCGATTTAGGTATTGAGTATCGCCTGCGCGGACTGCACTTGGGACTGAGCGTTGTTAATATAGCCGGTAACTCCGCAGCAAACAATACCGCACTAATCACCTACGAACGGCGCGGGTACTTAAACATCAGCTACGACTTCCTGCTCGATAAAGGTAAGAATATTATGCTATCCCCTCACCTGCTCTTCTACTACGGACAGCACTCACTCAGTGCAGAGTTCGGAATGGACATCAACCTGTGGAAATATGCACACGTAGGCTATACCTTCCGCATCCAAGAGATGCGACACGTAGCAACAGTCGGCATGGAATACAAAGGCTTTTTGCTCGACATAGCAGTCGATGCTGCGCCAAGAACATATAAACAACGCCTGCAAGTAATGCTCGGATATAAATTTTAATAACCATTTACTCCATGAAAACAAAACACCTTATCCTTTTAGGATTAGCAGCACTTTTGATGAGTGCATGCGGTGCACCTAAAGCACCAGACAAAGACATTGTCATCTTGTTCGAGAACGACGTTCACTGTGCCGTTGATGGTTACGCCAAATTCGGTGCGCTCAAACACGAGATGCAAGCGCAGACCCCTTATGTAGCCGTTGTTAGTGCCGGCGACTTCGTACAAGGCGCAGCTATGGGAAGTATCACCTCCGGCGAGAGTATCATCACCATCATGAATGCTGTCGGATACGACGCAGTCGTTATCGGTAACCACGAGTTCGACTACGGTGTTCCGCAAATGAAACACTTAATGAGTGAACTCAAAGCCGATGTGGTATGCTGCAACCTGTCGGACAATAACAACAACATGCTCTACCCTGCCTACACCATTAAACAATTCGGGGACGTCAAAGTAGCTTTCGTTGGCGCAGCTACTCCAACAACCTTCACTTCTTCCACTCCTACTTTCTTTGAGGACGAAAGAGGTAATCTGCTCTACTCGTTCCATGCAGACGACAGCTTCAAACTCATTGAGCGCGCAGCTAAGGAAGCTCGCAAGAACGGCGCGGACTACGTTGTTCTGCTCTCACACCTCGGCGACGATACGGAAACAGACTGCAGCCCGGATATGATTCGCGCTACAAGCGGCATCGACGTTGTTTTGGACGGACACGCTCACCATATCCTCAATAAGCGTATCAATAATGACAAAGGCAAACCCGTTATCCTTGCTTCTACTGGAACAGCGTTCCAACGCATGGGTAAACTGACTATCAATACCAACGGCGAACTCTCCGTAGAACTGATTAACAGCGCTAACTATAAAGAGAAAGCGCCCGAAGTAGTAGAGGCTATTGCTAAAATCAATCAACAACTGGAAGACCGCATCAACGCTGTTGTAGGCTACACCGACGTAGCACTGACTATGCTCAAGTTCAACGAACGCGAAGTACGTCGCGGCGAGACAAACTTAGCCGATTTCCTCACCGACGCTTTCCGCGCAGAGACAGGAGCCGACGTAGCCATCATGAACGGCGGCGGTATACGTAACCAAATAGACAAAGGCGAAATCACCTTCGGCGAGATTTACTCCGTGATGCCGTTTAACAATAAACTCTGCGTCATCGAGTGCACCGGACAACAGATCTTAGACGCACTTGAGTTAGGCGTATCGCTGGAGCCGGAAGAGAATGGTAGCTTCATGCAGGTCAGCGGTATGCGCTATAGCTATGATATCTCTATTCCTTCGTCCGTTCTATATGACAGCCACAATATCTTTGTAGGCGTAGGCGACACTCGCCGCGTGACCAGTGTAGAAGTGCAAGACAAAGAGACCGGCGAATGGACTCCGCTCGACGTAAATAAGACTTACACCGTAGGCGGACAGAGTTACGCCCTGCTTAATAAAGGCGCTGAGGGAGTATTCGTTGGCACCAAACGCGTAACCTGCGAGACCTGCAACGACCGCACCGACGTACAAGCAGTCGTTGACTACATGCAGAAGATTGGTAAGATTAGCGCCAAGGAATATGGCAAACCACAAAAGCGTGTGACCGTGGTGAAGTGAGTCGAAAGGCGAAAGGATGTACAAAGGGACAATGTACAAAGTACAAAAGTCGAAAGATAAAAGCTAAAAGAAAATGCGGTGGACATGTCTACCGCATTTTTGTTTCGTCTCCTAACGGACCGCAGAGAATACATTTCTCTGTCGATTGCTTTCCGTAGAAGAAGAACGTTAGTCTCACTCCTGTGAAGAAATTGCGCACGTGATAACTACGCGCCGCCTCGGTGGAGAAACTATGATTAAACTCAAAGGTCGAGAAGTCATAACGAGAAGCGTCAGGAATAATATACGACTTCTTATCTCCTTTAGGCATGATATCCAAAAGTCCGCACTCAACAAACGCTCCCAAGCGCAGGCGGTAATCCAAGGCATTCTTCTTGTGATAGCCCTTCTTACCGTAGTTACCAAGCGACCACTCGTAACCTATCTCAGCAGTTGCCATCACGTCGAACTTAAGGTTCAGTTTGCCGCCGTTGCGCACTTCCTCTACCTCTTTACGGATGCCGTGATTATCCATCTCTTCCCACGGACCAATATAGCGGTCGTAGGTCGCAGTAGAGGTGACATTGAGCTTGGTCTTGGTGTTACCCATCAGTTGGAAGTTCAGCTTCAAACCGGCAAGGAAATAGGCACCGTAGAAATACCTACCCGCCATAATTGGCAGTTGGATATACAGATTGCGCGCCTGATCCACACGGTCGGTCATGTCATACTTCAAGCGATAAGGCGTACCCTCCGAGTCCTTTATCTGATTGATTACCAGCGAATCATTCAACACATTATTCTGCACATCCTGCCACCGTACAGCCAAACCGGTTTGGATAATCAGCCCTCTGCCTGTGTAACTATAATCAAGACCTAAGCCGAGCGTATATCCGCCGGGACGATTGCTTACTTGCGGCATGTTACCAAACATCTTTGAGTAACCTCCATCCACATGCAAACCGACTAAGTGGTGAATACCGTCGTAGGCAGTGGTACGAAGACCGGAGCCGTTAACACGTTTGCCCGAAGACGAGCGCAGACGGTCACCTTTGGAGTGCTCGTTCACAGCACGCGTCTGAGCCACAGCTGTTGTGCCTAACGACAGGAACAACAGCGCACACGCTACGTAATATGTCCATCTTCTTACCATTAGTCAACTACTACCTTAACCGACCGTATCTCGCCCTCGTCTTGATTGAGTTGGAAGATATATACACCCGGCTGCGCGGGCAGTTTCACTTCGTATGCATTATGTTCACCCGGTTCAAAGCGTCCGTCTTGAATCAATGAGCCGAACGGGTTATAGAGTTTATATGTACCGCCGTGCTTACTGCACAGGATATTCACAATCGGATTAGCGCGTGGCACTAACGTAGGCACAACGCTCACGTACGGCAACTGCGGCATCGTGGTGTTATCGCGCTTCTGAGCCACAATCGGACACGTCATCACACGTTCCTCCTCGCCCTCACGAACAAGACCAACACTATATTCAGCCCCCGGCTCCAACAAGTGCGGCATGTACAAGTACGGACGTGTCTGACCGACTAATTCCTCACCATTCTTATACCACTGGTAAGCGGAGAAGATAAAGCCGTCGTTGCCATCGCCTGCGTTATATTTCTCGTTCAGGATACCGATAGCATCCATCCAGTGCTGCTCTAACAGCCACGACGGATATGCCACTTGGAAGCTGAAGTCAACACGCAGTTTCTCCTCGTCTTCACATGTTCCGTTGTCGAAGTAGATACGCGCCGAGTAGTGGTTCGGCTTCACGTACGGCAATACATCCGGCAGGTTCATCGCCAAGGTCGTACTCGATACCTCCATAACCACCGTATCGGCAGGGAAGCCGTTCGCCTTTGCCAGCGAGTCATAGATGATTCGTACCTCACGAGGCGCTATGCCATGTGCCTCGTCGAAAGTAAATACCAAATCGTAAGCACCTTGGTCGGCGCAGACAGTCAGAGGCTCAATCTTAAACGTTGTAATAGGTACTACATCCAGATAGAGCACTACGAAGCTATCGCAACCGAACTTATTCGTCAGCGTGTCGAAGTAAACACCTGACTTGGTCAGTTCTCTGCCGTTCAGGTTATATACCTCGCCCGCGCAGATAGTATCCGTCACCGTGTCGGTTATGATTGGCCAAACAGTGAGATAGAGTTTATAGAGCGAGTCGCAATCCAGCGTAGTCTGGAAGTCACGCCACAAGAACGTATCTATCGGCTGCTTATCATCCTTATGGAGCGCGAGCCAGTTGTCCAAGTTATGACCTTGCCACTCGAAGTGCTTCTGGTTCGCACAGATAGTGTCGTAGAAGATGCTATCGTAAGTCTGATTAATATGTACCGTAAGGAAGTAGATAGAGTCGCACGAACCATCTACCATTATGTATCGGTCAGCCGTATCTACTACCATCGCTTGCGGACTAAAGATCTCCATGCCGCGCCAATAGAACGTGTCAGCTGAACATATCGTTGCCTCCTCATGGAAATGGTAAGCAGGACGAACATAATAACGCAACGTGTATGTCGAGTCGCAGTTACAATCCACACGATGGAGCGAGTCGTAGATAGTCATCCAGAATCCGACTTGCTTGCCGGTACGCGGGTCAATCAGTATCGTATCGGTCGGTACTTTGTCAAATACCTCTCCTTTCTCACCCCGCAACGCTGCCGTATGTGGTGTCGTCTCGCCAGGCGTTACCCATACAATCTCATCGTAACGACAAATCGTATCGCCTGGAACAGTATCCGGTTTGAAGTGATAGTAGTTATGCCATCTTGCACGCAGCGCCATCACAGAGTCGCACTCAGCACCCGTGCTATAGTGAACCTCCCACTCCAGCACTTCGGGGCGATAGTAAACCGTCTGGAACTCCCACGTTATCGTATCGTTCTTACACAGGTCTCTACCTTCGGTATGTCGAGCAGCCGGTTGTACCTGTAAGTAGAGCACAAAGACAGAGTCCACATTACCACGAGTTGTCTTAAGCGAGTCATAGTATGTGCCGGTTCCGCGGTAGTTCATATTCGTGAACTTATACGCATTCGGAGACTCCGGACGCCATGACCATGGGATATTGGAGCAAATAATCGTATCGAACTCGTAAGTGTAGGTCTTGAAGATATAGATAGAGTCCCAAATAATCGAGTCGCAACCGCTTAGACGCAAGGTATCAATCAGGAAGGTATCGCGCGATATGCCATCCGGACCAACCGGAATATCATGTATCAAGTCAGCAACGGTGACGCGGTCCTTGAGATTACCTAACGAGTCGCGGTATTGGAACGTACCTCCCTTTCCGCCAAAGTACCACTGCTTATTGTTATCACCTAACACTTCACGTACTCGCGTCGTGTCATACTTAGAGATACTGATTTGCAGGTAGTTGATACTATCGCAACCATACGTCTTCGTACCCAATGGATAAGGCACTGAGTCGTAGAAACTATATACCGAATCGCGCGGAATATAAACAATCGAGTCATACGGAGTAGAAGCCGAAGCAGGCTCAATCGGATGCGCCGCCAAATCATAGTCATAGCCTACAAATAGGCGACTATTCCACAGCAAGGTCTCGTTGGAGCAGAGGTCATTGACAAAGAGTATTCTGTCGTAGTTATAGTGACTATTGTACGTCGGATGAACGTCCAACTCAAGTTCCCATATAGAGTCACAATGAATAGGAGTAACCAACTTTGTCCTCGGGTCAACAAAAGTTGTATCCGTCAATAGGCTGTCACGCACGGTATAATGGCCGTACTGTTGTGAGATAGTGCGGTTCAATGTTGCTGTGTCTATCTTCTGCGTCGTGCCGCTTGCCGGATCAACTAAATAAATATACGCGTTGTGCCCCAGGTTATTGGTATGCCCATCCCAAGCGAATGGCTCGCCTTGACAGATAGCAGCCGCTTCGGAGTTATACTTAGTCGGGAAACCGGCAAGACACAAGTTATAGATAGAGTCAAAGCCAAGTGAAGTCTTGAGCGAATCATAGTACCATCGTGTTTCACCTGCGGCAGGGACATCGGTTATAATAATAGTTTTACCACAGATACAATTTTGTTTAGGATCTTGTATGAACCACTCGTATTCACAATTCTCACAAACAGCGTCATAGACGGTATCACGGAAGACCTGACCTACTACGATGCGATAGGTGAATAGCGAGTCGCACTCATAAGTACCTACACTCTTTCCATTTACTGTCTGCGTTGTATGATAATGGTGTGTATATTCCGCCGTTCCCGGGACGCGTACTAAGTATTTATAAGTTACTCCTGAAGGGGGTTCTGCCGTCGGACTTCCCATAAAGAGCGTATCGTCCCACAGGAAATAGCTCTCACTGGAGAGGGACCTATTAACCGGTTCCAAGTCGTATGTTGGAATAATAACGAGCTTGATGGAAACAACGGAGTCACAACCGTTCTTACCGTGACACTCGTCGCAAGTAACCGTGCGGAGGGAGTCTGTAAGGTAGAACGTGCCGGCTACATCCAACGGAATAGCATTAGACATAACCGCTTTCTTTCCTCCGCGTAAAATATCCGTTATCCAAATCTTTCTTGGCGCATCACCCGGTTTCGGATGGTTCACCCATTCGTAGAACGCCCCTTCCGCCTGGCAGGTTGTATCGGGTGCTTCCGCTAAATTATAAACCGGACGAACATGCACATATTCCGTCACTCCGCTATCGCAGCCGCATGTCATCGACGGAACCAGCGAATCCAACTCATGAATATTATTCGCTCCTGGAGTATGGTTGTATGACCATGTGTATGTTTTATCAAAGAAGTGATATTCCGTTCCCTCGCAAATATACGCATGCTTGGAGTGCACATACGTACTATCCAAATGAATACGTACCGTACGAGTCGAGTCACAGCCGTAACGTGTCTTACCGCTAAAGGTCTCGTAGAAGTACTTATCTCCGGAACAGGACGTATTCAAATACGGCTCATCTGGTATCAGTTTGGCATTCGGATCAGTCTTCTTGGGGCCATTATACAGCGCACCGTAGTAATAATGCGTCACGTCCTTCCACGTGTATTCAACAACTTGATTGCGGCACAGCACATAAGGAAGCGTATCGTGATCTTCATTACCAACTATCAACGTGAGTCGCCAGATAGAGTCACAACCTTCGGTGTTATGGCACGCCGTACACGTCTTGGTCAATAGTGAATCCACATACTCAAACGTTCCGGCTTTGTCAGTAGGGATATTGTTATACTGCACACGCTGACGGCGCGTCACATCCCATACGTAATGTATCTCACCCGGTACTTCGCCTTCGTGACCTTCCCATACGTAATGGTCCACATTCGGGTCCTTCGCAATACAGGTAGTATCTTTGAACGTCATTTCGGTATTGAACTTACCGGGTTTATTCGCATAGGTTGAGTGGATAAACAGTCGCAATGTCTCGGTGTAGAAACAACGAACTACACCCTCGGCATCTTTCACTTCTACTTGGTGCGACTCCTCATAGTAGGTGTCTTCGCTGTAGCCACGATCCCAAAGCGTCCAACCTTGCAGTGTTTGCTGGTCTTTAGGCATAAAGGTCTTGTGTACATACGTCTCATCACGGCAGATATGTACACTATCTACGTGTGGCTTATTATCGACCTTAAGCAATACTAATGTGTTTATCTCCATCGGGCAACCGCCTTGAGGACACTCAGGGCATGGTTCATACCAAATCGTATCGCGGAAGTAGCCTAAATTCGGGTGAGTCGGGTCATTAAACGCAGGGTCGTCTTGGGATATCTCTCTCACGATTGTTCCATTCGCCCGAGTCCAGTCCGTGTATTTTACTGTTGGATCACCTCCCGTGCACCATGGTACAATATCAGGGTTTTGCACCGGGAAGTATAGTCTCGGCATTATCGTCAGGTCAAGAACCGCAGAGTCACGGCAGCCCTTAAAGTTCTGGTTATTAATCAGATACATATTGATTGTATCGCGTTCTGCCTGTGACATCGTTGGAGTCGGGTCAAGACAAGTCTTCATGTTTTGCCATATCGCTCCATGGTAAGAATACGGCTGCAGCGGACCAAGTTGCGCCTCTTCTATTAGCGCAGCCTGACTCTTAACAGGAATAGGTCCGAATGTTCGGTTATGGTTATTCCTATCGCGGATAGAGAAGAAGTATCTTCCTTGAGTCGGCACTAACTGCGACTCGCAGATGGTAGTATCCACATAAGTATAAGCCGTATCGCAGCCGAAGATGCAAAGTGTCACTATCGAGTCGCAACCATTAGGTGTCTGGTAACGACGCGTCCAGATATTATGTCCATAGTGGAAGCCAAACGTATCATTCGCTGGGTCATCCGGCACGTTGAAACGGAAGATAGACTCTTTCTTCGGGCCAACTCCGCCGTGGTTGAGGTTATCGTTAAAGAAGTGCACGGTATCAATCTCGCAGACGATACGCCATACGGTATCGTTATAAGCACGCAGCACATGCACCATCGTCCGAAGCGTATCGCAATCGGGCGGTAGGTCTGTACAGATAAGGTGCTTCTTATAGCGCTCCATATCTACCGCATACAACTGGAACGGGTCACGCTGTTCAGGCGGAAGGTCTTCTTGTGGGTCAACGGTGAACTGGTAACTATAGAAATGGTAGTCACCCTCCGGTGTATGGTACTCAGCCACTGGTCTCGCATCGCGTTTACCGTTCGGTTTGCACTTATAAATCTTCCACATCACGGAGTCGCTGCTATTCTGCGGCGCCATCTGCCCCATAAATTTCAGCCAAGTACCATTACATATATACGCCGTATCCAACCGCTCCTGTCCTATGGGCCATTCCTCCAACTGCCGTTGATACCAGCCCTTTCCGTCCACACTATCTATTTTGTAGGAGTACGGCGACATGATTGGAGCCGTTGGGTTATCGCGGTCTCTGGCAAACAGCGAGTCGGGATAGACCGGTGGGTCGAAACCTAATGTATATTCGTAGGCGCGCGCCTCGGACGTGATGCCATAGACATATCCTACAAATCCGCTACCCGACGATGCTAAGCGATGCTTCACAATCAGCTGAGTAGGCAAAGGATTAGGAATTGGTATGCTACCGTACGCTTTGCTTCCGTCACTACTGAAATTCGTGAATGTCGAAGCAGGCACGGACGTTCCATCTAAGGTAATCTTATTCTTATCGGCGGAGTTGATAATAACCTGAACGAAGTACTTCTGTTGAGCAGACGCCTCGTTGAAGTTGGTTATCTTTGCCGTATAGAAGCTCATCTCTTTCGCGCGGTGCGTCCACGGCATAACGAGTGCATTCGTTGGGTTACCCCAGTCCCACAGGTCGGCTCCCGATTCCTCTTGGTTAGCGGCACCGCAAGTCAGGTAGTGATAACATACCACCGGCTCCGTCGCTGTAATCTTTGCCGTGGCAGAACTTTGCATCAACAATAACGGCTCTGTGAGCGACTGTCCGCGGTTAAGCGTCTCCGTGCGAGTACCGGAACCGGGTATCTCTATCGTCACCTGCGTCCCGTTCACCGAGGCGGTTATTTGCACCATATTACGCTTCGTTCCCGCTGCGAGTGAAACAAAGAACTCCTTGCCCCACAACGTCTGCGGTATCAGCTGCTCAAAAGCATGGTTGGCGGAATAGGCACCGCGGTTAGGTATCTTTGTCAGCACGTTACCATTGAACACTGCAACCGGTTTATCCGCACAGATGGTACTACCGCTCAAGTCCACCGATGCCGTTGTCTGCACGCGCTCTTTGCTCTTAACCAACAGCGTCTGACCTTTATTCAGACTAATCGTAAACGGCTGATCGGCAGTATGATCACCTGCAGTAATAACCGTCGGCGTAACCGTCACACTCGTCGCATCCTCCGTCGCTACAACTACAAACTCCGTCGCTACACCATCCTCCGGATACGTCTGCACAAAATACTCTTTGCCCAAGACCTCCGTCGGCAAAAGCAATGTCGCATCACGAGTGGAGTTAGCGGTATTCTCATTCGCCTCCGATACCGCATAACACGTGAAACGCTTCTTTTTATCGGTCGCGTATATTCTTATACCGCGGTCGTACGCGTTTTTATCATCTTCATTGGAACGCGGGTACACAGACGCAGGCGTAAGCGCGGGCGTGAAACCGACGCCGCCACCGGCTGGGATATTGATAGTGGCTAACTGCGCACCGGTTGTACCAAGTGCTACAATAATATCCACTTTCTCTTCCGCTACCGCATAGATATATAACTTTGGATTGTCTTCGATTGGCACATTGGCATTCACTAAATAGCTGAGCCAGAACTCGTTGCCGTACGTACCGGGCAACTGATTACCCTGCGCACGCACCATAGAACTCGTCACTCCAACCAATAGGAAAGTAACGGTTAATGCCACTATATAAACGAGTCGTTTATACATATCACCCAATTTCGCCGCAAAATTACAACAAAAATTGCACATACGCAAATTTTTGAATGTTTTTTCGCCAAATAAAATAAAAATAGCACATTTTCTTGCACATTCCATGGCGACGAACTCTTCAATGCCCAAGGAACAAGAGTGAAGTAAGTTATTAGTTGAAAGTTGAAAGAGCGCAGGTTTGGTGAGACCTGCGCTTTTTTGCGTTTTTCTTATAGTTAAGTTAGCCTTAGGTCAGCCTGCTCTCAGGCTACGAACCTAACAAGAACCTATAAATAACCTACGAATAACCTACAAATAACCTACGAATCACCTACGATTTTCCTACGAATGTCCTATAAATAAAGGGAACATTTCGGAGTGCTGAAAAATAGTACATTATTTTGGAATATACAAATTTTTTGGAAGAAATGTTGGAGAATGTGCAGGAAATTTTAGAAGAAATTGAATATTTTGCCTATTGAGCGATAGTTTTTTAGCGCCATAAGAATTGCGCTGACTGCGATAGTAATCCCTCGAAAACCGCCCGTCCCATCGGGCGCCACACTCCGCGCCCCCTGCGCGGAAGCATCGTTTTTACGGGATTCTATCTTGTCAGCTCGCCGCTTAAGCGGAGCGCTAAAAAACTAGCCTGCGGAGAAGAGGGAGATTGTAGATTTTGTGGCTGACGACTGATTGTAGATTGGAGATTTGGAGAGTCGCGCAATGCGCGGCTCTTTTTGCTTTCGACTTTCGACTTTCGCCTAAAAAAAGTGCATTTTTTCCATAAACTTGCACTTTTTTCTTGCGTATTTGCATAAAAAGCTGTATATTTCGGCACGCCCCTTCCCTAAACAAGTTTAGGGTGGGTATCCACTCCGAAAGTACAGTCGCGTCCAGCGGGACGTACGCAAAGGGAGCACAAAAAATGAAGACGGGTAAACCCCTTACAGAATGCCCCACTATGTCCTTTATGTGCAAGCACCTAAGGTCATAATGGTGCCTTCTATATAGAATAAAATTCTATTTACTTTATTTTTTTTGCTCAAATATTTGCGTATGTGCAGTTTTTGTTGTACCTTTGCGCGCTGAATTAAAATAGAGATAAAATTGGACAAAAAACATCGTAAATCTACGAATAATATGAAAAAAGGAATTACACTGCTGGTAAGCTTGCTGACAGCAGTTTCAACATGGGCAAGCACCTTCTTCCCATCACGTACGGACTTTCGTGATGAGCAGATTTACTTTGTTATCACAACCCGTTTCTACGACGGAGACCCATCGAACAACACGCAGTGCTGGGACAACCAGTCTAAAAACGCGGGAGACCCTGCGTGGAGAGGCGACTTCAAAGGACTGATTGAGAAACTTGATTACATCAAAGCGCTCGGTTTTACCGCTATATGGATTACTCCTGTCGTCGAGAACGCGTCCGGCTACGACTACCACGGCTACCACGCTTCCGACTTCTCGAAAGTGGACCACCGCTACGAGTCGCAGGATGTGAGTTTCCAGACACTAATAGACGAAGCGCATAAACGAGGCATGAAAATCATTCTTGATATTGTGCTCAACCACACCGGTAACTTCGGCGAAGGAAACCTATGCAAACTCTTTAACCGTGATTGGACGGCAGACCAGAGTCAAATAGACGAGTGCATGGTTCCCTACACGAAGTCACAAGGCGGTAAACTTCCGGACAACTATGCAGACTTATCTGGTGCTACACAGTATCCTGCGCGCTTGTCCAAAATGAAAAACTCCAGTGATGAGAATGGTCAAAAAATCAATAACGACAGCCACAACTACTGGCATCACTACGCTGAAGGCAACTGGGATAATTCAACCCGCTGGTTCTTCCAAATAGCCGGCGACTGCGTAGACCTGAACACCGAGAACCCTGCTGTCTATAACTACCTAATCAAATGCTACACGACGTTTATCAACATGGGCGTAGACGGTTTCCGTATCGACACAGGCGGACACATTCCTCGTCTCACCTTTAACAATGCCTTTATTCCTGCTTTCAAGGCAGCAGGAGAAGCCGCAGCAAGTAAACGTGGTGGCACACCATTCTACATGTTTGCCGAAGTGTGTGCGCGCTATAGCAGTATCCTGTATCGTGATCAAGCATGTCTCTCTCCGTTCTATTACACGTGGGCAGAAAGCAAGTCGTACCCGTGGGATAACAACGCCGACTCGTGGAACAGCCTCGTGGAAATGGAAGGTTCCGGCTGCACATCCCATACGAACTGGAAGTCCTGCTGGCAACAAGGCGAGGACGACAAAGGCGGACTATCTACCCAACCTACGTCCAACAACGCCCTCTTAAGCGGAAACGACTACCACACTCCCGATTACTCTAAAGCCTCCGGACTACACGTCATCGACTTCACGGAGCACTGGAATTTCAAGACTGCCAGCGGCGCATGGAGCATTGCAAAACCAAGTAACGATAAATACTACAACGACGCCACATGGAATGTTGTTTATGTCGATTCACACGACTATGCGCCCGACCATGCACCGGAAGATGTTCGCTTTGCGGGTACGCAAGACACTTGGGCAGAGAACCTCAGTCTCATGTTCACCCACCGAGGCATACCGTGCGTGTACTATGGCTCAGAGGTTGAGTTTCAGAAAGGTAAAACCATCGATAAAGGACCGAATATTCCATTGATTGAGTCCGGACGTGCCTACTTCGGCGGATATATCAAGGGTACCATAAACACGACGGACTTTGCTGAATACAACTCCGCCACGGGCAATATGGCGGCTACGTTAAAGCATCCTCTGGCGCAACATATCCAACGCCTCAGCAAAATTCGTATGGCTGTTCCTGCATTGCGCAAAGGACAATACTCCGTGGACGGCTGCAGCGGCTCGTTCGCTTTCAAACGCCGTTATACCGACAGCTCAACCGACAGCTATGCACTCGTCTGCATCTCCGGCGGAGCAACCTTCTCCAATATCCCTAACGGCACATACACCGACTGCGTAACCGGCGACAAAAAGACCGTGACTAACGGCTCACTATCTGTCAGCTGCAGCGGAAAAGGTAACTTACGCGTGTATGTCCTCACAACAAGCAAAACTCCTGCGCCCGGAAAAATCGGAGAAGACGGCAAATATATCTACACCTCCTCTGCAGCCAATATCCCGCAACCACAATGGGACGGCACAGAGATGGAGAAAACCGACGAACCCGGCGGTGGTGGCGGTGGTGGCTCTACCGACCCGATAGACCCGTGTCTGACCGACGCCAATGAGCATGCGGTGTTCTTCACCAAATCGTCCGACTTCGGCTCAAGCATCAACTGCTATATCTGGCACACCGGTACTGGCAAAACAGTAGAAGTATGCGGCGGATGGCCAGGCAAAAAAGCAACGTCATTAGGCAATAACAACTATAAGTTCGTCATCCCTGACGGAGCCGGAACAATCGATAACACTTGGCAAATTATTTGGAACGACGGCAGCGGAAACCAAACACAAGATTTGAAATACCAAGACCAATATCTTTACACCGGCGCGAACAAGGGCTCTATCCAACCGACCAAGCAGATAACCGCTATCTGCGAACCGGTTACTACCCTATTTGAATCCGTTGAAAGCACAAAAACACTCAATAAGAAAGTACTCATTAACGGCGTGCTATACATCCAACTGCCGAACGGAAGTATGTACAACATGCACGGGGTGAAAGTAGAATAAGAGATTAAAGAACTAAAGAATGAATATATCTTACAATTGGCTAAAACGCTACATCGCGCTACAAGACGACGCTGAAACAGTAGCGAAAATCCTGACTTCTATCGGATTAGAAGTAGGTACAGTAGAAAAAGTACAATCCATCAAAGGCGGACTCGAAGGCTTAGTAGTCGGCGAAGTAGTGACATGTGTTGCACACCCTAACTCCGACCATTTACACATCACCACCACCCGTATCGCACCGAACGAAGAGCCTATCCAAATCGTTTGCGGCGCACCAAACGTAGCCGCAGGGCAGAAAGTGATAGTAGCCACTATCGGAACAGTCCTATATTCCGGCGAGTCGGGAACGCCCGACAGCGGTAAAATCACCATCAAACGCGGAAAAATCCGCGGCGAGGAGTCATTAGGTATGATTTGCGCAGAGGACGAGATTGGCGTTGGTTCATCGCACGACGGAATCATGGTGCTGCCTGCTGACACACCGGTCGGACTACCTGCTAAAGAGTATTTCCACTTAGAGGATGACTATGTCATCGAAGTAGATATCACGCCTAACCGCAACGACGGTGCGTCTCATTACGGTGTTGCGCGTGACCTATATGCGTATTATCAGGCTCACGGGCAGAATATTGCGCTCACCAAGCCTTCTGTAGAAGCATTCAGCGTACAGACCAATACTCTTCCCATCCGCGTTACTGTTGAGAATTCAGACGCGTGTCCGCGCTACTCAGGCGTTAGTATACAGGGTGTAACCGTCAAAGAGTCCCCCGACTGGCTCAAGAAAGCACTCACAACGATTGGGCTGCGTCCAATCAATAACGTCGTGGACGCCACGAACTTCGTGCTCCACGAGATGGGACAAGCCCTCCACGCTTTCGATGCAGACAAGATAAAAGGCCAACAGATTATCGTTAAGAACGTAGCCGAAGGTACTAAATTCGTCACCTTGGACGGTGCAGAACATACGTTGTCGGCTGCCGACCTGATGATATGCAATGCCGAAGAACCGATGTGTATTGCCGGCGTATTCGGCGGACTCGACTCCGGCGTAACCAACGAGACCAAGAACGTGTTCCTTGAGAGCGCGTACTTCGACCCTGTGTCTATCCGCAAGACCGCTCGACGCCACCAACTGAGCACTGACGCTTCCTTCCGATACGAGCGTGGCTGCGACCCGAATGCCGTTATCTATAACCTCAAACGCTGCGCTATGCTGATACAAGAATTAGCAGGCGGAGAGATTGCGATGGACATCGTTGATATAGTCGATAGTCGAGAGTCGAAAGTCGAAAGACCTTTTGCACCATGGGAAGTAGCATTCAACCTCGACAGAGCATATAAACTTATTGGTAAGGAAATCGGCGAAGATGTAATCAGCACCATTCTCAAAGCGCTGGAAATAGAGATTATCGAGAAGAAAGGCAACGAGTGGTTACTCGCCGTTCCTCGTTACCGCGTGGATGTACAGCGCGAGTGCGACGTAGTGGAAGATATTCTCCGTATCTACGGTTACGATAACGTCGAGTTCCCTGAGAAACTGAACACCAGTCTTTCCTATAACCCCAAACCCAATCCGGAAGCACTGCAGAAACGTATCTCTGAACAACTGACCGCACAAGGCTTCAACGAGATAATGAACAATAGTCTGACCAAGACGTCCTACTACCAAAACGGCACTTGGCTCGAGACCTGCGTGAAGATAATGAATCCGCTCTCGCAAGACTTAGGCGTAATGAGACAAACACTCCTCTTCGGCGGACTGGAGTCTATTCAACGCAATGCCAACCGCAAGAATGCCGACCTTAAGTTCTACGAGTTCGGTAACTGCTACCACCGGAGAGTCTCCGGAGACGGTTCGCCATGCGGCATAGAGGCATATACGGAGGAACCGCACCTCGGCCTGTGGATTACCGGTAACAAGACTCTCCAGAGTTGGGTGATGAAGGACGAGAAGACCACCTTCTACCAACTGCACGCTTACGTGAACAATGTCCTGCGCCGATTAGGTGTGAACATGGATAAACTGACACTCGAACCGGCAATTGACCCGACTAAAGATTGCTGCTGCGGAATAGCACAATGCTTCAGCGACGGACTCGTTATCAAAGCTGCCAATGGCAAAGTATTAGGATACATGGCAGTAGTAGCCAAAGACCTGATTAAGCAATTCGATATCGATAATCCTGTTTACTATGCAGACCTCTATTGGAAAGAACTGCTCAAACAGAATAAACAGTACAAACCGGTTATTAGCGACCTGCCTAAGTATCCGGAAGTAAAACGCGACTTCGCTTTACTCGTGGACAAGAGTGTACAATTTGCTGACCTCGCCCGCGCTGCATTTGAGACAGGAGGCAAACTGCTCAAGAACGTCTATCTGTTTGACGTCTATGAGGGCAAGAACCTCGAAGAAGGCAAGAAATCATACGCCCTCTCCTTCATCCTACAAGACGCAGAGAACACGCTCAAAGATAAACAAATCGAAAACATAATGGGTCGCCTGCAAAAGACCTTCGAGGAGAAATTCAATGCCAAGCTTCGCTAACGAGATATTACGCCGCCGCACGTTTGCGATAATATCGCACCCGGACGCAGGTAAGACCACACTGACAGAGAAACTCCTACTCTACGGAGGCGCTATCCACGTGGCAGGAGCTGTCAAGTCGAACAAAATACGCAAGACCGCTACATCCGACTGGATGGAGATAGAGAAACAACGTGGTATATCCGTTGCTACTTCCGTCATGGGCTTCGACTACCGGAGCGGCTCCGGACCCGTAAATTCACAGCAGGACGTAACGTACCACATTAACATCCTGGACACACCGGGTCACCAAGACTTCGCAGAGGACACCTTCCGTACACTCACAGCCGTTGATAGCGTAATTATCGTTATCGATAGCGCCAAAGGTGTGGAGACGCAAACACGCCGCCTAATGGAAGTGTGCCGTATGCGGAAGACACCGGTGATGGTCTTTATGAATAAGATGGACCGCGAAGGTAAAGACCCGTTCGATTTGATGGATGACGTAGAATCCGAACTCGGCATCACCGTCACTCCTGTCACTTGGGCTAACGGTCAAGGACTGAAATTCGAAAGTGTCTTCAGCCTTGCTGACCGCCCTGTCAAACTGAGCGAGAAACTCGAAGCCGACATGGAACTCATTGACGGCGTCTATCCGCTCTTCGACCGCGAGAAATACTTGGCGGGCGACTTGGCTCCGGTCTTCTTCGGCTCTGCCTACAAGACCATCGGCGTGCAGGAACTGCTGGACTTCTTCGTAAAGAACGCTCCGTCACCACGTCCTGTCGAAGCCGTGGAACGTAAAGTGGACCCAATGGAAGACAACTTCACGGGTTTCTGCTTTAAGATACACGCGAACATGGACCCCAACCACCGCAGCTGTATTGCCTTCTTTAAGATATGCTCTGGACGCTTTGAACGCAACGTATATTATAAGCACGTGCGCGAGAACAGACAGATGCGTTTCTCTGCCCCGACCTGTTTCATGGCGCAGAAGAAAGAGACCGTGGACGAAGCCTTTGCCGGCGATATCGTCGGACTGCCGGATACCGGTAACTTCAAGATTGGAGACACCCTTACCGCAGGAGAAGAACTGCACTTCAAAGGACTGCCTTCCTTCTCACCGGAGATGTTCAAGTACATCGAGAACGCTGACCCGATGAAGCAAAAACAGTTGGATAAAGGCGTGCACCAACTCATGGACGAAGGTGTGGCGCAACTCTTTATCAGCCAACTCAACGGCCGCAAGATCATCGGCACCGTCGGACAACTGCAGTTCGAAGTGATACAATATCGCCTTGAGCATGAGTATAACGCCAAGTGCCGCTGGGAGAACATGCCTATGTTCAAAGCCTGCTGGATAGAGTCCGACGACGAGGAAGAACTGCGCACTTTTAAATCCCGCAAAGCGCAATATATGGCTACGGACAAAGAAGGTCGCGACGTCTTTATGGCTGACAGCGCCTACATCCTCAACATGGCGCAGAACGACTACAAACACATTAAGTTCCACTTCACTTCGGAATTCTAAATCACAATCATAAATTTAACGCGTATGAAAAACAGATCCCTTCAAATCCGCCTCATCGTAATGAACTTCTTAGAGTTCGCCGTTTGGGGTGCGTACTTGACATCTATGGGCCGCTATTTGGGCGCTCATGGTTTTGGCAGCCAAATCGGCTGGTTCTACTCTATTCAAGGTATCGTCAGTCTCTTCATGCCCGCACTGATGGGTATCGTAGCAGACCGTTGGTTACCCGCTCAGAAAGCGCTAAGCCTGTGCCACGGCTTAGCTGGTATCTTTATGTGCGGCGCAGGAATCTACGCCTTCTCAATGGGAGCCGATGTGGCCTTTACTCCGCTGTTCTCCCTCTACACCATTTCCGTAGCATTCTTTATGCCTACTATTGCGCTCACTAACTCGGTAGCGTTCAACGCTCTGGTTAAAGCCGGAATGGATACCGTTAAGGACTTCCCGCCTATCCGCGTGTTCGGAACCGTTGGTTTCATTGCCACCATGTGGGTTGTAGATCTGGTAGGCGCAATGGACACCCCCGCCCAATTCGTTATCAGTGGCGGACTGAGCTTGGTATTGGCAGTTTACTCACTTACTCTTCCTGCTTGCGAAATCAAAAAAGTGGAAGGCAAAGTGGACTTGGTAGAAGCACTTGGATTGAAAGCTTTTGCACTCTTCAAACAGAAAAAGATGGCGCTCTTCTTCATCTTTTGTATGTTTCTCGGCGTAAGCCTGCAGATTACCAACGGCTTTGCCAATCCGTTCCTTGCAAGTTTTGGTGCCAATCCTGAATTTGCAAACACCTTTGCCGTACAGCACTCCGGCATTTTGATTTCCATCTCTCAAATATGCGAGGCAGTGTGCATCCTCCTTATCCCGTTCTTCCTCAAACGGTTCGGTATCAAGAACGTCATGCTGCTCGCCATGTTCGCTTGGGTACTGCGTTTCGGCTTCTTCGGAGCCGGTAATCCGGGCATGCCGGGCGTATTACTCTTCGTACTCAGCTGTATCGTTTACGGCTTTGCATTTGATTTCTTCAATATCTCCGGAGCCCTCTATGTGGACCAAGAGACCGATCCTTCAATCCGCTCGTCGGCACAAGGTCTGTTTATGGTAATGACCAACGGCGTCGGTGCTACTATCGGTACGCTCTCCGCACAAGCCGTTGTAAACAAATTCGTTTACCACTTGCCTGAAACAGCTACCTTTGCTGAGGTCTGGGACGGTTGGAAAATGTCCTGGTACACCTTCGCAGCTTACGCACTCGTCGTTGCCATCGCGTTCTGGATCTTCTTCCCGAAGACACCGGTGAACAAAAACCTGGAAGTGAAGCATTAATTGGAAGTTTGAAGTTGGACCGCTGCGCTGCTGGAAGTTAGATGTTTCGTAAAGAGTTAGCATATTACTTCTCGACGCCGATAGCGTATATTGTTATTGGGCTATACCTATTGGCAGTAAGTTTGTTCCTATGGGTTATCCCCGGTCAGTGGAATATCATTGACTCGGGATATGCCCAAACGGACGGGCTCTTTCAACTCAGTCCATGGCTGTTAATGCTGCTCTGCCCTGCCCTGACGATGCGTCTGTTCGCCGAAGAACGGCAAACAGGCACGTGGGACATGCTCATTGTGCAACCTGTTTCTATGGTGCGCATCGTAGCAGGTAAATTCTTTGCCGCATGGACACTCATGCTCATTGCACTCCTACCGAATATTGTCCATTACTTCATCGTTTATACGATAGCAGAACCAGTGGGCAATATCGACGGAGGACAATTTGCCGGTTCGTTTATCGGACTAATACTAATGAGCGGCACCTTCCTCGCTATAGGTATGTTCGCAGGCTCATTCACTAAAAGCCAAATCGTTGCCTACGTATTAGGCGCCCTATGCTGCTTTATACTCTATTGGGTACTACTCCAGAATCACTATTCTGCAGTCTCACGCGGCGTAATAGATCTCGTGGACGTACTTGTTTTCATTGGCGTAGGCGCTATATGCTTAGCGCTAACAGTTGGTATTCTCAATAAGATTTCTCACCTATGACTCGGATAGGAGTATTATCGGATACGCACGGATATTTAGACAAACGCGTGAAAGAATACTTCCGCGATGTGGACGAGATTTGGCATGCAGGAGATATAGGGTCGTACGAAGTGCTACAAACTCTGCGCGAATATAAACCCACCCGTGCTGTCTTTGGAAATATGGACGGAGGAGATGTTCGTTACAGCCTTAGCGAGTTCTACCGCTTCCGCGTTGAAGAAGTGAACGTGCTGATGACCCATATCGGTGGTTACCCGGGACATTATAATCCGTGGCTAATCCCTATGTTTCAAAAAGCAAAAGCACACTCAGACGACCCAAACCAACGAATTGACTTATTCGTGTGTGGACATAGTCACATCCTTAAAGTCATGTACGACGACACTTGGAAAATGCTCACCATGAATCCGGGTGCAGCAGGACTACAAGGATGGCAGACCGTGCAAACTTTACTGCGTTTTGCTATCGAAAAAGACCAAATTAAGGACCTTGAAGTAATCGAATTGGCACGAAAAAGGTAACAAAATGCACTTTTTTGGCAAAACATGTTATATAACATATAAAAAAATTTGGTGGGATGATAAAAAAGCAGTAATTTTGCACCCGAAAAGAGAAATCAAGACAACACAATCTTTTTTGTACCTTAAAATTTAACAGACTAATACCATGGAAAAAAGGACGCTGAGAAGCGTCCTTTTTCAGTTTATATCGTCAAAAGTGGGATATCTTACTCCACTTTTCTTCCCATCAAATCGAAGAGCTGGTCACCAACTTGAATGAGCAATACCCCATTACGATAAATGAGTTGGCGTTCAGCCTTAGAATCGGATTCGTAAACCTTGTCAATAGCCGTTCCTACCATACTGAGACCTACAACATAACAATCGTGGTCGGAATACTTAACATTAGCACCGCTTGTGCAAATGTGGAACGGATATGCTCCGACAATTTGTTTCTCCATGGAACTATTTGCCATCGCATGGTCTATCATTTGATATGACCCCTTAAAGTTGTAAGTATAAGCCGAATGGTCGTACTTATACATTTGGTCTGCATACCCTGCGTTAACCAACTTCTGAATACAATCTTCGTCCAATTCGGCATTCAAATCTCCCATAATTAGGATATCAGGGTCGCCGTAATTGGTTTTAAGTGCATTAACCAATATATTCGCTTGCGCATTGCGTTTCGTGCCATCCAAATCACTTGTCTTAGCCTGAAAGTGATTCATAGAAAGAACAAATTTAGAATTTGTAGCCTTTTCGGTGAAACATGTTACTATCATTCTTGTGCGGAATCCAGTATCATTAGGATTAGTAGAATACCACGTTCCCTTCGTCAACTTGTCTTTGCGATAAACAAAGCCGCACTTAATATATCCATAGTTAGAACCTGACTTGGAATACTTCGAATTGTCCATGACAAAATCATAGACATTCTCTCCATATTCTTTATTCATAGCCTGAACAAGATAACCGAGAATCTCGTTGTCCTGCTGAATTTCACATAGCGCCACAATGTCCGCCTGCAAATAAACAAAGACTTTAGCCATATTTTCCGTTTTACGGTTAAAGCAGTCCATGTCTTGACAATCTGCATTATCAGCAGTAAAGTCATAAAGATAATTACGTGTATTTGCACCTACTACACGCAAAGTTGCTCCTGGAAGTTGAGGAGTTTCCACATAGGAAGGCGGTGTCCAAGCAAATAGTTGTAAACTAAAAACAAGAATAGCGAATAAAGATAGAGACTTTTTCATGGTAAACCTTTTTATTTAAAAAATGCGCATGAAAGCGAACTTCCAAACGCATTACGTATTAATAACTTGTGATCCATGCAGGATTCAAACCTGCAACCCCCACATCCGTAGTGTGGTACTCTATTCAGTTGAGCTAATGGACCTCGTCGCAACTCGCTTGTGACGACTTCGTCGTTACACGACTTGTAAGGTCACCGCAGTTGCTCCTCTCCCCAAAAATTAGAAATTTTCGGGGACCCCGATATTCTAATTCCGGAAAGCGGGTGCAAAAGTACTGCTTTTTTCTGATACTGCCAAATTTTTTGACAAAAAAAGTGCAAAAATTATTACTTTTGCACTTTTTTAATGTATTTTACACCGTAAAACGGCGATTTATCGCTTACTCTTCCTCAATAAGTTCATCCTTTAAGTCTTGATAGAAATGACCTTGAGCAGCATACATGTATGGCGTCAACCACAACAAACCGATACCACAAGTGAGGATTGCTAAGATAAGCCATCCGAGGAAAGTCAATTGCAGAACAAACAAGTCCCATTTATGTCCTTTCATTAATTCACGGCTCATTCTAAGCGCTTCGCGCGCACCGAGTTCAGGATAATCGTGAAGAAGATAAGGAACCATCGAATAAGCATAACTAAAGATAATACCACCGATACCGAGTGTAATCAACGATATCAAGAAGATAATAATCATCTCCAAAATGTTTGTCTTAACATAGCGTACCCAATCTTGTTTGAAGAAAACGAACATCTCCTTAACCGGAGTATCATTCTCCATCGTTCCACGAATCATAGATACGAACACATTGCACATAGCAAACTCTAAGGGCACTAGTACTAATATTGAAACCAGCGTTGTAAATCCGTTTACTGAAGAGTTCATTACGATACTTGACATTTCATCTAATCCCATAAATGGGAAACATACCGTTGAAACACCTAATAGGATAGGAATAGCGATGATGATAAGAGTCATCAAAGCGGTTTCGTTCCAGCGACCTTCCAAGGTCTCACGAGCAGCAGCACGATAGTCAAAATATGTTCTCATATTAGTCTTTAAATTTAGCACAAATAAACTCGCGGTTCAATCTTGCGATATTAGCTAAGCTTACCGATTTCGGGCACTCAGCAGCACAAGCGCCGGTATTGGTACAGTTACCAAATCCGAGTTCGTCCATCTTAGCCAACATGTTCTTCGCACGTTGAGCAGCTTCCACTTTACCTTGTGGCAGGAGAGCAAGCTGACTCACTTTAGCAGCCACGAAGAGCATAGCGGAACCATTCTTACAAGCCGCAGCACAAGCGCCGCAACCGATACAAGAAGCTGCGTCCATAGCTTCGTCAGCAACCGGCTTAGGAATTGGAATTGCATTGGCATCAGGAACACCACCTGTATTGACAGAAACGAAACCACCGGCTTGCATAATCTTGTCATATGCTTGACGGTCAACCATTAAGTCTTTAATTACAGGGAAAGCACGGCTACGCCATGGTTCAACGGTAATAGTTTCACCATCTTTGAACTTACGCATGTGCAGCTGACAGGTAGTAATAGCGCTGTCAGGTCCGTGAGGATGACCATTTACGTACATGGAGCACATACCGCATATACCTTCACGGCAATCGTGGTCGAAAGCGATAGGATCTTTGTGCTCTGCAATAAGTTGTTCGTTGAGGATATCAATCATCTCCAAGAACGAAGCGCCTTGGAAAATGTGATTGAGTTCATAGGTCTCGAAGTGACCTTGCGCTTTAGGTCCGGCTTGACGCCAAACGCGCACCTTTATATTAATATAGCTATCCATAATACTTAAACTTTCTGTTTTAAGCAGATGAATTCAGAATTGGAATCTGATTTCACTTATGCTTTGTAGTTACGAGTTTTACGTTCCGTGAATTCATAATCGAGCGGCTCCTTGATGAGTTCAGGTTCGCTATCTTCGCCGGTATATTTCCAGCAAGCGACATAACTGAACTTATCATCTTGGCGGAGAGCTTCACCTTCTTCAGTCTGATACTCCTCGCGGAAGTGACCACCGCAAGACTCTTCGCGGTTAAGTGCATCCACAGCCATCAGACGACCAATCTCAATGAAGTCAGCCAAACGGAGAGCTTTCTCCAATTCGTTATTGAGAGCACCAGCTTCGCCCGGGATATAGACATTGGTCCAGAACTCTTTCTTGATAGCGTCAATCTTAGCGATAGCGGTTTTGAGTCCTTCGGCTGTACGTCCCATACCAACGAAGTCCCACATGATAAGACCCAACTCTTTGTGGATGCTATCCACAGAGCGTTTACCTTGAATCTTCATCAGGCGGTCAATCTTCTCTTGTACTTTCTTCTCTGCTTCAGCGAACTCAGGCAGGTCGGTGGACATACGCGGTACGCTGATTTGGTCGCTGAGGTAGTTTTGAATGGTATAAGGAAGTACAAAGTAACCATCAGCCAGACCTTGCATCAAAGCAGAAGCGCCGAGACGGTTAGCTCCGTGGTCGGAGAAGTTAGCCTCACCGATACAGAACAGACCCTTAACGGAAGTTTGCAATTCATAGTCAACCCAGATACCACCCATTGTGTAGTGGATAGCCGGGAAAATCATCATCGGGTTCTCATACGGGTTCTCGTCAACGATTTTCTCGTACATTTGGAACAGGTTACCATATTTCTGTGCAACTACATCCTTGCCGAGACGTTGGATAGCGTCGGAGAAATCAAGGAATACAGCCAGACCGGTATTGTTTACGCCATATCCTTTGTCGCAACGCTCTTTCGCAGCGCGAGAAGCAACGTCACGGGGAACGAGGTTACCGAAAGCCGGATAGCGACGCTCCAGATAGTAATCGCGGTCTTCTTCAGGAATATCACGTCCTTTGATTTCACCGGCTTGGAGACGTTTAGCATCTTCGAGTTTCTTCGGAACCCAGATACGTCCGTCGTTACGGAGAGACTCTGACATCAGCGTCAGTTTGGATTGGAAGTCACCATGCTTAGGAATACAAGTCGGGTGAATCTGTGCATAGCATGGGTTAGCGAAGTATGCGCCGTGGCGATACATCTGCATCGCAGCAGAACCGTTAGAAGCCATCGCATTGGTAGAGAGGAAGAAGGTATTTCCGTAACCACCGGAAGCTACAACAACTGCGTGTGCAAAGAAGCGCTCAATACGTCCAGTAATAAGGTTACGAGCAATGATACCACGAGCACGCGGTTCGCCATTCTCGTCCTTAATCATAACGATATCAAGCATCTCGTGGCGATTATACATCTTCACTTTGCCTTTACCGATTTGGCGGCTGAGTGCAGAATAAGCGCCGAGGAGGAGTTGTTGTCCTGTTTGTCCTTTTGCATAGAAAGTACGGCTAACTTGTGCGCCACCGAATGAACGGTTGTCAAGAAGTCCACCATATTCGCGAGCGAAAGGAACACCTTGTGCCACGCATTGGTCGATGATGTTATTACTTACTTCAGCCAAGCGGTAAACGTTAGCTTCGCGAGCGCGATAGTCACCACCTTTAATTGTATCGTAGTAGAGACGATAAACGGAGTCACCATCGTTTTGATAGTTCTTAGCGGCATTGATACCACCTTGTGCAGCGATAGAGTGCGCACGACGCGGACTATCCTGGATGCAGAAGTTGAGGACGTTGAATCCGAGTTCTGCCAAAGTAGCGGCAGCAGAAGCACCAGCCAGACCTGTACCTACAACGATGATGTCGAGACGACGTTTGTTAGCAGGGTTAACGAGTTTCTGGTGGTCTTTGTAATTGGTCCATTTCTCTGCGAGTGGACCAGCAGGGATTTTCGCCATTTCAGGCGTGATAACTTTCGTAGCCTTTTCTGAAGGAGTAGCCATTGTTTCAGCGGCAGCCTCAGCAGCCTTCGCAACTTTCTTAGCGGTTTCGGTAGCAGCAGCAACTGCTTCTTTTACTTCAGCGCGTTCTGCTACTTTCTCAGCACGAGCTTTGAGTTCTTCAGCAGCCTCGGCAGCTTTAGCAGCCACTTGTTTAGCTGCCTGCTTTGCAGCTTCGATTAATTCTTCTTTCTTAGCCATATCTTGTAGCAATTTAGTCAGTTAAACAATTAAGCTGCGCACATCATTCCGATGTTCACGCCGAGGAAGTACAGCGCCACGATCATGAACAAACCAACGGCCAAAGTAGCAAATACGGTACCGATGATTTTGATTCGTTTGAGCCAGATGAGGTTGCTCCATCCGATAGTCTGGAGAGCAGACCAGATACCATGATTGAGATGGAACCAGAGTGCAACAAGCCAAATGATGTAGAGCAAGCAATAAACGATACCACACCATCCGTCCGTAAAGAGGGCTTTAACGATAGCGGACCCATCTTGCGGGTCAAACATTGAAGTATGCATTCCAGTCAGTTCAGCCCACTGCATCTTGTACCAGAAGTTATAGAGGTGCAAGCAGAGGAAACCGAGAACGATGATACCGAGAACGAGCATGTTCTTTGATTCCCAATCAACACCTTCCTGACGAGCTTCGACAGCATAGCGGTCTTTACCGCGAGCAGCGCGGTTTTGGATTGTCAGGAAGATAGCGTAGCAGAAATGCACAACCACACCTAATGCAAGAACCAAGGTACCCGCAACAGCGTACCAGTTAGCACCAAGCATAGCGCAAATCCAGTTGTAAGCATGTGTTCCAAAGATGTCATCAATAACCAGACAGAGGTTCATTGATCCGTGGAACAGCAGGAAAAGGACTAAAAACAGACCGGTAATACTCATTACGAATTTACGGCCAATAGATGAATCTTTTAACCACATATTGTATTAGTTTTTAAATAAATTAATTCTCTTAGGATGTAATCCGAAGAATTGTTCAGGAATTTTGGGAATGTTTCCGCATTTCACCGGGAATGCAACTGGATAATTTGGGCTATACAATTATTCGGTTTTCGTATTTCAAACAAGTTATTTTGTTTTGCGCCGCAAAATTACAACTATTTTTGGACATACGCAAATAAATAATAAAAAAAGTGCAACTTTTTATGGAAGCTGCACTTTTTTGATGATTAGTTGCTATGTTATCAGTTCATGATAATCAACTTACCGGAAGCGATTTTCTTCTTACCTGCTTCGAAGAAGGTGTAGAAGTAAATTTGGTTGGTATTGAGTTCAACCACGGTTCCAGAAGCTTCTGAAGCGACGTCTGTGAGGACTTCTTGTCCATTACCATCGACAGCGATGATGACATCATTCGGGTTCGCAGGTTCCACGGTTTCGATGTAATGAACCATTCTGCCTGCTTGGTCGAAGAGACCGAACGAAACTTTCTTACGGAGCGAAGCAATCAAAATCTTGTTCGTACCGAAGAGGCGTTTAACGAGAACATCACGCGGTTGCGGCGTTGCGTTATCGTCGATGTCGGAGTTGGTGAAGAGAATCGTGTAGGTACGTTTCTTACCATTCTGTGCGACACAAGTGATAATCGTCAACGAGTCGATACCATTCGGCATGATAGAAATCATAGCGAAGGAGTCACGAGCGACAGCTTCAACAAGCGGCGCTGCATCAACGCCAGCGGGAACGTAGTAAACATAGTCTAATACTTCCGGATCGAAGTCACGATATTCAACTCCGTCGATAAACAATTTAGCCACGTAGTTATCGTCGGACTTAATGGTTGTCTGGTGCAAGACATAGGTGCGCGTAGAAGTTGTATCTTGCGCTGTAACAACGATATAGAGCGTGAATGACTGATCCATCTTGACATTTACTTTCGCCATCGGGTCGGAGAGTTCGTACTCTACTTTCTCCGGCGTGTAGTACTGCGTAGAATCGGTTCCGACAGGGAATTCGATGAAGTACTCTAATGTATCGGATTTGAAGTTCTCGAGTGCTTTTCCTCCAAGAGCCAGAGCCTTGAGCGAAGCATCCGGGTTCTTACGATAGCTGTAAATGAGCGAGTACGTATTATGCGTTTCCTCGTCCGGCGCCGTTACGTCAATCTTGACGGAGAACAATTCGCCGTAGCGAGCGTAAGTGACATCGACAACTTGTCCGTTTTCAGCCGGAACAGGAACGACTACAATCTGAGCAGAAGTGTCTCTGTCGGCGCTGTAAGGCACTTCGAAACGATAGTCCACAGAGTCCGGATTGAACTTGATGACAACCGTCGAATCCTCGAAAGTAATGTCCTTAAGGTGCGTATTCTGGGACTTTTCGAGCACGAAATCTAAGGTATAGCGGCTTGTAACGGTTGTATCTTCCGCCGTAACGTCCACATAAACTCTCCAGTCATTTTCGGAGTCGTATGATTGGTTAACGTTTTGCTGGCTGTACTTCTTGATATAGGTAATCTGCGGTACGTTCGTCGTTCCGAGCGGCAACTCAATCGTATATTCATTAACCATTGGGTTGAAGTTAGGAACAGGATTATCACGGCCGTAGATAATACCACTCAAGGTAGCATCTTTGGACAAAGCAACCGGGAAGTGAATCGTGTAAATCTTGAAGTCACGTCCGTTTTCAGCGGTAACGGTAATAACGACTTTGTCATTAAGCGACTTACCAACGATTGTATCGGCTTGCGTTTCCTTAACGACGAGTTGGTGATACGAATCCTCGTAGTCGTAGGTTACGACAGGCAGATCGGTTGTACCGGCAGCCAATTCAACGCTATACTCATATTGATCAGCCTTGAATGCTTCCAGCGGTTTACCATTGATCTTAATCATATCGAGTTTAGCGATATTGAGCAGCTCTTTCTCGAACGAAACGGTATAAACGTTCTTGTGCCCGTTGTGAGCAATAACTTCGATACGATAGAGACACGTACGTTCGTCGGAGCTTACTTTAGTAGTGTAAACAACTTGGAACTCATCAGCTTTCTCAACCGATACATCCTCCAGAGTCGGCAAGTTTTGTCCAGCCGGAACAGGCACAGTGTAGTCGAATTTCTTGGGTTCGAATCCTTCGATAGACTTGTTGTTGTAACGGATATCCAGCAGGGTATCAGCAGCAGAATAGGTCTTGTTGAATACAATCGTATAAACGACAGAGTCGCCATTCTGAGCGAAGTTAATTACTTCTGCACGGAGACGAGCGTTATCTACAACAACAACCGGTTCTTTTTGGTCTTGCAAGCTCTCAGCAGAGATTGCGAATACCTCCGGAACGACTTCTTGTCCAATCGGCAGGTTCTGCAAGTAAACGTAAGTCTTCGGGTCGAAGCCCTCGATATCACGTCCATCGAGCTGAATCATCTCCAAGTCGGTATTGTCGGATAGCGGACGGATGAAGTTGATGGTGTATGTATTCTTGGTTTCGCTATTCGGAGCGACAACATCTACCAGCACTTTCCAACCATCCTTACGCGGAGTAATCGTTTGGCCGCTAACCATCGGCACAGCCTGAACGTCCGGCAAGTTTGCAACATTATTCGGCAACTCAATGTCATAAACATTGTTCATCGGGTCGAAGTTCTCAATCGGCTTCATTGCATGCGTTGCGTCAGCCACAAGGAGGTTAGACAATGTTGCATTGTTGGACTTCTGAACCTCGTACAGCTCAACGAAGTAGCGTTGACTGTGGATGCCATCTTCTGCCGTTACATTGATGATAACGGTATTTTCGGAATAAACAATCGTGGTGTCGATGAACTTATCCGGTGAGCTAACTTCAACCACATGCGTTGTAGCCGGCTCAATCTGTACGGAGTAGAAGTATCTGTCCGCAGCAAATCCCGGAACGAGCACACCGTCAACAAGGATTCCGTCTAACTCAGCATAAGTAGATTTCTGCGGAACGAGCGTGAGGTTGTAGAACTTCGTCTCAGTTCCATCAGCCGAGTGCACCTGTATCTCACTTGCTTCTTCGAGTACATGCGGTTCAACTTCTACGGTTGCTTGCGGGTCAGAGGTGATGTACTTAATTGCAGGAATCTCAGGTTGATTAACCTTCGGCATAGCTACCGGCAAAACAAACTCATAATTCGTCTTATCAGCATAGAACTCTTTAATAGTATCATTGCCGACAACAATTCCCTTGAGCGTAGCATCGCTGCTCTTCGGAGCTTCAAGCGCGAAGGTGTATATGTTCGGCTCACCCACTTTAGGCGTAACCTTAACAGTGAATACGATTCCCGGTTGTGCAACCGCTGAACGACGAATTGGTCTTGCCGAAGTGGATGGATTCGGTTTGGTTGAAACGGAGATTTCCAGAGTTTGTGCTTGGTTAGCAGCAAGGAACTGCAGGTCAACCATTGAATCAACCGGAATCTCGTTGTCCATCTTCGAATAGTCAAACTCTTCGTATTTTTTACCGCCAATAAGTACACCGGCTAAGTAAGCGTTCTTATCCGCCTCGTTCTTAGCGACAATCTTATAGGTATTGGTCTTTGACGTACCTTCAACAGCCAAAATGATTGAATCAATAGTAATCGTTTCCGTTACATTAGCCAAAGCACTTTGACGATCAAAGGTAACAACTTCCGGCATTTTCTCAACCTCAGCCGGAGCACTTGGTGAGAGCGTCTTTGTTGTACCATTGAGTTTGACATTAACCAAGTTAGGCTCAACGTTTGCTTTTTCACGAGCCACGGTGTAAATCTTCGTGGTCAACTTATCGGAAGCCATCACAACAAAGCGAGTCGTATCCTCTGCATGAATCATCTTCACGTTTTGGAAGAGTTCATTTTTAATTGTGAAGTTAGCCGGCATCGTTGAAACGCTATATTCGGTAACATCCGGATTCCAAGCAGGAGTCAGCGTACCATCCGTCGTAACAGAGATATTAGCGTTCGAGTTGATAGACACTTTGTAGCAGATAACATATGTCTGCGCATCACCTTTTTCCGGTGTAACTGTAATAATCACACTATCGTTACGGTGAGCTACTGCCACATTTTGGTGTACGCTATTCGGCGTAATATCGATATCCGAGATAGGCATAAACGGAGCCGTTTTCTCTTTCACGCACGCATTGCCAGAGAATACTACTTCCGTTCCGCCCCAAGTTACAGACTTGAGCGTTGCATCCGTTACAGCCGGACGAGTAGTGGTCAGCGTATAATCGGTATAAGAGTGGTCTTCACCATAGTTACGCAACGTACCCGTGCGAACCATATTATTACCAACTAACTTCTCTTCGCCCCACTCTACTACTTGCTCTTGGTCACTTACTTGACCAACAACCTCCAAAATAGGATAAGCTGTTTCCTCTTGATCGAGCGTAATAGAGATAGTCTTGTTGGTGTTATTCACCGTTGCGTTCTTGCCATTAATCTTCGCGGAAGTGATCGTTGAGTTATAAATGAAACGTAGATTTTGAATAAGTAATGCAGTCGTTTTCGAAGTACCACCTCCATAACAATCAAGACTTGTTCCACTAATTTCAGATGAGCAAATCAAGATATTTGCTCTTGAAACATTTCCAATAGAACTAAGATTCAAATTCATCGTTGCAGTTCCCCACTTCTTAAGAGTATTATAATTACCTCTAAATGATTGTTTATTTTTATTCGTGCCATCAGAAATAATGATCCATGCATCCCAATTTGAGATACCTCCTTTTGTAGCACGAGGATTATAGTCGAAAGCGAATTGCTCTGGCGTATTTTTAAATTCAAATCCCAAATTAGCCTCTTCACTGGTAGTTAAGGAGGAACCTCCATTAATTCCCCATTTAAGAGTAAGTTTACCAGTAGTCATCACACCCGGCATTGAACCGTTCATGCTACTGCTTCGACATGTGGACAACAAAGCCCCTTCTCCTGTTTCGATTACCTCTAGACCGGTTTGATAGGTAAAATCACCTACAAGAGGGACACTATAGTCCAAACCCGTAGAATAGTCCCCTGGCACTTTCCACCCATTAGGTTTTGTTCCTGCCGAAGAAGTTGAAGAACTTGCAGTAATCTTGGAACCCGTAAGATTTGATGTATGGCCATAAGCGGGATCAGTATTTACCCACTCAAAGTCAAACGGAGGCGCATAGTTCGTGTAGTACCAACTTACCGTATAAACCTTACCGCTTGCAACGGTGAGAGTAATCTTCTTGTTTTTAGCATCAATACCGGACTTGGTTACAGTAGCACCACCAAAGGCTGTTCCGACAAAGTCACCTGCAGCAGGTTGAGCCGTTACATTAACCACGTAGTTATATACATCCGGCTGGAAGTTCGGAACAGTAGCGCCCTTGAACTGCAAGTCTGTCAACTTACCAGTCATGGAGTATCTCTCAACTGTTGGATTGATGGTATATACCTTATCAGCCACATCCGGATGGTTTGCACTAACGACAATCGTCGTTGGCTTATTCACACCACCGTTGTAAACGATGACTGCTTGCTCTTGGAAGTTCTTTTTAGGGACAACAGACAATGTAGCGGTTCCATACGGCAAGGTTACGTCAAATACGTCACCTGCTGTCAAATCCATATCTACATTATTGACCTTCAGTGATTTAAGCACATTAGCCACAGTCGGTCTTGTCGTCGTAAAGTGTACTTTATACGTCTGACTCTGGCCGGATTGAGCAATCACTTTAATCTCCGTATCACCACCGCTCTTGCGTGTATATTCGATACGTTGCTCAGGCTCAGCTGCCTCATATAATACTTGAGGCACACCTGCTGTCGGGTCATAAACAAACGTGTGCTCGAGTTGGTTGACATCCAAATCCTCATCTTCGGCACTGCTATATACACGAAGTCTCTTCAAGGCAGTATTCGTCAGAGGACGAACCTCAAAGTCGATATAATAGTGACCTTTAGTCGATTTGTCTTTAGAAATAACCTCAATACTCGTGCGTGCGTTCACGCGCCCGTACGTTATTATATAGGTCTGTCCGATAATATTACTCTGCGGAGTGATTGCCGGAACTTGTGCCGTGCGCTCATCCAACTTAACGGTGTAAGTCGATACAGCCGGATCAAAGCCCTTAATGGCAACACCGTCAACAAGAATACCGCTCAGTTGAACATCATCACCATTAGTCAGCGTGTAGTTGATTACATAGACTTGCTCTGCGCCGCTCTCGGCTACAACTAAAATGCGTTGTTGCGTTGCGCTCACGTCGCTCAGTACAACATTCTGACCTTCTTTCTTCTCATAGGTGATAGTCGGCAGAATATGACCGTCAGATACCATACCGCCGTCGCAAACACCATTAACAAACTGATCGGTAATCTCTACATCATCTTTATAGATATGGGCTAATGTGGCATCAGCAAACTTCTTGTTTTGGATAGATACCGTGTAAACTTGTTGGGTTTGACCATCAGCAGCCAATACAACAATCTGATACTCGCCCGCATCCTTCTGACCAAAGACAACAGTTTGCTCCTCTTCTGCCTTTTGCCATGTAATAACAGGCTCAGCTTCACCTGCCTCAATAGTCTTACTATAATGATATGTATGCGCATCCCAGCCGTCAACCAATTTGCCATCAAGCAAGATGCCGCTCAGCAGCGCATTGCCACTCTTCACTTCCTTAAACTTAACAGTATATGTATTGGACTCACCTGCGTATTCAACCATCAGCGTCACTTTGTCCTTAGCCTCTAATTGGCTCACTTTCTGACCTTCTAATTGCTCATAAGTGATAACCGGCAGACTACCGGAATAAGTTACGGTGTAGTCATTCACATCAGGATTCCAACCGGTAATTTCTATGCCATCAGCATAGATATACTTCAGCGTCAGTGCTACAGATGACGATGACTTGAACGTAATTTGATATTGGTTCGTCTCATCCGAGCTGGCATCCGGCGCTACAATAATTTGTGCAACACCTGCGCCTAATGGTGACGAAATGGATACTTGCTGTGCCTCGTTCTCTTTATCAGCTATAATAGCAGGCGCTAACTCAGAATCAAATACGTACGTATAATCTAACTGATTACGCACGAAGCCCGGCAAATTGATGGTGTCACCCGACGCTAATACCAGACGAATATTCTGCAAGTACGCATTGTCCGACTTCTGAATCGTTACCGTTATGGTGTAAACAAGAGTCGTCTCTTTGTCTTCTGCCGTCACAGTAAAGGTGTAAACACCATTATTCTTAGCAGGAACAACCGTTTCACCAGGTGTTTCGATAAGCGCTGGCACCTTGCATTGAATTGAGCGATCGAGGTCGGTGGTTTGCAACACCAGCGCGTCGTCCTCGGTATGCAGATGAACTCCAGCGAGAATCGGAAGGGTCGAATGAGTGGAAGCACCTTTGGAAACCACACCGAGGGCGTTTTGAAGCTCTGCCTGACTGATGCTGAATTTCATACCCGCCGACCTTTCCGATCGAGTGAACATAGTTCGAAATATGATACTCGTTTATGGTAAATGCTGCCAATGGTGTCAGGATTGGCCTTTTAGGTAATGGTTTTCTCAGTACACTATGTTTTGTGGAATTCTTTCTTCTTTATCCACATATCTAGTCTCTTTTCCACATCACCTGCATGTATTAGTATTAGTTTTCCAAATTTCTAA
>ONMT01000065.1 GCA_900319025.1 uncultured Bacteroidales bacterium
CAATCAAATACCAAAAAGAGGACTACGACGTTATCGCTATCGGAGACAGCGCTTTCTATCGTTGCTTTACGCTCAAAACCGTCAAACTCCCTAATTCTATCAAAAAAATCAACATTTCAGCTTTCCAGGTTTGCCGCAACATGACTTCAATAAACATTCCGGAAAGCGTAGAGGAAATTGGAGCAAGGGCTTTCAGTACAGATTGTAGTTTAATGGAACTCAACGTACCTACTACCATTACTGTCATCGGTGACAAAGCTTTCTATCTCGTTCCTAATATCATTTACGAAGGCTCAGACGCCAATGCGCCATGGGGCGCAAGAACGACGAATGGCGTAGTGGACGGACTCTTCGTTTTTGATGACGATACTAAAACCACTCTATCTGCTTGCTCATATGCGGCTTCCGGAACAATTGAGATTCCTGAATCCGTGACTATTATTGACAAATATGCATTTGCGTGCTGTATCAATTTAGACTCTCTTAAAGTCCCAACTACTGTTAAATCACTTAATTCACAAGCTTTCTATGATTGCGCGTCACTCATCTCTTTATACATTCCAAGCGAAGTAGAGTTCATCGGTGATAATGCATTCGACTACGTACCTAACGTTATATACAAAGGCTCGTTAACACAAGCTGCAAACTGGGGCGCTAAAACATTGAACGGATTTGTGGACAACCATTTTGTGTATAAAGACGACACGAAAGAAAAACTTACTGCTATATCTTGCAAAGTAAAAGGCGACATCATTATTCCTAATTATGTCAAAACAATCGGATCTTACGCATTATACGTAGGTCCAGAAACGGGTATCACATCACTCACATTAGGCAATAGTGTAAAAGAAATTGAATTAGGCGCATTTTATAATTGCAGACTCATGAAATCTATTGTGTTACCCAGCTCACTAAAATCATTTGGAAAATTTGTTTTTGACTACTGCGACGTACTTGAAACAATAATCTGCAACGCAAGTACTCCTCCTGCTTTCAGCTATTCAAACCCATTTAGTTATGCTAGCGAAGACCTCAAAATCTACGTCCCCGCTGTAGCAATCGATGCATACGGAGAAGATCCTAAATGGGGAGAGTACCATGACAAAATCTTCCCAATCACTGCTGACCATACGGTCATCGCAAGCGACAAGGTCTTTGTCACAGCTGCGGATTACAGCGCAACTATCAAATGGCCTATCGAAACAACGGCTACCGTTTATACCGTACAAGTTACGGAAGACGACGTGCTCAAATTCAACTATCGCTTTAACGACAAAGGTGAACTCCAATCCAACGCTTTCGGCGCTCCCGGTATGCAACGTAACGGAGAAATCCTTCGCGCTACTCAAGCAAGCAAAGCTTGGCAGTTCAAAATAAATGGACTCGAACCCGAAACATCGTATATCGTTACAGTACTTGCTGAAAACGACGAAGGAGAACTGTATAACAAGTCCACGGAATTCAAAACCACTAAGGTGCAAGCCATCGACAATGTTGCTGTTGAAAAATCCACGAACATCAAACTCTTCAAAGACGGACAACTCCTCATTAAACGTGGAGACAAGATGTATAACGCTGCTGGACAAGTAGTAGAATAATTGAACAACGTGACTAAAAAAATAGTACTTTTCGGTATCGGGCTGCTGATTTCGGTCAGCAGCTCTGCCGTTGATATGCATGCTCTTGCTGACTCTCTCGATAACTTCGCAGGATTTAACCTCGGATGTATTCCAAGAGTCAAAGTCACACAACTCAAAACTCGAGACAACCAAGTCTTCCTCTACACCAACAAAACACTCGCAGGACTTTCTCTCAGCGAGAAAGATGTGGCGGAACTGCGTCTCAAAGTCAGTAAATGGGTTAATGGAACAACTAACGCGCAGGTAACTATCTATTCCGACGGATTCGAACTCAACGAACTCATCACAGAACGTTTCAAACCGCGGCCCGACGAACAACACTACCCCATTCCTAATCGCAAAGAGTTGGGCTGTAACCTACAAGGACAGCATATCGCGCTTTGGCCAAGTCACGGCATCTATTACAACCGAGACGAAGACCGTTGGAAACTCCAACGCGCTACCATGTGGTCTACGGTCGAAGATCTATACACCACTTCCTACGCCGAACAAGTTTCACAAATGCTCGAACGCGCAGGTGCTACTGTCCATTGGCCAAGAGCAAGATACGGTAAAGACGAAAAAGCTACCGAAATAGGACCAAGCGGATTCCCGCGCTGGGCGGAAGCAGCAAGATACTGGCTCGAATATACCGATGTACCCGATTCCGTCTGGAACCCAATCAGCGACAAAGCCAATCCCGCGAAAGACAGCATCCGAAATGATTATATTGACGACTTGCGCTCGAGAGGACTTTGGGTCAATTGGCTACAAAGCAAAGGCGTACCACTTTCTCTCTCCATCGCCTTACACACCGACGGTTACTCGCAACCAGGAGACTCACAAACGATTGGTACACTCGCTATCTATTCTGTCAACGACTACTACAAACAGCGCACTTTTCCTACTGGTCATAGCCGCATTCTCAACAGAGACTTGGCGGATTTCGTACAGACGCAAGTCGTAGAAGATATTCGCGCCAAATACGACCCGAACTGGAAAAGACGTGAACTCCAAAACGCCGGTTATGCCGAAGCACGATACACCAAAGTGCCTTCCGTCTTACTCGAGATTCTCAGCCACAAACAGTTTGCGGATATACGCTACGGATTACAACCGCGCTTCCGCAAAGATGTCTCGCGCGCCATATATAAGGGAATAGGACGTTGGATTCACGCACAAGTAGGAACAGACTTCGTCGTTCAACCGCTCGAAGTGCAGAAAATGGCTATCTCGCCGGACTTAGTAGTGACTTGGCTGCCAACTATTGATCCTATCGAACCATCCGCTACGCCAACGTATTACATCGTTGAACTCCGCGAAAACGATGGCGCTTGGAAAATAGTAGAACGCACAACCAAAACTCGTTACACCTTACCTTCCAAAAACGGCGTTCGGTATGACGTGCGCGTTACTGCCGGAAACGAAGGTGGTACATCTGCCGCAGGAGAAACGCTTAGCGCTTTCATCGGTAAGAAAGACAAACCGTCCGTGCTCATCATCAATGCCTTCAATCGAACAGACGGACCAAAGTGGTGGGCAGATAGTATCAACGCCGGTATAGTTCAAGGCTCATACAGCATCCCCGACGGAAACGACGGAATATTCATCGGCGAACAATGGGAATACAACCGCGCACTCGATTGGATTAGCGATGACGACTGCGGATGGGGTATGTGCTATCGTGACCAAGTAGGTACAAGACAAGTTGGCAACACACACGACTATCCCGTTCTGCACGGCAGAGCACTGCAAGAATTAGG
This sequence comes from uncultured Bacteroidales bacterium, assembly GCA_900319025.1. GTDB lineage: Bacteria > Bacteroidota > Bacteroidia > Bacteroidales > Paludibacteraceae > Colicola. The sequence goes on from ONMT01000065.1 coordinate 3,383, forward strand.
CTATACTTTCGTCAGCATCAACAGCGAAGCCATTGATACTATCGACAGCCGATGGGATGCCGTAGATGTTATTTACGGCAAAGACACCATCACTTCTATACCCGAATTGAGTCGCTGGCAAGGAAAAGCACTTATCAGCGGCGCACTTTTAGGCGCTATTCCACGAAGCAGCAAAACAGGTGTCGTTCGATTCAAAGATATGAACTACCGATATGCCGTTCAACCTAACGACAAACGCATCTGCGCCGAGAATGCTACGGCACAAATAGCGAAAAACGGACAATGCGTACGCGCTCGATACGCCGACAGCGGAACGCCGGCATGCATTCAAACCAAAAACCAAATCATTTGGAGCGTCCCATTAGAGAGCTTCGAAGACTTTGCAAGTATCTACAAACAATCGATTAAAGCCCTGTTCGAGTAAGATGAAAAAGAAAAACCTACCCCTGTTACAGAACATCGAAATAACCGGAGTTGCCGCAGAAGGAAAAGCCTTTGCTAAAATAACAGACGACCAATTGCAAATAAACAATATGGTCGTCTTCGTGCCATATTGCGTACCCGGAGATATAGTGGACTTACAAGTCACAAAAAAGAAACACTCCTTTATGGAAGCGCGCGTCGCACGACTAATCAAACCGTCCGATAAACGATGCGAACCCGTTTGTAAGCACTACGGCATTTGCGGAGGTTGCAAATGGCAAATACTTCCTTACGACGAACAACTCCGCTGGAAACAGCAACAGATTACCGATAACCTGACTCGAATCGGCAAACTACAACTACCGCCAATCTCACCTATTCTCGGTAGCACTAAAACATACGAATACCGGAATAAACTGGAGTTCACTTTCGCCAACCATAAATGGCTTACCACGGAGCAAATGGCGCAACTAAAAGCCAATCCCGAAGACGAAACACTTCGTGAACCCGCCCTCGGATTCCATATCCCAAATTGCTTCGACAAAGTGCTGCAAATAGACGAATGTCATCTCATGCCCAATATCCAAAACGAGATACGCAACGCCGTTCGAGACTATGCCATAGCGAACAATATCTCGTTCTACAACGAGCGAAGCCACGAAGGACAACTGCGCAATATGATGATTCGAAACAACCACTTAGGTGAACTGATGGTCGTTATTGTCATTGCGGACAAGAACACACCTATTGACGGCATGATGACTATGCTCCACGAGCGTTTCCCGCAAATTATTAGTCTCATGTACTGCGTCAACGAGAAAATGAACGATACCATTGGAGACTTACCCGTACAAACATTCTACGGGCAGGATTATATCATGGAGCACATGGAAAACCTCCAATTCAAAGTCGGACCCAAATCGTTCTACCAAACAAATACCGACCAAGCGTACGAACTATACAAAGTAGCACGGCGCTTTGCACTCGAAGCAGGCAAAGAGAAACCGCTCATCTATGACTTATACACCGGAACAGGAACGATTGCTAACTTCGTAGCACAATACGCAAGCAAAGTGATTGGTATCGAATACGTTGAAGATGCCGTTGCTGACGCACGAATCAATGCCCAACTTAACGGACTAACCAACACCGAGTTCTTTGCCGGAGACATGAAAGACATCCTTACTTCCGACTTCATCGCACAACACGGCAGACCCGATGTCATCATCACCGACCCGCCAAGAGCAGGAATGCACGAAGATGTAGTCAACGTCATTCTGCACGCGGCTCCGGAACGTATCGTATACGTAAGCTGTAATCCCGCAACACAAGCGCGAGACCTCGCACTTTTAGATGCCGATTATCAAATAGACGCCGTACAACCGGTGGATATGTTCCCACAGACACAACATGTTGAAAACGTAGTACTACTAACACGCCGAGAATGAAACTGCTCCTTATTCTATTAAATATCTACTTCGTTTCCTTTACGGACAAGCCCAATAGCACCACTCCGGCGCTCTCACCTACAGCTCTCGCTATGCGCGAAGCTAATCATATCGCTATAGACGAACTGGATTATCCCGTTTCAGAAACCTACCTGCAAGCGCTCGAGAATAAAGGCGCTACTATCCATCACACCTCTCGCTGGATGAATGGTGCTACGATTGAAACGGACGATAGCATCACCATTCAATCCATACGAGAACTACCTTTCGTCGTCTCTGCCACAATGACACGGGACAAAACAAAAACATCCCAAATATCTCCACGCAAAAACACACTACAACCCCACGCAACGACCAAATACATCGATAATGACCAACTGGAGATTTACAACCTGCTCCCTATTCATGCCTTAGGCTACGAAGGTCAAGGCATACGAATCGCCATCTGCGACGTAGGTTTCTATAACGCCAACGCCATATCATGGGTTGATAGCGAACACTGCTTAGGCTACTACGACTTCACCGATGAACCATACGACTTCTTCGGCTCTACCGGAGCACATGGGGAATATGTGCTCTCTTTTATAGCAGGAAACACAACGCGCTATCACGGAGCCGCTGTCAATGCGCACTATTATCTGATGCGCTCCGAAGAATACCACACAGAGAGCCCAAAAGAAATGGACAACCTCATTGTGGCGATGGAGACAGCCGACAGTCTCGGCGCACATATTTTCTCCGCCTCATTAGGCTACTATTATTTTGATAACGCTAAATGGAACTTATCATATAGCGACTTAAACGGCAAAAAAACACGCGCTGCACGTGCCGCTACAATTGCTTCCAGAAAAGGAATGCTCGTTTGTCTCGCAGCCGGAAACGAAGGACAAAATCCGTGGCACTACATCTGTTCTCCGTCGGATGCAGATAGCATCCTGACAGTGGGAGCAGTGACTTACGAACGAACAATCGCTGCCTTCTCTTCGCGCGGTCCAAGTGCCGATAATCGCGTTAAACCCGAAATATGCGCTTTAGGACAAGCAGCATGGTACATTGCCGAAGACGGCATCACAATGGTACAAGGCAACGGAACAAGTTTTGCTACGCCGCTCGTCAGTGGAATGGCTGCTTCTCTCTGGTCGGCTATGCCGCAGCTGACGAACCACCAACTAAGACAATATATCATCGAATCGGCGGACAAATATACCAACCCTAACGGCGATTTAGGATATGGCATTCCTAACGCATACAAGGCGTACCAATTAGCCACCCAATTACATTCGATTCCGGCAACCAATTCCACGCCACGCAAAATCTTGCGCAACGGAATGGTGTATATCATCGTGAACGGAAAAGAATACGACGTGCTCGGAATACGGCACTAAAAAAAGGTAGGCTAACTACATCGCACCGCTACAACCTCCTACCCTTGCTTCGGTCAAGACCTGGGGGAATTTAGAGGGAGCTGGTCGTATAGCACCTACCTATGCTCTTTTCGAAATCGGCTGCAAAAGTACTGCTTTTATTTGAAATACACAAGTTTTTAGCAAAAAAAATAGCTATTTGATTGAAAATTTCATCATATCGCGCATTAAAGCAGAGCTTCCCTTTGAACCGAACGAGGAAAAAGAGGAACTCTTTAACCGCCTTGGACGATTCATCGCAAGCACTCAAGAGCACAAATGTTTTGTGCTCAAAGGCTACGCGGGAACCGGTAAAACGAGCGTCGTCAGCGCCTTGGTTCGCGCCCTGGAGAAATTACAAATCAATACCGTTCTCTTAGCACCTACAGGACGTGCTGCAAAGGTACTATCCCGCTATTCAGGCTATCCCGCTTTTACTATCCATAAATGGATTTATCGCCAAGACTCCGCCGTCAACGAGACTTTCTCTATCGGTGACAACCGCAATAAGAACACCCTCTTTATTGTGGACGAAGCGAGTATGATTCCGGTTCAGCGCGACAACGACAGTTTTGGTTCCGGCAGCCTATTAGACGACCTCATCAGTTTCGTTTATAACGGAGAAAAATGCTCCCTCTTACTTTTGGGCGACGATGCCCAATTGCCACCTGTTGGTACGAGCGAGAGTAAAGCACTCGACCCTGATTTTCTTGCAGGCTACGGACTCTCTGTCAGCAATTATAGTTTGACACAAGTCGCCAGACAAGCCTTAGACAGCGGTATCTTACGTAACGCTACCACCCTGCGACAACAAATGCTATCCAACGATTTAACCATTCACATCACTCCGGATAACGATATAAGAGAAGTGCATGGCACCCAAGTTCAGGAACTACTAGAACGCAGCTATCAGGAAGTAGGCGACGAAGAGACAATCATCCTCACGCGCAGCAATAAGCGAACCAATCTCTATAATCAAGGTGTGCGCGCCCGTATTTTTTGGAAGGAAGACCAAATCAGCAACGGCGACAGACTCATGGTGAGCAAAAACAACTATTTCTGGGCAAAGGAGTACGATAACCTACCTTTCCTCGCTAAC
>ONMT01000066.1 GCA_900319025.1 uncultured Bacteroidales bacterium
GATTTAAGCCATACACTTCCAAGTTACCATTATCATGAATCAAAGCTCTTTCACGAGTTCGTCTTATAAAAAAAATGGTTGCTATTGTTAAAAAAATAAGAAATTTTAGGTTGACAAAAAAATCGAATATTGATAAATCCAAAAATAATCACGCCGAAATTTTTTGTGTATCTCATAAAATACAATCTATTTTTTATACGACCGGTAACTCCGGAATGATAATGTTCGAATTGTGTTTCTTGAGCTCTGCGAGGAATTGCTCGTTTTCTTTGAGCAGCAACTTAATCACTTTGCCGTTCTTAAGTTCGAGCTTTATAACAATGGCATTACCACAAATCGTACGTCGCTTTTTGAAATGAACTTGTTTGATTTCGGTAATAGGAGTTGTAGTATGGTGATTTAAGCCATACACTTCCAAGTTACCATTATCATGAATCAAAGCTCTTTCACGAGTTCGTCTTATAAAAAAAATGGTTGCTATTGTTAAAAAAATAAGAAGGCTCCTGGGGGAACACTTGATGATAAAGATATTTCCCTACCGTAACACATAAAATCCATGACAAAATGATTATTATGTAGACTAGCAGATAATATAAGCATGGTGGTTCGACAAGGGTTAGCCTTCTAAATTCTAAATAATTTTTGTTTTCCATAATTTTTGTTGTTTTTAATTGTTACTAATTGTGGCACTTGCGCAAGTGATTTTTACTTTGGAAATCCGGTGCAAAGGTACTGCGTTTTTTTGTGTCTCACAAATAATTTAACATAAAAACAACAACACAAGGATATTCGGTAATTGCATGATAACTAATGTGTTACAAAAACACAAAAGCACTTTTTTCAACACAAGTTGTCAACTTTGTTGCACTAAGTCCAACAAATGGTTGTTCCAGTCGGCAGAATTGGCTATTCCGAGCTTTGTACAGATGCGTTTGCGGGTAGTTGGAATACTGGCTTGTGAGTAGTCTAAGATGAGGGCGATTTGTTCATCAGAGAGTGCTAACAGCGACAGGCAAATGAACATTACCTCACGGTCACTGAGCGGATACTCATTGCGCATTTTAGACGCGAAGCCGTTTAAGTGCTCGTTGGCCAAACGGAAGAAATATTCGTATCGGTTGCAATGAAGGATGGACTCAAAAACTTGCCGGTCATACTGATCGCGTGCTTCTCCTTTCCGCGTCGGTCGGTCTTTTGCAGCGAGTTTGACAGCTGTATGCACTTCCATCTTCCAGTCGTCAAGGGCTTTGAGGCTTGGTGACATGAACTCGTCTGCTCGCGCTCGGAGCCGACGGATTTGCTCTTTCTGATTCTCCATTTGCTGCTTGTTGTTGATGCGAATCAGCACCAACATCACAATAAGAAGCAGTACAAGAACAACTAATGCTATAACCAATATGTTTAATTGCGTATTCATTAGATAGCGTACATTATCATTAAAACTTAACGTCAGTTTCAATTTCGCCCTGCAAAATTACTGCATTTTTTTGAATTGTGCAAATAAAATATGGGTATTTTCATTTTATTTGGCGAAAAATCACCCAAAAAATTGCGTATGTGCATTTTTTGTTGTACTTTTGCACGCTTTTTGTAGGCTTACTGAAAAGCAAGGAACGAAAGAATAAAGATGATGCGCAAAAGATTATATATATTATTAGGAATAATTAGCATTTTTTCCACTGCCCTTAGAGCGGATAAATACGTTGGGCGAGTTGTTTCAACAACCGGCGAACCGATTAGTTATGCAACAGTTTATCCTATGGACGATCCGGTTCTTGGAACTGCCACAAATAACGACGGTTGGTACGAGTTTGAGTGTAACCTACTGCCTACCAGCCGGGTAATCATTTCATTTATCGGCTACGAGAAACAAAATCTGCCACTTGCTGCCTTAGTTGATACAGCAACCATCGTTCTCAAAGAACAGCCAATAGCCTTGGAGCAGTTAGTGGTAGAAGCTAAGCCGTCCAAGCAACGCAACAAGCGCAAACAGTTGGCACTTTTACTACATGAAGTGTATGTGCAGATGGATAAAGACTTCCCGAAAACCAACGCGGAATATCGCATTGTGAGCGACGTGAGAATGGATTCGGAGAATGAGCCATGGGGAATGGAACAAATGATTGCGCGTGTGGTAATGCTACCCGGACAAAAGCAAAACGGCAAAGACTCCTGCCAAATGGCTGCGGAATACTGCAAACGCTATTTCAAGCAGGAAATTCGTCGGCGCGCAGATACTATTTATGCGGGCGAGACCTTAGAGCGAATGGACAAGAACATGCGCAAAATGGCAACAGCCATCGACTCCGGAGTGGTGGTTCACGAGGCTTTATTCGCTTTTGGAGACGTCCGCGATATGTTTGAGGACTGTCTTAACGACATTAAACATTGGACGGTAAGTACCGAATCCGAAGGCGAGACTGTACTGAAGCATACTATCAAAAAGAACTATTTCGGCATCGTGCGCTATAGTTTGGTATATAATTATATAGTGGACTCTAAAACCCTCCGCATCAAACGCTTCTCCGCCAATGGCGATGTCTATATCAATATTCCGTTTGGCGTTAAACTGAATGCGGACCAACTCCAGATGCTGAACCTGCTGAACATGTCCGAACAACAGATTGAGAAATTCCGTTTGCGCAAAGCCGATGCGCACATGGTTCTTAACACCATCTATCAGGAACGCGATGCACACCTATATACATTAGAGAAGAATCTGCGCGCAGACGCCAAGTTATTAGGCACGAAGAAAGCGGAAATACCACTTAAGATTCAGGCTACGCAACGCGTCACTCGCCTAAAAAAGGACAATGTGAAGCCGTTAAAAAAGCACGAAATAACCAAACGTATTACGCGACAAATAGTAGAAATTTACTGATGCTTATGGTTTTGGCATAGAATTTGCATATTCGCAGTAGAAAATTATAATTATCACTATATGGAAACAACAATCGATATTCGAGAATTGCAAGAGCGCATTGAGCGCGAAAGTTCCTTTGTGGACACCCTCACACTTGGAATGAACCAAGTAATTGTAGGTCAGAAGCACTTAGTAGAAAGCTTACTTATCGGCCTATTGAGCGACGGACACATTCTGTTGGAAGGTGTTCCGGGTTTGGCAAAAACATTAGCCATCAAGACGCTTGCTGACCTTATCAAAGCTAATTTCAGCCGTATCCAGTTTACGCCCGACTTGCTTCCTGCCGACGTTTTAGGCACGCAGATATATAGCCAGAAGACGGAAGAGTTCAAAATCAAACGCGGTCCAATCTTCGCTAATTTCGTGTTGGCAGATGAGATTAACCGTGCTCCGGCTAAAGTACAATCCGCTTTGCTGGAAGCCATGCAGGAACGCCAAATCACTATCGGCGAGCAGACCTTCAAACTGGACGATCCGTTCTTGGTATTAGCAACTCAGAACCCAATTGAGCAAGAAGGAACTTACCCGCTTCCTGAAGCACAAACAGACCGTTTCATGCTCAAAGTGGTTATTGGTTATCCGAAGAAAGAAGAGGAGCAACAGATTATTCGCCAAAACATTGGTGGCGAGCGCAAGAAAGTCACTCCTATCCTATCCACCGCTGACATTATCAAAGCGCGCGAAGTCGTTCGTCAAGTATATCTGGACGAGAAGATTGAGAAATATATCGTAGATATCGTATTCGCAACTCGTCAGCCGGAGCAATATGGTTTGGAGAAACTCAAACCGATGATTAACTTCGGCGGTAGTCCTCGTGCAAGTATTAACTTGGCTCTGGCTGCTCGTGCTTACGCATTTATTCATCGTCGCGGTTATGTTATTCCGGAAGATGTACGTGCCGTTTGCTACGACGTACTGCGTCACCGTATTGGTCTGACTTATGAGGCAGAAGCCAATAACATGACAACGGAAGATATCATTACAGAAGTCTTGAACGCGGTACAAGTGCCTTAATAGTCGAAAGTCGAAAGTCAAAAGTTGAAAGAAGTCGCCTAGTTGAAAGTAAAAAGTTTTATGACTAGCGAAGAATTATTACAAAAAGTCAGGAAGATAGAGATTAAGACGCGCGGTCTTAGTCGCAACATCTTTGCCGGCGAATATCACAGCCAGTTCAAAGGTCGAGGAATGGCCTTTAGCGAAGTGCGTGAATACCAGCCGGGTGATGATGTGCGCAGTATCGATTGGAACGTGACAGCGCGACTGAATAAGCCCTATATAAAGGTGTTTGAGGAAGAGCGCGAACTGACTGTGATGTTGCTTGTTGATGTGAGCGGAAGTCGTAATTTCGGTACTATCAGCCAAATGAAGCGCGATATGATGGCGGAAGTGGCTGCTACACTCGCATTCTCTACCATCGAGAACAACGATAAAGTGGGTGTGATATTCTTCTCGGACAGAATAGAGAAATTTATTCCTCCTAAGAAAGGTAAGACGCATGTACTGCACATCATCCGCGAACTACTATCGTTCGAACCAAGTTCAACCGGTACCGATATCGCAGGAGCACTGGAATACTTCACCAATGCGCAGAAACGTCGTTGCACCGCCTTCCTTATTACGGACTTTATGAGCGATTGGTGGCGAAAGAAAGAGGCGGCACAGACCATGGAGAAAGCCTTTATGATTACTGCTAATCGTCACGATATCAATCTCATACAGATTTACGACCGACGCGATGCCGAGATGCCGAATGTAGGATTACTCAAAGTCAAAGATGCGGAAACGGGACAACGTATTTGGGTGGATACAAGCCTGGAATCTGTTCGCGCTGCGTACGATAAAGAGTGGTGGGGACAACAAGAGAGCATTAAACTCCTGCTCACCAAAACAGGAACAAACTCAGTCTCTATCCGCACGGATGATGACTTTGTAAAGAAGTTAATGACGTTATTTAGATAAACTTATGCTTAACGTTTTATTAGCAATAATAGTTAGCGCAACAATAGACTCAACAACGTTGTTTATTGGCGACCAAACAACTGTTCGTTTGCAGGCAACATGTGATGCGACCGAACAGGTGCAAATGCCTGTCTATGGCGAAACGCTAATCAATGAGGTTGAGATTGTAGAGCGCACAAACATTGATACAACCAAACTGAAAGATGGTCGCTTTCAGCTCAATCAACAGCTGACCGTCACCTCTTTCAAAGATTCGTTGTTCTTTATCTCCCCTATTCCTTTTGTATCGGGCGAAGATACATTCTGGTCAGAAGGCTTGACACTCAACGTCGTACAGCCGTTTGAGATAGATACAACACTCGCTATAACCGATATTAAGCCGATAGCTAAAGCACCTATTTGGGCTTGGGGAATTATCCGCTGGATACTAATCGCTATACTGCTTATTGGTCTGGCAATTGGCTCATACTATCTCTATGTCTTTGTCGGCAAACGCAAAGGCGTTATTCCTGAGAAACCGGCTGAGCCTGCCCGTCCTGCAGAAGAAGTAGCTTTGGAGAAACTTGATCAAATCAAAGAAGCAAAGATTTGGCAATCCGGCCAAGTAAAGGAATATCACACGGAACTGACCGATGTCGTTCGTGAATATATCGGCAGCCGCTTTGACGTTCGTTCTTCTGAGAAGACTTCGGACGAGACACTTCGCGCCATGAAGCCTATTCTGAGCGAAAAGAAAGACTTATTCGAGCAGTTGCGCAAGATGCTCTCATTAGCTGACCTCGTGAAGTTCGCTAAGTGGACCACCACGCCGGATGAAAACGAAATGGCATTGCGTACTGCCTACACGTTCGTTCACGAGACTACACCGGAACCAAGTGAAGAAGAAAAGGAGGAAACTGTATGACCTTTGCAAGTCCAGCATATTTATTTTTACTGCTACTTCTGATTCCTGTAATCGGTTGGTATATATGGCAGTTACATGACCAAGACGCAAGTGTTCAAGTCTCTTCCGCTCAAGTCTTTGCGCGCCAGAAAAAAAGCTTGCGCATTTATTTGCTCCACGTTCCTTTTGCGCTGCGCGTTGCTGCTATCACTTGTCTGGCGATTGCGCTCGCACGCCCGCAACTCAATAATAAGTGGAGTTCCGAATCTACGGAAGGTATTGATATTATGATGGCGTTGGATGTATCAGGAACGATGTTAGCCGAGGATTTGAAACCCAATCGTTTGGAAGCAGCAAAGAATGTGGCAACCGATTTCGTTATTGCACGTCCAAATGACCAAATAGGTTTAGTAGTCTTTGCCGGTGAATCATTCACGCAATGTCCTTTGACAACAGACCATGCCGCTTTAGTCAATCTCTTCCGCTCAGTTAAGTTCGGAATGATTGAAGACGGAACAGCTATCGGTTTAGGTTTGGCTAACTGTGTCAATCGAATGAAAGACTCCGAGACGAAGTCGAAAGTGGTGATACTATTGACCGATGGTAGCAATAACCGCGGAGATATAGACCCGCAGACTGCTGCCCAAATTGCTAAGACTTACGGCATTCGCGTCTATGCAGTCGGTGTTGGTAGTCACGGCCAAGCACGCGTACCGGTACAAACGCCTATGGGCACGCAATATATGATGATGGATTCAGAGTTTGATGAAGTAACCCTGCGTAATATTGCTTCTACAACCGGTGGCGAGTATTTCCGCGCAACGGATAACACTTCTCTCAAGCGCATTTACGAACAGATTGACCAGTTAGAGAAAACCAAACTGCGTGTTCGCGAGTACTCCAAACGTACGGAGAACTTTGCACCATGGTTAATGGCTGCCCTACTCTGCATCATCGCAGAAATACTGCTCCGTTATTTTGTATTAAAGACTATAAGTAATTAAGATATGTTTCGTTTTGCACATATAGAATATCTGTGGCTGTTGATGCTAATACCCGTATTTATTGCGGGCTATATAGCTATTATTCAGCGTAAAAGACGTCAACTGAAAGCATTTGGCGACCCGGAACTAACAGCGGAACTGATGCCTAATGTATCGCGTATCCGCCCTATAGTCAAATTCGGCTTAGTGCTATTGGCATTTGCTCTGCTGGTTATCGCAGTGGCTCGTCCGCAATATGGACAAAAGGAGAAAACTGTCAAGCGACAAGGTATTGAAGTGATGATTGCACTCGATATCTCCAACTCTATGCTCGCCGAAGATGTGGCTCCTAATCGTTTAGACCGCGCCAAACAAATGCTCAGCAAACTAATTGATAACATGGTTGACGATAAGGTTGGGCTCATAGTCTTTGCAGGCGAAGCATACGTGCAGCTGCCTATTACCTGCGACTACGTGAGCGCAAAGATGTTCCTCAATACCATCACTCCTGACCTTATCAAAACGCAAGGTACAGCTATCGGTGACGCGATAATGACTTGTATCCGTTCATTTGGTGAAGAGGAGAAAGGCGTATCTCGCGCTATTATCCTTATTACCGACGGTGAGAACCATGAGGATGATGCTCTCGCAGCTGCTAAAGCAGCAACAGAAAAAGGAATCAAGGTCTTTGTTGCCGGTATAGGTAAACCAGATGGCAGCCCAATCCCTGTTCCTGGAACCAATAACTTCCGCAAAGACAGAAGCGGAAACGTAGTTGTATCTAAACTGAACGAAGATATGTGTCGCGAAATAGCACAAGCCGGACAAGGTATCTACGTGCGCTGCGACAATACCAATACCGCTACTCGCGCTATTCAAAAGGAATTAGACAACTTAGCGTCTTCCGAAATAGAAACAAAAGTATATGCTGATTATAATGAGCAGT
>ONMT01000115.1 GCA_900319025.1 uncultured Bacteroidales bacterium
CGTTCGTCTTGCATATCTATGCGTTTTTTCAATTCTATTATAGTTTTTCCACTATAGTCAGTCCGTTTTTGCCTCCCATTTTGAAACATTCGTAAAAGCCATTAGCGGTCTCAACGTGGTCAACATATAGCACTTCGCCTTGCGCTATCGTGCGGCATGAGAACGTGTCGCCAACACGCAGTTTGCAGTTGAAGGCTTCCTCCACACGCCATCGGTAGTCGCCCAAATAACTCAGCACGCAAACGCGGTTCGGCAACCAAGCGATTCGCACGCGATTACCTTTCTGACAGTCATCGGCATAAATAGCGGTTGTATGAACGAAGTCCGATTCTTCGTTCGCTTTTGCGTATTGTTCCAACACACGCACCGTGCTCTGCCGCACGGAAGAATAGCTTTTTTTGTAGCCCCAAATACGGCTGAGCGTGTCCGAACTGATCCGTTCACCGGTCGTTTTAAAGATAGCGATACTCAACTCTCCGAAGTCGGCGGGGCCGGATGGAACATGTCTGAATCGTGCTTCAACAGCCTTTTTCAGTTGGCTGATGGCGATACTATTGACAGGATAAGAATTAGGTGTGGAGCACCTTACGGATTATGAGTTACTGTCTGATTCCGGGCACAACTTGGTTTACCGTGCGCAGATGGGCGGCAAATGGGTTGTACTGAAGGCTGCCAAACCTACCGAAGGCGAACGAACCCGCAACCAACTCTTGTTGGAGCGTGAGTTTGAGATCATGCATCGTTTGGACTCGATTTATGTGGTTCAGACGATATCCATGGTGGACGATCCGCAGTTAGGGCGAGCTATCCTCATGGAATACATCCATGGCCGTCCTTTGGATAAATTCATAGCAGAAAACCCCACCTCTACCGAGCGTCGGCGCGTAGCGGAAGAACTGATGGAGGCATTGATTTTCCTGCATGAGCGCCAAATCGTCCACGGTGATCTGAAGCCGAGTAACATTCTTATTACCGACTCCGGCAATCATGTCCGGCTGATTGATTTCGGCTTTGCGGACAATGAGGCTTATATCGCCAAAAACATCGGTACGTCTCCGTCTATCAGTACAGAGGAACAACTGCCGACAGATGTCTTGCTTCCCGAGAGGGACATCTATGCCTTAGGCAAGATGTTGGCACTTCTTTTTCCGCATTCGGCTAAACCGATTATCCGTCGTTGTCTTGCGTCGGATAGCAGCCGCTACACTTCCGTCCGCCAAGTCCGTGCTGCGCTTCACCGCTATTGGCGGTTAAGATGGTTGCTGCCTCTCATACTTGCTTTTATCGTCATATGCGCGATTATTATACACATCCTTCCGTCTCAGGTTATTCCTTCGCAGCAACCTGTAGTTTTATCACAACCGGCTGAAGACCCCATCAAACGCTCTCCGGAAGATGTTTTGAGAAGTTTCTATAGTTATTCAACTGTCGATTGGGCATTGATAGACACCATCTATTATCGGCCTTATAACTGCGATTGGCCCGACCGGATTGAAGAGCAGATGCTTCACGATTTCCCGAAGGAGTATAGTGCAAAATACTGGCATCTGTTGCAGAATGCGAAAAAGTATTTTCATCAGCAAACATTACCTTTGCGCTCCGGAGCATCAAAAGAATTTATTGATCAACTGAACTACACGGAGTCAGCTTTTGATAGTGTGTTTGTCGCTATCGTCTGCCAAGAGTACTATTTGCGCCTTTTTGTGGACTGTTACGAAGAGATCATGCCTGCAGAAATTGACAAATGCCTTGAAACATACGCATTACGGAGTGCACTACCATCAGCTGTTGATAACCAATGGGAAAAGTTGAGCAAAAGGGCAGAGCTTGACTATCAGGAACTATACCAAACATATGCGGATTCTATTCGCCACTTGCAGTATTATAATGATGCTATGACAGCGTTTAATGCATATGCTATGTTCATGTATCAAAAAAGCGAGAACTTTGCGAAATTCCATCCGCAGTACGAGACACAACTGCATAATCAGTACTTGGCTATCTACGACCGTGATTGCAAGCGTTTGATAGTTATTTTCAAGGATTACCCTATGTATAGTGTAAACCTCAACGGCGATACAGTGATTGTTCAGCAAAAACCGCTTGCCGAGTAATACTTCTCAAACATTTAACACTCATTCATTTGTTAATTCATTAATTCTTTAATTCGTTCATTCGTTCATTTGTTAATTCGTTCATTTGTTAATTCGTTAAGTTGGGGCTAATTAGGGCGTAAAGGGGCAAACCTTTGCGCCTTTCGCTTTTTTATTATACCTTTGCACTCGCAAATTGTAAATGAAATGGAAGATGCCGAAAATCCTCAAAAGAGTAGGCAAAACTTTTTAAATAATTTTATTATGAAAAAAACTAATTTTATCGCATTTGTTGCTATTTGCAGCATAATGCTCGTTTCGTGTTCCAAACCTATGGACATCACTTTAACTCCCAAAAGCACCCAAGTGAAGGGTGAACTAAAAGAGTATTTCACGGTAGTTGACAAAAATTACATAGTGAAATACGACAAGGATAGCTATCCAAAGTACAAAGAAATTACAATTGAATTACAACGTACAGGAGTACCTTTTGCTTTCGATAAAAAAGGGATAGAACCTGTAGGGTATTCCGGTGCCGGCGTTTTGGGTAATTTTGGTATAGGTATTAAAATTTACGATGCTGACAATAATATCATTAAGTCTGTTTACGGGAAGAATAAAAAAGCTCTGGTCCTGGATCTGGA
>ONMT01000003.1 GCA_900319025.1 uncultured Bacteroidales bacterium
TTTCCTCTATTTCCTCATCTTTATCCCGTTCCAGATGATGTCCATCTATAAATGGAGTCGTAAGAAAGATGACGGCGGCGCAAGCTTCGAACCGAAGTTCCTGGATATGCCGCGTATGATTATGTCGGTATTTATTCTTCTCTCTATCACGGTGGGTGACTATATTCTGCAGACGTATGCTTTCCAACAGAATTCACTCACAGACAACATCACCATTAAGGTCTTTAATGGTTTGCTGATTGCTTCGTCCTTCCTCGCTAACTATTGGCTTATCTATCGCAAAAACGACGCTTGGATTTACTGGGTACTTTACAGCGTAGCAGGAATCGGACTATTTATCGTTTTAGGAAATATCTTCTCTATTGTTCTGTTCACGTTCTTCCTTGTAATCAACGGCATGGCAGGCCTCGCTTGGATCAAGGCCACCACACCGGAGAATATGGGTTGGATAAGAGGTAAGTAACTCTTACGCAAGCTTATTCCCGACGGTCAGCCGACGACAATACGATCACAAAAAAGCACTACTTTTGTGCCGCCAAATAAGAACAAAATGAAAAAAACACTTTTCCGCATCGCTGCGTGGATCATCGGCATCCCAGTTGCCATACTCTTCGTCGTTATGGCTCTTTCGCCCGTCGCTAAATCAGTTGTTAACCAACACGGACAAGACATAATCGGACGAGACATGTCCGTCGAACACGTCTTTATCAACCCGTTCTTCGGAACAGTCACACTGCGTGATTTCCATTGCAAAGAGACGAACGGCATCACCGACTTCGTCGCTTTTCAACGACTGCATGTGCAAATCAACTGGCTCGCACTCGCAGGCAAACATGTCAACCTTAGACATATACATCTTGACGATTTCACCGGAGAAGTGCTCAGCGGAACACAGACATTCAACTTCACAGACATCATCGAACGCTTTGCTCCGAAAGACACCACCGCGCAGGACACCACTCCTTCACAATGGACAGTCTCACTCAAAGATATTCGACTCCGTAACGGCAGACTACTCTACCACGACATGGTGCGTAACAATAAATGGTCGGTCAACAACGTCAATCTGCACGTGCCCGGACTATACTTCGGCAGACAACAATCGAACGCCGGACTCCAATTTAGCTTGCCTACCGGCGGAACTGTCACACTCCGTGCCGGATACGTAATGGAAACAAGACATTATACCCTATTCCTCGATCTCGACCAAATCAACACCGACGTAGCGCTGCCGTTGGTACAAGACTATCTCAAAATTGGAGGACTCGGAGCACTCGTTTCCGGCAAAGTGCATGTGAACGGTAGCCTCGATAATGTGCGGGATATGATTGCTTCAGGAAACCTTTCGCTCGTCGGACTCAACATAACCGACGAAGACGATGAACCGATTGCCGGACTGGATGAACTCAGACTCGTTATCCGACGTGGCGATGTGGCACGCAATAACTACCAGTTAGATACACTGTCTATTCTCGGCATCACCGGTTACTTCGAGCGCAATGAGAAATACAACACTTTCTCACGCCTGCGCCAAGAACAGGAGCAGGAGAGCGATACCACCGAGACCGAAACAACTATCTCATCAAGCACCAATACACCTCCACTCACTTGGAGCACACACTATCTCTGCGTCACGGCAAAAGACCTAACGTTTGACGACCAATCAATGCGCAAACGCTTCATCTACGCCTTAGACACACTCAGCATCAATGGTCACGATATCACCGACCACGGCTCGAATACATTACAACTCAAAGCCACGATGTCCGACAACGCCCAACTCAATGCCACCTATATCGGCGGACTCAATCTCAAAAAAGGCACACACCAACTCAACGCCAAGCTAACAGGACTGCAACTCGTACCGTTCTCCGCCTATACAGAACACCTATTCGCTTATCCCATCGAAAATGGCGAACTCGCTCTGCAAATAGCTGCTGACGTCAACAACGGACAACTCAATAGCAATAATAAGATTACTATTACAGACCTGCAAATAGGCAAAAAAGCCAAACGATCAAAAGCTAAATACAAGAATATCCCTCTCAAACTCGGAGTCGATATGCTTAAATCTGCGCAAGGAATTGTTCTACTCGATGTGCCGGTAAAAGGGGACGTGACTTCACCTAAATTCAAATTAGGCAAAGTCGTTGGACGAGCACTGGCGAAAGTGTTCCTTGGACCTTTGATGGGCGTACGAGACAACCGGGAACTCATCACGCCGGACGAAGCAGAAGAATTACTTGAAGTACTCGGTGAAGATACCTTACAATTAGATACCATCGCCAAAACAGATACAATTGAGTAAGAGAAAATAGGTAATAATAACTTGACAAGGTCATTTTTTGTGCAGCACGCACAAAAAAAAGAAAGTCTTGCGGACTTTCTTAATCTTGTCGGGATGACAAGATTTGAACTTGCGACCTCCGGTCCCCCAGACCGTTGCGCTACCGGACTGCGCCACATCCCGTCGCTATTTGAAGACATAATCTCCAAAAGCGGCTGCAAAAGTACTGCTTTTTTTTGATATGACAAAATATTTTGTTACTTTTTTGAAGAAATATGCTAAAAGGACACCTAAAACATCGTAATCCATGGGCAATATGCTTCGTTTGGTTCGCTATCATGCTCCTGCTCACAGGGCTCGTTATGACCATCTGGACTATACTGCCTATCGACCACCAATCAACAGCTTCCCTTAAGTGGTTCCAGTTCGTGCAGACATTGGCTACCTTCTTTATACCACCTTTCTTTCTCGCTTACTTAGTCAGCGACCAACCATCCGACTGGTTGCAACTGAACCGCATTCCCCAATGGCCTACCTGGATGACTGCTATTCTACTAATGCTTGCCGCACTACCTGCTATAAATCTTTTAGCCGATTGGAATAGCCACCTCACGCTTCCGCAAGCGCTACAACCTCTTGAAGAAATAATGCGACAACAGGAAGATGCAGCTATGGCACTCACAGAACGATTCTTACAAGGTAAAGGAGCAGGCCTCTTGCTAATCAATATCGTGCTGATGGCACTACTGCCCGCGATGGCAGAAGAACTGACTTTTCGCGGTACGCTCCAACGTCTCGCTGCAGGCACTGCCGCAAACTCTGGCACTAAATTAACCGCACGACAACACGTCGCTATATGGGGTATCGCTATCCTATTCAGCGCAATACATTTTCAGTTCTACGGTTTTGTACCACGAATGCTACTCGGCGCACTATTCGGCTATACTCTCTGCTGGACGGGCTCACTCTGGATACCTATCGCAATGCATTTCACAAATAATGCCGCTACTGTAATTGCTTACTGGGTCATATATAACAATAATCTCAACCCTGATGCGGTTGAGACTTTTGGAACAGGTGACACAATGTGGATAGGACTAATTAGTTTCGCAGTAGCAGGAATAGGTATTTATTTTCTTTGCCGCCTCTCACGCACAATAAGCAATGCTTCTTCGCGGATGTCTTGGGGCAATTGAATACGACGAAGTTGGATAGAACGACACCAACCAGGCACATCTTTCTCACTAAGCGAATCAAATACCTCGCGCAACATCTGATACTGCGATTCCGTATATTGCTCAGGGGCAATATCGGCCAAAGCATCTAATTCCTCATCATCGTAATAGTCTATATGCGCATTCGTTTGTAATAACGTTTCGCGCTCGCATACTAAATGTTGTCCGCAACACTCACCATCCGAATTAGACACGTCGGACGATTGTTTTTGCTCGATTTCACCGGACTTTTTACGCGCACGTAACTCAAACGCGACGAGGATAAACAACCCCAATGCTATAAACAAAAGAAGTGGTATCATAACTCAACACTCTCGTCCACTTTATCTTCCTCAAAGACAAGATTATCAATGATAAAGTTTTGACGCTCGGTCGTATTCTTACCCATATAATACGCCAATAAATCATTCACCGCATCCTCTTTGCGTAAGGACACTTGGTCTAAACGAATACCTTGACCGATGAAGCCTTTGAACTCTTCTGGACTAATCTCACCCAAACCTTTGAATCGCGTAATCTCAGGATTCTTAACAGCCTTCAAAGCTGCTAAACGCTCCTCCTCCGAATAACAATAACGCGTCTCTTGCTTATTCTTCACACGGAAAAGAGGAGTCTGAAGAATATAAACATGACCTTTCTTTACCAAATCTGGGAAGAACTGCAAAAAGAACGTGAGCATCAGCAAACGAATATGCATACCATCAACATCGGCATCTGTTGCAATAATCACCTTATTATAACGCAACTCGTCCAAGCCATCCTCAATATTGAGCGCAGACTGCAAACAATTGAACTCCTCGTTCTCATAAACGACTGATTTGCTCAAACCATAACTATTGAGCGGCTTACCACGAAGTGAGAACACAGCCTGCGTACGAACGTCACGACTCTTAGTAATTGATCCCGATGCAGAAAGACCCTCTGTGATAAAGATAGCACTCTCTTGACGCAAGTCATCATCTGCATCTTTTGCCGATTTCACCGGCTTAGGATCATTGTAGTGAATCTGACAATCACGTAGCTTAGGATTGTTGAGCAAGTTCTTCTTAGCGCGCTCACGTGCTGCTTTCGTCACACCGGCTATCGCCTTACGCTCCTTCTCCGAATCCTGAATCTTCTGCAGCATGATTTCCGTCACTTCGGGTACCTTATGCAGATAGTTATCCAACTGCTGCTTGACAAAATCATTAACGAACTTATTGATACTAATCTCTCCACTGGGCGCCATGTCGCGAGAACCTAATTTAACTTTCGTCTGACTCTCGAAAACAGGTTCCTCAACATTGAGCGCAATGGCACCTACTACACCATTACGGATGTCTGCTAACTCCTGATTTTTATTGAAGAACTCTTTAATCGTACGACCAATCGCCTCGCGGAAAGCAGTCTGATGCGTACCGCCCTGAATGGTATATTGACCATTAACAAATGAGTAGTACTCATCGCCAGGCTGGTTGGTGTGTGTGAGCGCTATCTCAATATCATCACCCGTAATATGGATAATCGGATAAAGCGGATCGGCTGTCATGCGCTCAGTCAGTAAATCAAATAAACCGTTCTTAGAAACAAACTTACGACCATTATAATTGAGCGTCAACCCGGTATTAAGATAGGCGTAGTTGCGCAACATCGTCTCTATATACTCATCACGGAACTGATAGTTATCAAATAACTTCTTATCCGTATCGGGAGTAAATTCAATACGAGTGCCTCGCTTAGGCTCCACCTTCTCACCCGTTTTTGCCATCCAGTCACGAATGCTCATAATCCCAGAATCTTCTACCAGCACACCCTGATGGAATACAGCATAGCGGGTACTATCGTCACGGAACGATTGCACGGTGAAATCGGAAGAAAGTGCATTCACTGCCTTCGTTCCTACACCATTCAGACCAACAGACTTCTTAAATGCCTTATTGTCATATTTACCACCGGTGTTAATTACGGAAACGGCATCTACCATTTTCCCTAATGGGATACCACGACCGTAGTCGCGCACCGTCACTTTACGTCCCTCAACTGTCACATCAATCACTTTACCTTCTTTCATACGGAACTCGTCGATAGAGTTATCTATCGTCTCTTTAATTAACACATAGATACCATCGTCCGCATGACTTCCATCACCGAGTTTACCAATATACATACCAGGACGCAGACGAATATGCTCCAGTCCGGTTAAGGTGATGATATTGCTATCATCATATTGAGGTTGTTGGGGAGTAGAATTAACTTCTGACATAGTACACCTTTATAAAAACGGCTGCAAAAGTACTGCTTTTTTTTGAGATACACAATTATTTTCACCCCAAAATAGCAACTTTCACCCCATAAAACGCATTTTTATCCCAAAAGGGGCTCAAAAATACCATTTTTTTTGCGTGGCAATGAAAAAAAAGTACTTTTGCACCGCAAATTGATTTTAAACTATATAATAATATTTAAGGTATGAGACATTATTTTGATTATTTAGAGCAAACTATCACCGAGAACTGGAACGCAACAGCCGTTTCCGATTACGGAGGAACCACAGAGTACACGTATGGTCAATTAGCAGAGAAAGTAGAATGGTTAGGCCTTCTATTTGACCAACTGGGTTTAAAACCAGGTGACAAAGTAGGAATCTGCGGTCGTAACTGCAGCAACTGGGGTGTTGTCTATCTCGCTATCGCTGCACGCCGTTTGGTAGCTGTTAGCTTACTGCCCGACTACACAACAGAGAGTATCTATCATTTGGTAGAGCACTCCGACTCAAAAGTACTATTTATCGGTCCGTGGGTACGCGGTCGCGTAGAACTAAAGGACATGCCAACAGTAGACACATTTATTGCTCTGGCAGACTTTAATATTATGCAAACAAAGCAAAACATAACAACGGAAGATATAGATAAAGCTTTCAAAAAGAAATATCCCAATGGGTACACCAAGGAGCTTGTTAAGTTCCCAAAAGATAACTTCGATGACTTGGCATTAATCAACTATACCTCCGGTTCCACCGGCAATCCGAAAGGTGTGATGGTAACCCACCGCAACTTGAGTTCCAATGTTGTATTCGGACAAGACCGCATTCCAAACGACCCATCCAAATCGATTGTATCCATGTTACCTATGGCACACATGTTCGGCCTAATGTTTGAGTTCTTGTATCAACTAGCTGGTGGTACTCATGTATATTTCATCGTTAAGAGTCTAACCCCATCGCTGCTCATGCAAGCATTTAAGGATGTACACCCATATATGATTTTGACTGTGCCATTGCTTGTTGAGAAGATCTTCAAGAAACAAATCTTCCCTGTCATCAACAAACCTCTGGTTAAAGCATTGTGGTACACTCCGCTAATCAATATTCCTATCCGCAAAAAAGTGTACAATCAACTTATGCAAGCTTTTGGCGGTAAGTTAGAGATTCTGATTATTGGCGGTGCTGCATTGAACGAAGATGTAGAGCGTTGCCTGCGTCAGATTAAGTTCCCTTACACAGTAGGTTATGGAATGACCGAATGCGCTCCGTTAGTCTGCTATGAGCACTGGTCTAAATATGCTTTCCGCTCATGCGGTAAGGGTATCGATCGCCTGGAAATCCGCGTTGACTCGCCTGATCCACGCCGAATAGAAGGCGAATTACAAGTTCGCGGCGAAAATATAATGCGAGGTTACTACAAGAATCTCCAGGCAACGGACGATGCTTTCACAGAAGATGGTTGGTTGCGCACTGGCGACATGGGCGTTATAGATAAGAAAGGTAATGTTTATCTGCGCGGTCGCTGCAAGAATATGATTCTCGGTGCAAGCGGGCAAAATATCTACCCAGAAGAAATTGAAGATAAACTCAACTCGCTCGAAGGCGTAGCAGAATGCGTGGTAGTAGAACGCAAAGGCAAACTTGTTGCTCTCGTCTACCCAGAGGAATGCAAAGACGCACAAGCACTGAAAGAACTTATGAACAACAATCTCATTGCTCTCAATAAGCAATTGCCCAACTACTCGCAAGTTCGTGAGATAGAACTCGTAGAGAAAGAGTTTGAAAAGACACCGAAACGTTCTATTAAACGCTTCTTATACAAGTGATCGCTCCTTAGCGAGCTTATAAAGATAAGCAATCGCTTCGTTGTAATCATTCTTAATAACGCCATCAAGGATAGCCTCTTTGATGGCGCTTTTTAATTCGCCTACCAAAGAACAAGGCTCTAAATGAAGTAACTGCATAATCTCCTCTCCACGCACAGGCGGTTGGAAATTACGAATACGATCACGCTCCTCCAATTCTAACATCTTTTGGCGCACCAACTCATAATTAGAATGGTAACGTGCCACCTTTTGCGCATTGCGAGACGTGATATCCGCATCACACAACAGCATCAAATCATCAATATCATCACCCGCTTCGAATAAGAGTCGACGAACAGCGGAATCGGTTACAATATCCTCAATAAGATTAATTGGTCTCATGTGCAGGTCCACCATCTTAATGACGTAGTCCATTTTTTCGTTCTGCGGGAACTTCATGTTCTTGAAGATACGCGGAATCATCTTAGCGCCAATATAATTATGGTTGCGGAAAGTCCATCCAGCCTTAGGGTCCCAAGCCTTGGAACGAGGTTTACCTATATCATGCAGCAGCGCAGCCCAGCGAAGCCACAATGCCTTATCGTTTTGACCGATTTGCTCGATTTCACCGTACTTTTCTTTCTGCAAAGTCACCACATTATCCACCACTTGAAGGGTATGATAAAAAACATCCTTATGCCCACGACCTTCAATCGTCTCAACCCCCTTAAGTGCCGCCAACTCTGGGAAAATCAACGGCAGCAAACCACTCTCATCCAAAAGTAGCCAACCGATGGAAGGTTTGTCGGAAAGCATAATCTTGTTGAGCTCATCAAAGATACGCTCCTTTGTAATTATATGAATACGCTCACGGTTGCGTTGAATAGCTGCAAAAGTCTCCGGATGGATTGAAAAATGAAGTTGCGCTGCAAAACGAATAGCGCGCATCATACGTAATGGATCATCCGAAAAAGTTATGTCAGGATCAAGAGGCGTACGAATGATGCTACGCTCCATATCGCCGATTCCATCGAAAGGGTCAAGCAGTTCACCATAACGACTCTTGTTGATGCAAATAGCTAACGCATTAATCGTAAAATCACGACGATTCTGGTCTTCTTCCAACGTGCCGTTCTCTACGATAGGATTTCGGCTGTCATGCTGATAACTCTCACGGCGGGCCCCTACAAATTCCAACTCAATATCTTTATGCTTTACCTGCGCTGTGCCGTACGTCTTAAAAATAGACAAATGAGTTCCCTTGCCCAATCGCTTCGCCACGACTTCGGCTAAACGGATACCGGAACCAACAACCACCACATCAATATCCTTACTATGCCTACCTAAAAACTGGTCTCTCACCCAACCGCCTATAACGTAGCACTCTAAGCCTAAACAATCAGCCTCTTCACCAACAAGGTGAAGGACCGGCAAATTAATATGTTCACGATCAAACTGCATTCTCCTATCAATTGCGACTGCAAAAGTACAAAAAAATTTGTATATATCAAAAAAAAGAAGTAATTTTGCGCCGATAATCGTTTATAATGCGTAAGTGTGGGCTATATATATTGATTTTCTTGTGCGTAAGTTTATGCGGATGCCGCAAAACTTCGTATCCTCGTCCGTATGGTTATCGCCGAATTGTTTTGCCTGCCGCAAGCTATAGTCCACTTCAAGCAACAGAACCTTATATCTTCGAAATATCGGACTACGCAACATGGCAACCAGTGCCTAACAAAGGAGATGGAGAATGGAAAAATATCCATTACGACGTACTGAATGCGGATATCCACTGCTCCTATATGCCCATTCAAGGAAATCTGCGCGAATTAACAGACGATGCGGTTCAGTTTGTGTATAAGCATACCTCACAGGCTTCAGCTATTCCGGAGCGCGAATATAGCAATTCTGCAGCAAATGTATACGGCGTATTTTTCACTTTAGAGGGCAACACCGCGTCACCCTACCAATTTATTCTAACCGATTCCACCAAACATTTCTTCCGAGGCGCTGCTTACTGCAATTGCCGTCCTAACGCGGACTCGCTACGACCTATCTTGGACTACCTTGAACAAGATATAATTCACTTGATAGAAACGTTTGAATGGAAGTAGATGAGAAATATATGACCCAAGCAATCAACGAAGCACGCAAAGCATTAGCCGAAGGAGAAATTCCAATCGGATGCGTTATCGTAGCTGGCAACCAAATAGTTGGACGGGGACATAATTTAACGGAGACGCTACAAGACGTAACAGCTCACGCGGAAATACAGGCCATCACGGCCGCAGCACAAACATTAGGAGGGAAATACCTAACGGACTGTTCTTTATACGTCACAGTTGAACCTTGTGCTATGTGCGCTGGAGCCATCGGATGGGCGCAAGTTGCGCGCCTCGTATATGGTTGCACAGACGAGAAGAGAGGTTATACCACTTTTGCACCGAAAGCACTTCACCCAAAAACATCGGTGAAATCAGGTATATTAGACTCCGACTGCCGCCAATTAATGCAAGACTTTTTTGCTAATAAACGATAATTGAACACGATATGAAATTACAATCTATTACCAAAAATGTAGTAACACTATTGGCCTATTTTTTACTCGCCGGAGTAACTGTATATTTATACCCGCGCTACGATGGTTCCTTCCCTTATCGATATGAAATAGGGCGCCCATGGTCGTATGATCGTTTGGTAGCGGAGTTTGACTTCCCAATCTATAAGTCTGAGTCCCAATTAACAGCTGAACAAACGGAAGTACTACGCGATTTTACTCCTATCTACACCTACTTAGCAGAACAACCACAATACCCTTTAGTTGCATCACTTAGTGAGCGCGAAACTTTAGTTAAAGAAGGAGTGGAAAACATCTCAATTATTGACGGAAAAGTAGCAACAATCTATCCGCTCAAAGACGTATATACTCCCAAATCGGCATACGTAGCATTCGACAAAAACTTCACACCAAATATTGTCCGTGACACCGCACGAACCAATCAGCTACGCGCCACGCTTTTGAGCAGTATTTCCCTTACTCGCGGCATCGTTCAAGCAGGAGAAAAAGTGGTGGATAGAGGCGATATTGTAACCGAAGACACAGCCATGCTACTTTACTCCCTAAAGATAGCCTATGAGAATGAAAATCAAACGAAAACCCAATCCGCATGGTCTATCGTTGGTGAAGCGTTATTAGTGCTTTTCTTTATATTACTATTTGGCCTGTACCTGTATATCTTCCGCCCTGAGTTTCTGCGGCAACAACGCACAATGTTATTTTTTGCACTGCTATCCGGTCTTATTTTAATACTCACTTGTAGCTTAATGCGCTATACATCACTGAGCATTTACCTCATTCCTTTCGCATGGGTACCTATTATCACTCGCGTATTCTATGACTCGCGCACGGCATTCTTCTTACACTTAATGACCCTATTATTAGCTGCACCTGCTGTGCCAAATATTGGTGAATTTATGGTTGTGCAAATTGCGATTGGAATTATTGCAGTAGCCGGTTTGAAAGACATGACAAAGCGTTCACAATTGGCTCAAACGGCAGGCTTCATCTTACTTACCTATGCCGTTACTTATACCGCTTACGTATTAAGTACCACCGGAGAATGGCGTAGCATAGATGCTTGGAATTACCTGTATTTTGGTATTAACACAATTCTCATTATATGTGCATACGGCCTAATCTATCTCTTCGAAAAAGGCTTTCACCTTCTCAGTTCTATCACCTTAGTAGAATTGACAGATATTAACTCATCCTTATTATTAGAGTTTGCTCAAAAAGCACCAGGAAGTTTCCAACACTCCATGCAAGTAAGTACTTTGGCTATGGAAGCAGCAAAGCGTATCGGCGCCAAATCACTTCTCGTTCGCACCGGTGCACTATATCACGATATTGGCAAACTTGCCCATCCTGAATACTTTACTGAGAATCAACCAGACGGACAAAATCCGCTGCTGGACATGACTCCTGAGGAGGCTGCTCAAGTGGTCATTGCGCATGTAGAAGATGGTGTTCGAATAGCTCGTCAAAACCATCTCCCCGAGGTGCTCATTAGTTTCATCACCACGCACCATGGAACATCACTAACACGCTATTTTTACAATACAGCAGTTAATAACTCTAACGGGAAAAACACGGTGAATCCGGAACTTTTCCGCTATCATGGTCCTAAGCCAACCAGTAAAGAAGAGGCTATTCTGATGATGGCAGACGCGGTAGAAGCGCGCTCACGGAGTTTAAAGGAATATACTGAAAACAATGTCTATGCAATGGTTGATGATATGATAGAGCAGCAAATTAACGAAGGACAGTTTTCTGACACTCCACTTTCCTTCAAAGATGTAGAAGATATTCGCCAAGTATTTAAAGAGCGCCTTTTGGCTATCAATCATCATCGCATCAAATATCCAACTATTAATAAGTAGTATGATAGCAAGGCCTTTGTATCTAGCACCAATGGAGGACGTGACTGATCCTGCGTTCAGAATGCTCTGTAAGCGTTTTGGAGCTGATCGAGTCTATACGGAATTCGTTAACGCGGATGCCTTAGTTCGCGATGTGGCTTCAACCACAAGAAAACTACAGATTTCCGACTTGGAGCGACCAGTGGCCATTCAGATATACGGCAAAGACGCGGCTTCAATGGCAGATGCAGCTCAGATTGTTGAACAGGCTAAACCTGATTTTATTGATATTAATTTTGGATGCCCTGTAAAAAAGGTAGCAGGCAAAGGTGCTGGAGCCGGATTACTGCGAGATGTTCCTAAAATGTTGGAAATAACAAAGGCGGTCGTTAATGCTGTACATACTCCAGTTACAGCCAAAACCCGATTAGGCTGGAATGATGAACAGAAAATCATTGTGGACTTGGCGGAAGCCCTACAAGACTGCGGAATAACAGAATTAGCAATTCATGGTCGCACAAGGGCACAAATGTACACAGGCGAAGCCGATTGGACACTGATTGGCGATGTGAAGAGAAATCCCCGAATGCATATTCCTATTATTGGAAATGGAGATGTCACCACGCCCGAACGAGCCAAAGAGTGCTTCAATAACTATGGTGTGGATGCCATTATGATAGGTAGAGCAACGTTCGGCTGCCCTTGGATATTTGAGGATATAAAACACTACTTAGTTACTGAAGAACTTCTCCCTAAGCGTTCCATGTCATGGTGCGTAGAGATTCTAAAAGAACACGTAGAACGTAGTATTGAATGGATTGGAGATGAGCGAAAGGGCATTGTTCATTCGCGCCGACATTTTGCCAATTCACCCGTATTCAAAGGCCTATACGACTTCAAGCAAACACGTATAGCACTTCTTCGTGCCGATACAAAAGAAGAGGTGTTCTCCATTATGGATGAAATTGTTCGTCACTGGGGAGATCCTTGCGAGAAGACAGCAGGACAATAACGGCTGTTATAGCCGCCAGGGCATCACTAATAGGAATGGACCACCAAACACCATCTAGAGGATCACTAAAGTACAACGGCAAAAGCAGAGCTAACGGAATAAGATATATTACCTGTCTTGTGAGGCTTAGGAAAATGGCTCTACCTGCTTTACCTATAGACGTAAACAAATTACCAGCTACCATTTGGAAACCGATTATGAGCATCGTTGAACAGATGATGCGCATCGGCTTGATAGTTTGAGAGATAAGGAGAGGATCGTGCGTGAACATTTTAGTCACTACTTCGGGACACAACTCCCCTAATAGAAAGACAATGCTCATAACTACAGTCGCATAAGCGCTTGTCAAATAAAAAGATTTCAGTACCCGACTATACTGTTTCGCGCCATAATTATATCCAGCTATCGGCTGCATTCCTTGATTGAGCCCCATTATCATCATCGCAAAAACAAAGGTCAAACGATTGATAACTCCGTAGGATGCAATCGCCATATCGCCACCAAAATGTTTGAGTTGGTTATTGATAATGATGACTACAAAACAATGGGCAATGTTATACAAGAACGGCGACATACCTATAGTTAACGCACGACTTGTTATATGCCGATTAAGCCGCCAAATTCCTCGATGGAATCGAACTAATTCGTTCTTATCCATAAATTTGGTAAGTTGCCAAACAACAGCAACCGCTTGACTTATAACCGTAGCTAAAGCAGCTCCTCGAACACCCATTTCCATACCAAAGATAAAAAGAGGATCTAAGATGATATTCACAATAACTGCCACTATCGTAGCTGTCATTGAGAAACGAGGATGGCCAGCAGAGCGCAAAAGTGCATTAAGACCAAAATAAATATGAGTGAGAATATTACCGTAGAGAATTATTTCCATGTAATCGTGCGCAAAGCCTAATGTATCTTCACTTGCTCCGAACGCCATCAAAATAGGGTCAAGCCAGATAAGACCTATTGCCATCACAATAGCTGAAAGAATGACATTCATCACGATTACATTGCCTAAAACGCGATTGGCACGATCGTAATCTTTTTCGCCAAGATAAATGGCAAGCAAAGAAGAAGCCCCCACTCCAACTAAACTGCCAAAAGCAGCACAAATATCCATAAAGGGTTTAGCAACAGTCAAGGCTCCGAGCGCCAAGGCACCGCAGCCATGTCCAATATAAATACTGTCAACGATGTTGTACATTGATGTTGCCGTCATTGCAATAATGGCGGGCATCGCGTATTTAAATAGCAGTTTATGTATAGGCGCTGTGCCTAACTCTGTAGTTGTTGGCATATTTGATCAAAAATTACCGCAGCAGGATGTCCATCCTGAAGAGCTATCGGTTCACCATTATCTCCAGCTTCTCGAACAGACTGTACAAGAGGAATTTGTCCTAATAAAGGCACTTTCAATTCCTCCGCAAGTCTTTTACCACCGTCTTGACCGAATATATAATAACGATTGTTAGGCAACTCGGCAGGGGTGAACCAAGCCATATTTTCAATAATACCTAAAACAGGCACATTAATTTTTTCGTTACGAAACATATCCACCCCTTTCCGCGCATCCACTAACGCCACAGGTTGAGGAGTTGTAACCACAATAGCTCCTGTTAGCTGAAGAGCAGAAACAAGAGTCAAATGGATATCACTCGTTCCAGGAGGCAGATCAATTAAGAAATAATCGAGTTCTCCCCAATTCGCATCCTCTATCAATTGCTTAATGGCATTTGAAGCAAGCCCTCCTCGCCAAACAACTGCATTCGATGGATCTACAAAGAAACCTATACTGAGCATTTTAACCCCGTACTGCTCTATAGGCTCAATCAAATCACGCCCGTTTACTTCTATGGATACAGGTCGACAATCTTCGGTGTGAAACATTTTAGGCATACTAGGACCATGTATATCTGCATCGAGTAATCCAACGGCATTACCTCGCTTTGCCAAGGACACAGCTAAATTGGCTGCTACTGTAGACTTGCCAACACCTCCCTTGCCGCTATGAATGGCAATAATATGCTTTGCTCTAATCGTCGATTCATGATGTCGAGTCGCCGGAGCAGGCTTTAAAAACTTAGCATGGATAGTAGCAAATATATTGGGGTCAATATAAGTCTGAAGTGCCACTTCTGCTGCCTTAAGAACAGATTTGATGAAAGGATCATTCTCTTTTGGGAAAATTAATGAGAAAGATACTTCAAAGCCGGAAATGCGAATATCATCTTCCAACATTCCGGATTCAACCAAATCCTTTCCTGTACCGGGATAACGGACATGGCGCAGCGCATCAATGATTTGTTGTGGATACATAATTTCTTCCGTACGAACGGTAATTATCTTTTTCTATTTCAATATCGGGTTCTTCAAATGTATCTTTTTTTATCAGTTGCCAACTTAGGTATTTGATACTCATTCCTCTGTCAAGCCATTGTTGCTCGTAATAAGTACGCAGAGCTTTCGCATCATCGTAATGGTTCTCAGTATTATACAAATCATCAGTATCAGCCAAGAGAGAATAATTGTTGACACGGATCATTTCGCGTGAGTAAGTATAAAGGAATGGACTATCCGTCTTTAGATGAATCTTTCCTCCCTCTCGCATTATTTGTTGATAGCGTGCCATGAAGTAAGTGGAAGTAAGTCTTTTAGTCGCTTTCTTCATTTGTGGATCACAAAAAGTAATCCATATTTCTTCGATTTCACCGGCAGAAAAGAAGGAAATGATATTTTCAATATTTGTACGAAGGAATGCAACATTTGGAAGACTTTCTTCTTCCGCTTGCTTGGCACCCGCCCACATTCGCGCTCCCTTAATGTCTACACCGATAAAATTCTTATAGGGATATAACTTTGCCAAACCAACCGTATATTCCCCTCTTCCGCAACCGAGTTCCAAGACTATGGGGTTGTTATTTTTGAAGTACCGTTCGTGCCAATGACCTGCCATTTGCACAATAGGATTAACATCATTCAACTCGCAAGCAGCACATTGGAATACATTATGAAATGTTTCCATTTCTGCAAACTTTTTCAACTTATTCTTGCTCATGTTAATTAGATTGTCTAATGATTAACCCCATGTCGCTTATTCCTTGTAACGCCTCGTCACGCATTCCTTGTTGAATGGTGAAAATATACTTTCCGGTATCAGGAAATTGGTAGTTATGCTCGTATAAAACTGGCATTTCTATCCACTTGTTTCCTCCATTTCCAAGCCAACGTCCTCGATCATCTGCCAAAAAGAACTCAATAGTATCATGCATTAAGGTATCGCGTCCAAAAGAACAAAATAGCCACATGTTTTGATAGGGATAGACTTCTGTATGTCGCACGCATATAAGGATATCATATAGGTTGCGAGTCTCATCAACTGACACGCAGTATGATAAAACAGAATCTTCCTGCCATCCCACAATTGGGACTGCCTTAAATTCGGAATAGATGGTCCTTTTTGAGCAAGCAAGAAGGAGAGTACTAATTACGATTACTATCAGCAGGTTTTTGACGTTCATGGTTTTTGTTTCTATCGTTTCGACGATCATTATGTCTGTCGTTATGATGATTCTTTTTACGGTCAAATCGATTTAAATCTCCCTGCCCGACATCATTTTTAAATCCTAAATCAGGAGTCTCTTCTTGTATAACTGGGGTACCTATTGTTTCTCCCCTCCGTAATGCATCCTCGTAGATTGGAACTTCATAATTAAGGCAGCATTTGAGCTTAGCACATTGTCCTGCCAACTTTTGAGGATTAGGGGATACGTGTTGTAAACGGGCCGCCCCTGTACCTACAGAAGTAAAATTAGTCATCCATGTGGAACAACATAACTCACGTCCACAAGGGCCCGTTCCGCCGATACGCCCAGCTTCTTGACGCGCACCAATCTGTTTCATCTCAATTCGGACACGAAATGCTTCTGCATAGAGTTTGATAAGTTGCCTAAAATCAACGCGGCCATCAGCAATATAGTAAAAGATAGCTTTGGAACCATCTCCCTGATATTCAACATCGCCAATCTTCATCTCCAAGCCGAGCGATTTAGCGAGTTGACGAGCTTTTATCATAGTATCTTGCTCTTTTGCATGAGCTATAGCAGCTTTGTCATGGTCTGCTTGTTCAGCAAGTCGAAGGACATTACGAATTTCGTAACGATTGAGATCAATACGATTTTTCTTCATTTGAAGTTTAACGAGTTGACCAGTAAGAACCACCTCGCCAAGATCATAGCCAGGATTAGCTTCAACAATAACACTGACACCTTTCTCTAAAGGAAGGCGATTGACATTCCGAAAGAATACTTTTCGAGTGTTCTTAAATTGCACCTCAACAAGATCGTTTTCTTCGATGTTATCGGGCAAATCTGCCAACCAATCCGTAACCGGAAGCATGTGAGCAGAATTTCGACAGCAAGCCTTCGGCGTAAACTGACAAGCCTCATTATTCAGTGTAAATTTTTCGTTCATATATTTTATCTTTTTAATAACACAATAAATTGTAGACACATGTCAAAGAAAATTATTTTGGCGTTCCCATTTTGTGCGATTTGGCGTTCGGCCTTATCCAATTCAAGCATAATTTGTTCAACATTGCTTGCGTTGATATAGGGTGAAAAGCGTTGCGAGAAATCTCTTTCTTCTTTTGTTTGATAGTTTAATTCAGGATGCTGAAGATTAAATACATAATTCTCCCTTACTTGCCTTTGTACATACTGTAAAAATGTCCGCTGTTTCTCTCTTCCTTTTTTTGCATCCGCCATACCAAGGCTCCACTTTCGTATATTCTGAAGAGCAGATAACTTCTTGGATGCATCGTTGATATGCCCAATGGTATATGCATTGCGCATTAGCTCGATGAAGTCGGACAAGTATTGACTATTGGTACTATTTTCTCCAGCCAATTTGATAGCATTCAAATAACTACCATTAGCGATATGTGCCCAATCAGTGGCATTTTGCGACTCATACCCATTAGCAATCAGTCCATCTCGAATCTCGTCATCACTCAATCGAGGAACTCGAATCTGTTGAACTCGGCTTAGAATTGTAGAAAGTAGTTGTTCGGGCTGCTCAGATACCAACAGAAAAATAGTTCTTTGCGGCGGCTCTTCCAAAATCTTTAGCAACTTATTAGCACAGGTGGTATTCATTTTCTGCGGCTGCCAAATGATCATAACTTTATACCCTTCGCCAAAAGACTTTAGATTAAGTTTACGCAAGATTTCAGAACTTTCTTTCTCGTATATCATCCCCTGCTTGTTTTCTACCCCTAAAGCTGTATACCAATCATCTAAATTAAAATAGGATTTAGTTAATAGCAGTTCACGAAAAGTATCAATGAAATCGTCACAAACATCAGCTGTGTCGGTTTTGACAATGGGAAAGACGAAGTGCAAATCAGGATGCTGCAACTTGGCATATTGTAAGCAAGTCGGACATATTCCACATGCATCTTCGGCGGTTCTGTTAGGGCAGGCAACATATTGTGCATATGCTACTGCGAGTTGGAGTTTTCCCACTCCTTCAGGACCAACGAAAAGCTGGGCATGGGGAATGAGTCCCTCTTGTACAGAAGTACGCAGTTGCTGCTTTACACGCTCTTGACCTATAATCTCTCGAAACAACATAATTAACCAAATTACGGGTGCAAAAGTACGTAAAAAATGCGATATATGCAAATTTGACTACACATTTTAACGAAAAATAACAGATTTATGCAAAAAAATTTGTGCGATTGAGAAAAAAGCAGTACTTTTGCGGGCTTTTTCGAGTAAAAAGCACGTCATTAATATTAACCCGGGCAGGGATTCGAGTAATTCGTAGCCCATAAACAACAAAACAAAATGGCAACAAAAATTCGTTTGGCTCGTCATGGTCACAAAGACTACGCTTACTACCATATCGTAGTAGCAGACAGCCGTTCGCCGCGTGACGGCAAAATTATTGAGCGTATCGGCTCTTACAATCCCAACACTAATCCTGCAACGATTAATCTCAATTTTGAGCGTGCGCTCTATTGGGTAGGTGTAGGCGCACAACCAACAGACACTGCTCGTCATCTTCTTTCTGTAGAGGGTGTGATGCTGATGAAGCACCTGAATGGTGGTGTAGCAAAAGGAGCGTTTACTGCAGAAGAAGCTCAAAAACGTTTTGACGCTTGGAAGGCTCAACAACAGGCAAAAGACAACAAGATTGTTAAGGCAGAAGCCGACAAGAAAGCTGCTGCGCAAAAGGCTGCTCATGCTCAAGAAGTAGAAGCTAACAAAGCTAAAGCTGCTGAGGTGTTGAAGAAACGCCAAGAAGCAAGTGAGGCTTTGGCAGCCGCAGCACAAGAAGCTGCAAAAGAGGCAGCAGAGGCAGAAGCACCAGCAGCTGAAGAAGCAGAAGAAGCTCCTGCAGAAGAAAGCGCCGAGGCGTAATCCGTCACAAAAAGCAAGAAAAAAAGCTCAAAAAGAAAGTTTTGAGCTTTTTTTTTGCATATATGGGTGAAATGTAGTATCTTTGCAGTCTGTTATGCTTAATATATCTATTGTTTTATATAAAACTCCACGGGAGCAACTAATGCCTCTCCTGGAGGAATTATACAAGATACGAAGTCTAAATCGCATCTACTTGATTGATAATTCACCAGTGGAATCGGAAGAATTGCTTTCTCTTCCGCTACCCGTCGTTTATATATTCAATAATGCTAATTTGGGTTACGGACGCGCACACAACATCGCAATACGGGAATCGATATACGACGAAATTGATTACCACTTAGTTATCAACTCGGACATCGAAGTTAAGGCAACAGACATTACCACCCTTCTCGATTTCATTGAGCAACACCACGAGGTAGGGCAAATTATTCCACGAGTCATTTATCCTAATGGCGAGATGCAATATGTTGCCAAACTACTACCGACTCCATTGGATGTTTTTGGTAGAAGATTTTTACCAAAATGCTGGATGAAAAAGCGGAATAGTCAATACGAGTTGCGCGAAAGTGGATATAACAGACCTATGAATGCTCCGTATTTGAGCGGATGTTTTATGTTATTCCGCACAGAAGCAGTTTTACAAGCTCGACTATTCGATGAGCGGTATTTTATGTATCCAGAAGATATCGATCTAACACGCACTATCCATCGAGACTGGCTTACACTTTACTTACCAACCGTTACCATCATACACCACCACGCAAAGGAGTCATACCACTCGTTGCGATATCTTTGGATACATATCGCAAACATGTGCCGCTACTTTAATAAGTGGGGGTGGTTCCGAGATAAGGAGCGGGATTTATTTAACTATCAAGTACTTAAAGAACTTAATCGTCAATATAACTGAAGCGATAAGAACTATCGAACTTCAATTCTAAGCCATTATTCAGTTCTGCCTTATAGCCTCTGTCATCACGCCCCCACTCTTGTATAAATGCACCGGGGAAATTCGTTTTTACATAGGTAAGAACCGGCTGCGGAATAAGTGCTTCAGGAACTTGGGTTAACTGACAATCAACTTTCTTTAGTTGCCCTTCGCTATCGAAATCTACTTCATTACCATTGTTGAAGCGAACTTCGTACTCTACCGACCAATCTCTCTCTTTCATAACATAAGAAATGGTAGCCACGTCAAAATTTTGTTTGACTATTTCTTGAGCCGGCATAGGCAGTTGGGCAAAAGTAATAACTTCCTTTTTGTCTGCACATGCGTTCAAACTAAACAAGGCAGTAATAAGGATAAGATTTAAGAACTTTTTCATAATAATGTATTTATATTAATAGGTGTTATAATTTAACCAAGATAGGTTCTAAGCACTTTAGTGCGTTTCCCTTCTCCAAGCTTTTTAATAGCTTTTTCTTTAATCTGCCGTACACGCTCACGAGTGAGCCCAAGTTCCTCACCTATCTCCTCAAGCGTTTTCTCGGGAACTCCAATACCAAAGAACTTACGCAGAACTTCCGCGTCACGCGGAACCAAAGTAGCGAGAGCACGGTCTATTTCTGTCTTGAGCGACTCGTTGATTAACCCGCGGTCGGCATTAGGAGAATCTTCATTAACCATAACATCAATAAGGCTATTATCTTCTCCTTCAACGAACGGAGCATCAACTGAGACATGGCGTCCTGACATCTTAAGTGTATCAGCAATTTTGTCAACAGGAATATCCAATATTTCTGCAAGTTCCTCAGCAGAAGGCTTGCGTTCATATTCCTGCTCAAAGCGTTGGAAGGCTTTGCTAATTTTGTTAAGCGATCCCACCTGATTGAGCGGGAGGCGCACAATACGTGACTGCTCAGCCAAAGCTTGAAGAATAGATTGGCGAATCCACCAAACTGCATAGGAAATAAACTTGAAACCACGTGTCTCATCGAACTTCTCTGCAGCTTTAATAAGTCCGAGATTCCCTTCATTGATAAGGTCAGGCAAGCTAAGCCCTTGGTTCTGATATTGCTTAGCAACAGATACGACAAAACGCAAGTTGGACTTAGTCAGTTTCTCTAATGCGGCGCGATCACCTTGACGGATTCGGGCGGCTAATTCCACTTCCTCCTCAACCGTAACGAGACTTTCTCGCCCGATTTCTTGCAGATATTTGTCTAAAGAAGCCGATTCACGATTCGTAATCGACTTTGTAATTTTTAGTTGACGCATGTGTTTAATTATGCTTTTAATAAGTGATTCGGGCGGGAGTCGAACCCGCGACCCACAGCTTAGAAGGCTGTTGCTCTATCCAACTGAGCTACCGAACCCGAAGTATTTTCCACCTTATGGAAAAACTTCTGCCGTTTTTAAGGGGCAATCTACCCCTGTTATGCTTCACGCATAGTTTGCATGCAAATACCATGCCTAACTACACAAAAAAGCGCGCAAAGGTACTGCTTTTTTTTGAAATAACCAAATTTTTATTCCAAAATATTTAATTTTGCAGTTTTTTAGCCGATTTTACAGCATTGAGTCAATGATTTTTTCAAGATCAGGCTTGCGACAAGCGCCTACGTGACGATCAACAAGCTCACCATTTTTGAAGAAAAGCATCGTTGGGATATTCATGATACCATACTGCTCGCACGTATCAGGATTTTCATCTACATTAAGTTTTCCAACGTTCACTTTTCCATCGTACTGCTTAGAAAGTTCGTCCACAATAGGAAGCATCATTTTACAAGGGCCGCACCATGGTGCCCAAAAATCGATTACAACGGGATTAGCCGAGGCCAACAATTCCTGGATGTTGGAATCCGTTACTTCGTAAGTCATATTGATAAAATTTTTATAGTTTTTTTCCTGGGTTGACTAAGCAACATATCTGTTATCTTGTCCTCAAGATAAGTTTGAATAGCACGTTTAATAGGTCGCGCACCATATTGTTTGGTGTCAGATTTATCCAACATTTCTGCCTTCACCTCATCAGCTACTTGCAAGGAATAACCTTGCACTTTAAGACGCTGACGCAGCTTCTCGATTTCGTTATCTAAAATAACTTGCATCGTTTCACGATTAAGAGAGTCAAAAGTTATAACATTATCTATTCTATTGACAAACTCAGGTGGGAACGTCTTATTAAGAGCTTTCAGCAAGGTCTGCTTTTGAAATTTCTCGTCCTTCTCAACTGCAGCAAAACCCACTCCGCTTCCAAATTCTTTCAGTTGGCGAGTTCCAACATTCGATGTAAGTATAATAATCGTGTTTTTGAAATCCACCACATGTCCCTGACGGTCAGTCAGACGCCCTTCATCCATCACTTGCAACAGCACATTGAAAACATCGGGATGCGCTTTCTCTATCTCGTCAAACAGAACTATCGAATAGGGTTTACGGCGAACTGCTTCGGTTAGTTTTCCTCCATCTTCGTGAGCCACATATCCAGGAGGGGCACCTACAAGTAAAGACACTGTGTGCTTCTCCATATATTCTGACATATCGAAACGAACTATGGCATCCTTGGAACCAAACATCTCTTCAGCTAAACACTGCGCCAAAAATGTCTTACCAACTCCGGTCGGACCAAGAAAGAAGAATGTGCCTATCGGACGTCTCGGATCTCGTAATCCTAAACGCGAACGCTGAATAGCACGTACTACGGTTTGAACAGCTTCATCCTGCCCTATTACACGTTTTTTAAGTGTATCTGCCATAGTGCGAAGACGTTCCGTCTCTGCCTTCCTAACACGTTGAACTGGAACTCCGGACATCATCGCTACCACATTGGCCACATCATCTTTTGATACGGAGGGACGATTATTCTCATTCTCAACTCTCTCTGCAGCCTGCTTTTTCGCACCAGCCTCGTCTAATACATCAATGGCCTTGTCTGGAAACGCACGGTCTGTAATATATCTATCTGCCAATGTAACACAGGCCTCCAATGCTTCATCCAAATAAGTCACATGGTGATAATCGGCATAGCGGGGAGATAAACGATGAAGTATCTCCAATGTCTCATCCGTATTGGTAGGACGAACAACTATCTTCTGGAAACGGCGCTCTAATGCACCATCCTTTTCGATTGAGGTACGATATTCATTCGTCGTGGTAGCACCTACACATTGCACCTCACCACGAGCTAATGCCGGCTTTAAAATATTTGCTGCATCCAAAGATCCCTGAGCATTTCCTGCACCAATAATAGTGTGAATCTCATCAATAAAAAGTATAATATTAGGATGAGATTGGAGCTCTTGAATTACAGATTTCATTCTCTCTTCAAACTGTCCACGATAGGTTGTACCAGCGACCATCGATGCTATATCTAAGGTAATAATTCGTTTTTCCTTAAGGGCTTCAACCTCGTGACGAACAATGCGCAAAGCTAATCCTTCTACAATGGCAGATTTTCCAACACCGGGTTCACCAATAAGAATAGGATTATTCTTTTTACGACGTGAAAGAATCTGAACTACACGTTCAATCTCCACTTCTCTACCTACAACAGGGTCCAATTTTCCTTCTGCTGCGCTCGCTGTTAAGTCACGTCCATACTTGTCCAAAGCAGGCGTTCCGTGAGAAGACTTCTGGTCTTTAGACGTACGCTTAGTTTCTGTCTTGCGCGGTTCTTCTACTTCGGAAGATTGACCGGAACCGGATTGAGGCGCTACACGCTGTTTGGGATACAGCGCTACAATGCTATCATAAGTGATACTCCATACCGTCTCTAAATAAATAGCTGCATGATTGATTCGTTCGTGCAAAATCGCAAGCAATAGATGAATTGAACCTGTGTCTTCCTCATTGTACAATTTAGCTTCACTATCAGCAATTCGCAAAATACGCTCAACTTGCGGCGAACGAGTTACAGGTTGAACCATATCTGAACGCTCAGTTTGCAATACCTCATCTAAATTCAGCTTTGTATCTTCAGGCAACAAACCAGCACGCAATAGCATATCGTATGCGGTACCTTCCTGTAAACGAAGTATTCCTAACAAAAGATGCTCCGGCAATACCTCTGTATTGCATAAACGACCCGCTTCTTCACGGGCATATATCAATATCTTATTTAATCTTACTGTTTGTGGCATAGGCTTTTATCTGTAAAAATACCAAGATAGTCCCGCACGGAACACATCTGGGTTATATGGATAATTTGACATAATTTGACAATCTGTATTTTCTCGCATAAATAGGTGATTGAAATGAGTATAATGAGCAAAAAAGTTAAGATGCAAGTAGCGAACAAAGAAATTCACATACACATTCAACACCGGATAATTACCAATCTTCGTAGCCTCCTGCGAACAAAATTGTCCCGTTGCAGGATTGAGAATTGGCGCATAATATTTGGTAAAATAGCGCAAATCAACACCTATCTGAGCATCCAACGCTTTAAACCATGTGCCGTGATAGTATAAATTATGGTAAAGCGTTAGCGCAGGAACCGCAATGATAGATGATGAAGAGTGCTGATAAACAACATTATTTTCTAAGTTTACCCACGGAGTAGTGATATCACAATGCACATTCGCTGCCAACACTTGAACATTACCATCATACTGATGAGGTAAACCATCTGTCGCCGAGAACCATATCGGACGAGTCACATTCTCAAAGTCAATATTCACTCTGGGCTTAACCCACTTTGTCGGATACGATACTTCACCACTCACATTGAAGCGCATCGGCTTCGAGAAATCATTATTCCATCTAAAGTGATTGGACACGTAATGCTGTATATACCAATTCGGTGTCTCGTTCCTGAAAGACACGCGGGCGGACAACGACATTATATCTTTCCCTATCGGAATAAATCCTTCTACATGACCATTAACCTGAAATTGTCCCAATTTATATCCCAAAACGCACACATCACCATTCGCCCCATAACGCAAATATGCGCCACGATTTTTAAATATCGACCCGCCTACATAGGTGTTATTCGTCCACTGATAACGACCTGTATCTAACCTCTGAAAAGTCATCCCTGACGATAAAAGCGTATCGGATGGGTTGTTTATCGTTGGAAAATCAAAGGAATTAATGCCCATTGGATAATAGAACCGTTGGCATTCATTCTTCGCATAAACCATCGCACCAAATTTCAGCACACGGTTGAACTCCTCCTCAAACGTAACGGACAACGTGTTACTGATTGTCAACATGTCAGTTGAGTCGCGAGTCTCTTTCCAACTACGATAGGAATCCGGATAATAATTAGACTGATTCTCCTTCTCTATATAACGACGATTCGAGTTGTTAATATCAATCGTGTGAGCAAAAGTAATCATCGGAATATGCTCTATCAGCAACGTATCCTTCAACTCTTTCTCTCCAAAATTATTCTTCACCTCCACCGTATCATGATGTTCGCGCTCCTTAGTTATAGAGTAGTAATGATTGATAAAACCGCTCATATAGCGATATGCCGACATTCCCTTCATTCTTACAGGAATATCCTCTGGCTCCAACGTCCCTTTCAAGTCCTCTAAATCATTAATACCACCATTCTCGAAATTACTAATGCGCGCCCACATAAATGCAGCCTGAATAGAGTAATGGTCCCCATTATATGAGCCAAAAACCGAACCATTAAACAACTTGTTTTCTTGATTCTGATAGTGACCTGCTGCATTCAGATAATTCATCTGCAAACCTAAATTGAAACGCTTTGTGATATTGCCCGTAAATAAAAAATTCACTTCGTTCTCCTCGTGATAGGTCGTAAATCCTTTCTTATAGGCGATATTCGAAAACGGCAACGTTGTATTATAAAAACGCACATTTCCCGGCGTTATCAAATACGGAGTATATTGCTTACCAAAAACATCTTCCACTAAGTCCCTGCGCGTAAAATATAATCGAGACTGGACGGGGGAAATCAGCGAACCATTCCAAACATTGGATATGCTGTACGTATAAACCGGTTCGCGCATAGGCAGATTGAGATAATTTGTATCTACAGGTACTGTGTCCGCTAAATATGTAGGTGAAGGCAACTGCCAAGAACGTATTACCGTCTTGACAGCTCCTTTCTTCGCACTAAGCGGGCTGACGAACACCATCAGCACACAGACTATTACCCCAATCTTTTTTGTCACAATTTACTTCTTCGCTTTTTTGCACTCCTTGAGTTCTTTCTCAAGACGCGCTATCTCTTTCTCCTGGTTATTGATTGTCTTGAGCAAAGAATTCAACTCTTCGTTCTCAATCGTTGTCGGATATTGCTCATCTACCAATTGGAGGAAATCTGCCAACACATTCATATAATTGATGAACGCATCATAAGCCGACTCATAATTGGTCGCACCCTGATCAATATGGTTCATGAAGTGCAAATAGTTCAAATCTTGAAGCATCAACCAGTCACGTTTCAAACGCTTATCAGAGCATAAATGTACACGCTCTGCAACGGCATAAAGCTTATTGATTGCCTCTTGCTGCAAGTCGTTGCCGGCATAGATACTCAAGTCTTTAGCTTCACCTGCCCATGTCATCGGGAACGGAACAGATACAATATCCTTGGCAGCAATCTTCTTCGCAGCCTCTGCCGGAGTAACAAAACCTAAACCGTTCTCCAAAGCATAATATGGCAATGCCTTCAAGAAATCAAAGATTCCGGTTTCAGCACGCTGTCTGCAACCAAAAGTCTCGGCACCTAACCAGATATTGACTAACTCCTCGTCCGCCGGAAGAGCTGCCAAGCTCTTGGCATATTTCTCCGCATCCATCGGATAATTAACCCAATTCGGGTCTGAGAAATGGAAGGCCAACTCATCACTCAACGCCACATTACGCAGCAACACTTTCATCTTGTTCGAAGCCGCCGATTGGTACATGAAGTTCGGTGATTTCCAACTCAGCACGTGCTTAGCTCCTTCTGCCATCGCTACCTTATACCCCCACTTCTGCAAGTTATAAGCTATCTCGTCCGAATAGAGCAACTCGGCATTGCATACCGTCGTTGGCTTGACTTCAAACAGATCTGAAATAACTTGCTCTTGCTTCTCTAACTGGTCACGGAACTCATTCTCATTATATTCAGCAGCCAATGTGTAAGAATATGGCACTGCCAAAAACTCTACACACTTCGTCTGAACTAACTCGCGAAGCACATCAATCATCTCAGGAGCAAACTGCTCAAATACTTCAAGCATCGAACCCGTGATGGCCAACGCACAATGGAATTTGCCCTTTGACAGACGAATCATCTCTTTCAACGTCTGACACAATGGCATATAAGAGTTCTCTACCAACCAACCGATGCGCTCCTCTGTCTCAGAGTCATCATAATAATAGTGGTCTTGACCTATATCGAAGAAACGATAACGTTTCAAACGATAAGGTGCATGCATTTGGATTACAAAACAAATATTTTTCATAACAATAAATTTTAGCGATGGTTAATTACTTTATCATAAATGGCACGCACTTTTAAACCCGCGTCATACCACTTGATATTATTCACTTCCTCCATACCTAATTCATGGAGAGATTTGTACATTGCCGGATATTTCACGATAGCATATATAGCATCTGCCATCGCATCTATATCCCAATAATCAGTCTTTATCGCGTGCTGAAGAATCTCCGCACAACCAGACTGATGAGAGATTATCGATGGACATCCGACTTGCATGGCTTCAAGGGGAGATATTCCAAACGGCTCACTTACGGATGGCATAATATATACATCCGAATCTGCCAATAGCTCTTGGACTTGCTTACCACGCATGAAACCCGGGAAGTGGAAACGATCTGCTATACCACGTTTTGCCACTAACTCAATCATCTCTGCCATCTTATCGCCGCTACCAGCCATCACAAAACGAACACCATCTGTCTTGTCCAACACACGAGCCGCAGCTTCAACAAAATACTCAGGACCTTTCTGCATCGTGATACGACCGAGGAAGGTCACTAACTTATCCTTACGTTTGTGCTTAACAAACTCATTTGGATTAGCCAATGGCTCTACGGCGTTGTGAACGGTTGATACTTTCGACGGATCTTGACCATACTTCTCAATAACCGTCTGACGAGTCAAATTACTTACACACATAATATGATCCGCCATATCCATTCCGCGACGCTCTATCGCATAAACAGTCGGATTCACATTGCCACGACTACGGTCAAAATCCGTCGCATGAACGTGAATAACTAATGGCTTACCCGAAATCTGCTTGGCAAATACACCGGCGGGATAAGTCAACCAGTCGTGCGAGTGAATAATGTCAAAGTCCAAACTATTCGCCAACACACTCGCTACTGCCTCATAGTTGCCAATCTCCTCTACCAAATTGTCCGGATAACGACCAGAGAAATTGATGCAACCAAGGTCATCTGTGCCTATCCGACGATAATCATAACGAATACCGTCACGATAATGAAAATACTCTTCAGGCGACATGCGACCTTCCATGCGCTTACGCACATACTCATAGTCATTGTCCTTCC
Source organism: uncultured Bacteroidales bacterium (assembly GCA_900319025.1). Classification (GTDB taxonomy): domain Bacteria; phylum Bacteroidota; class Bacteroidia; order Bacteroidales; family Paludibacteraceae; genus Colicola. The sequence goes on from ONMT01000003.1 coordinate 28,889, forward strand.
ATACAACAGGAATGGAATTGGCTCCGATAATCTTAAGAAACGACTGGTCTTCATCGCCCCAAGGCTTCGGAATAACAAAAGTAATCTGCAAATCCTTCTGCTCAGACATTCCACGAGTCAATCCGTAACTCGCCGTGCCCAAACCGCCAAGGATATGGGGAGGAAACTCCCAACCAAACATTAGTGCTTTCATACTATTCTTGGTATTTTTTCATGGTATCCATAACTGAGATAACAGCCGCTACACTCGGAGCATAAGACATGCCCCCGTGCCCTTTATATGGAGGGTTGCCATCGTATAATTCGTTGAGTGTGCCTATACATAACTCACTCATCTCTACTTCAAAACCGACCAGCATACGCTGCATAAAACTCAAACCGCTGTGCTTGTAAACTGTCATATAGGCACGGGAGTAAGCTGCTATCGTATTCGGCCATACTGGACCGTTGTGGAAATTCCGGTCACGCTCTAACTGACCTCCGATATATACAGGACGATAATCGCCGCTCTTCGGGGACAAGGTACGCAAACCGCGAGGAGTCAATAACTCCCGTGTGCATATATCCACTACCGCTTTCATTTGCTTCTTGTCCAACGGCGTATATGGCAATCCTACCGCCCATATCTGGTTCGGACGAACTTCCTTATTATGGTAGTTGTCTACTACATAGTCATCCAAATAGAAACCATTCCAGAACGTCTTTACAAACGCTTCACGACAAATCTCTGCCTGGTACTCCATCAAGTCGGCACCCATCTCCTTGCCGTTCTCACGCATCAACTCAGCAGTGAAACGCATCGCATTATACCACAACGCATTTATCTCTACTATATAACCCGTACGAGGAGTGATAGGCCAACCATTCTCCGTCGCATTCATCCATGTAGCTGGGACACGAGTACCATCTACCCAAATCAGTCCATTCTGATGAACCCACGCACGAGGATGATTCTGCTTACGATAGTACGATACTATATCTTCGCACAATCCAGCATACTTTTCAGCAGCCTGCTTAACCGTGTACTTATGCGCGTACTTCTGCAAAGCACGAACAAACCACAATAATGCATCCGGCTCATCCATTCCTGTGATTCGCGACTTATAACTACTATCTGCCATAAACGCACGAACTTCACCTATGGCCGTCTGATCAATAATCGCATCCCAATATTCAGGACGATCTATATCTAACGTGCAACTCGGTGTCGACATAAACTCCTCACGTGCGGAAGCGTGGAACCAGGGATAACCTGCTAACAAATAGCACTTATCGCCCTCGCGTTTGTAGAACTGAGAGGCAGCATTGCGCAAACATTCAAACATATCTGTTCGAGCATTACGACGCGCCATCTCCTTCTTCCACAACGTCTTCAAACCCGACGTCTTGACTTCGCTTATTCCGGCTGCAAAAATCAAACTCTCACCTTTCTTCATCGGCACCTCAAAATAACCCGGTACCAATAAATCTTCCTTATACTCATAACCCCGCTCTTGCTCCTTCTGGTACTCTATATTCTTGTACCACATCGGATTATGTGAATAAGTCACACTCTTCGAGAACTGCATAAACAACTGCGGAAACTCCGGATACATACAGTTCACACGACCATTCTCGCAATCGTTCATGTCGGCATTCGCGCGACTATTCTCATGCGTCAACTCATTCACACTGCGGAATGCCAAAAATGGACGAAAACGCATCGTCACAGGAGCACCACACTCTACTAACGTGTAACGAATCAATACACGAGGCTCGAAACTTACCAACAAACGCTCTTTCGTCAATACTACACCACCTACACGATAAGTCGTCTTCGCAATCACCTCACAATCAAACTCGCGAATGTACTTGTGACCATTGGGCGAAAAATGATTCTCTCCATACTTGTGCAAACCTAAATTAAACTCTGCACCATGCTGAATAACCGTCTCGTCCAACGAACTCAGTAAAACATAATTGTCTTCTCCCAATTGGGGTATAGGCAACACCAGCTGACCATGGTATTTACGAGTGTTACAATCAACCAATGTCGTCGAATTGTAAACACCGGCGCGATTCGTTCGAAGCATCTCTTTCTGTAAGGAACGCTCCAAATTTACTAACAACGCCTTGTCAAAATTTAAGTAACTCATATCATCTAAATATAAATTGTATCAATCTAAATATAAATTGTATCAACTCAAACAACAATTCGTAATTCAAATTTCTGCACAATACGCGCACAATACGCGCAATTTTATAATCGGCTGCAAAAATACAACAAAAAAACTATATATGCAAATATTTTATAAAATATTTCGTCTTTTTTCGCACTTTTCTTGGATATTCAAACATTTTGTCGTAACTTTGCGCCAAATTTAACTAAATTTGCACACGTATGATTATCGACAAAATCGAAAACGCTGACCTCTATTTCGACAGCGTACCAAGACTGGAACAATTTATGCACTTCTTCAACAACAATGACTTCGAAGACTTTGCAGCCGGAAAAATCAAACTCGACGGAGACGACCTCTTCGTCAATATCATCGATCTCAAAGGCAAAGATGAAAAAAATATCCCATTCGAAGCACACAAAGACTATATCGACATACAAATACCACTAACTGCAGACGAACAAATGGGATGGAAAGCTCTCGAGGACTGCCAAAACGTTACGGCTGAATACGACGAAGGTAAAGACGTCGAACTCTACAAAGAAAAAGCTACTACCATGCTCAATGTACCCGTTGGACACTTCGTTATCTTCTTCCCTTCCGATGCACACCAACCCGGTATCGCAACAAAAGGAACAGAGTTCCGTAAACTCATCGTCAAAACACGCGTCGAAAACTAAAAAATACAACACCATGCATCCATATCTTCTCCCGTTAACTACGATAGATATACGATAGATACACGATAGATATACGATAGATACACGAAACATTAAGACGACTTCATGCTAATCTAAAGCCAATAACATAAAACACAAATACTATGGCAAAACAACTTAAAATCGTCAAATCTGACCCTTATCTGCAACCTTACGAGGCTGCGCTACAAGGACGGTATGACTATGCTATTAACAAAGAGAAGGAAATAACCGGTGGAAAAACACTCGCCGATTGGGCTACCGGTTACCTCTACTTCGGTCTACACCATACCGACAAAGGGTGGGTACTCAGAGAATGGGCTCCAAATGCTACTGCAATCTACATCAAAGGAGACATGAATAACTGGGCTAAATCCGAAGACTACCGTCTCCAACCCATCGGAAACGGCATCTGGGAAGCTATCCTGCCTGAAAACGCCATGAAACATGGACAACTATACAAACTCCTCGTCGAGTGGAATGGCGGCTATGGTGAACGAATCCCAAGCTATGCCCGCCGTGTCGTGCAAGACGATAACACCAAAATCTTCTCAGCACAAGTTTGGGCGCCGGCTGAATATAAATGGAAACATAAAACCATCAAAAACGGCAAACAAAAAGACGGACCGCTCTTTATCTACGAGTGCCATATCGGTATGGCGGGAGATGCGGAGAAAGTCTCTACCTATGACGAGTTCAGACAAAACGTGCTGCCACGTATCGCTAACCTCGGATACAACTGCATACAAATCATGGCTATCCAAGAACACCCATACTACGGTTCATTCGGTTACCATGTCTCCAACTTCTTCGCAGCTTCCTCACGCTTTGGAACACCCGAAGAACTCAAAGCACTCATCGACGATGCACATAGCCGAGGAATCGCAGTCATCATGGATATCGTTCACTCACATGCCGTAAAAAACGAACTCGAAGGACTCGGAAACTTTGACGGCACTCCATATCAATACTTCCATGCTGGAGCAAGACGCGAACATCCGGCTTGGGATAGCCTATGCTTCAACTATGGCAAACCCGAAGTGCTCCACTTCCTACTCTCTAACTGTAAGTTCTGGATTGACGAATACGGCTTCGACGGATTCCGCTTTGACGGCGTCACATCAATGATGTACCTCAGCCACGGACTCGGAGAAGACTTCAACGGCTATGGCTCATACTTTAACGGCAACGAGGATGGTGACGCAATCATGTACCTCACACTCGCCAATAAACTAATACACCAAGTTAAGAAGAATGCCATCACTATTGCTGAAGACATGTCTGGTATGCCTGGACTCGCTTGCCCGCAGAAAGATGGAGGAGTCGGTTTCGACTACAGACTCGCAATGGGTATTCCTGACTTCTGGATTAAATATATTAAGGAAGTAAAGGACGAAGACTGGAAAGCAGGACACATCCTCTACGAAATGACCAACCGCCGACAAGACGAGAAAACCATCTCGTACGCCGAGTCACACGACCAAGCACTTGTCGGAGACAAAACCATCATTTTCCGACTCATTGACTCGGACATGTATTGGCACTTCGAACACGGACACTCAACCTACATGGTGGACAGAGGAATCGCACTACATAAGATGATTCGACTCATTACTGCCTCTACCATTAATGGAGGATACCTCACCTTCATGGGCAACGAATTCGGACATCCCGAATGGATTGACTTCCCGCGTGAAGGCAACGGATGGTCATACAAATACGCAAGAAGACAATGGTCGCTCGTGGACAACCCGAACTTCTACTTCGCTGACCTCAACAGATTTGACAAAGCAATGGTAGAACTACTACGTAAAAACCTACACATGGTTAAGGATGAAAATGGTACACACCTGCCGTGGATTTATACGCTTTGGGATAACGAAGGAGACCAAGTTGTGGCATATAGACGAGACAACCTCGTCTTCGTCTTCAACTGGAATGGACAAAAATCCTTCTCCGACTATGGAATTCTTGCTGCAGAAGGAAAATACCGCGTCGTACTCAATACCGATGCCAAAGAGTTCGCCGGATTTGGACTTTCCGACGATTCCATCGAACATTTTACACAACCTGATCCGCTTTACAAAAAGGACCACAAAGGTTGGCTCAAACTATATTTACCTGCTCGATCTGCTGTCGTTCTCGAACAAGTAAATTAATTACAAACCAGGCTTGTCCGTTAGGCAGTAGTTACCGGCAAGCAAGGGTGTTATAACTAATAATTAACAATTAACATTTAACAACTTAACATTTCAAAACAATGCGTGTTATTATTCAACCAAGCTACGAGCTCCTCTCTAAATGGGCTGCTAACTATGTAGCTAAACGTATTAACGAATTTGGACCTAAAGAAAGCCGTCCTTTCGTACTCGGATTACCCACCGGTAGCAGTCCGCTGGGAATGTACAAAGAACTTATCAAACTCTACGAAGCAGGAAAAGTAAGCTTCCGCAATGTCGTAACTTTTAACATGGACGAATACGTCGGGATTCCCGAGAACCATCCGGAGAGCTATCACAGCTTCATGTGGAACAACTTCTTCTCACATATCGACATCCGCAAGGAGAATGTCAACATCCTCAACGGAAATGCTCCTGACCTCGAAGCCGAATGTGCCCGCTACGAAGAGAAAATTAAAAACTATGGCGGTATACATCTCTTCCTCGGTGGAATCGGACCCGACGGACATATTGCATTCAACGAACCCGGCTCATCACTCACTAGCCGCACACGCAAAAAAGAACTGACTACCGATACCATCATCGCTAACTCACGCTTCTTCGATAACGACATCAACCAAGTTCCCAAAACCGCTCTCACCGTCGGAGTAGGAACAGTTATGGATGCCAAAGAAGTACTCATCATGGTCAATGGTCACAACAAAGCTCGCGCACTGCAACATGCTATCGAAGAACCTATTAGCCATATGTGGACCGTTTCGGCATTACAAATGCACCAACATGGTATCATCGTTTGCGACGAAGCAGCTTGCGACGAACTTAAAGTCGGTACGTTCAACTACTTCAAAGACATAGAAAAAGAGCATCTTAACCCCGATACTCTGCTTTAGACCTTCATCTTTCGACTTTCGACTTTCGACTTTTGACTATTATGCTCCAAATCTATAACACACTATCTCGACAAAAAGAGTATTTTAGACCACTGCACGAGGGACGCGTAGGCATGTATGTCTGCGGTCCCACCGTGTATGGCGATGCACACCTCGGACACGCTCGTCCTGCTATCACTTTTGACTTACTGTTCCGCTATCTGCAATTCCTCGGATACAAAGTACGCTATGTGCGCAACATCACGGATGTTGGACACCTCGAACACGATGCCGACGAAGGAGAAGATAAGATAGCAAAAAAAGCACGACTCGAACAACTTGAGCCGATGGAAGTAGTGCAATACTACACCAACCGATATCATCACGATATGGAAGCTCTCAACGTCCTTCCTCCAAGTATCGAGCCACACGCTTCGGGACATATAATCGAACAAATAGCTTTTGTGCAACGTATTCTCGATCACGGGTATGCCTATATATCCAACGGTAGTGTGTATATGGATGTAGAGAAATACGCCAAAGATTTCCCTTATGGCAAACTCTCCGGACGCAATCTCGAAGATATCGTTACCGATACACGAGAACTCGATGGACAGGACGAAAAAAAGCACTCCTACGACTTCGCGCTTTGGAAAAAAGCCGCGCCTGAACATATCATGCACTGGCCAAGTCCATGGTCCGAAGGCTTCCCTGGATGGCATATGGAATGCTCTACTATGGGAACCAAATACCTCGGCGAAGAATTTGACATCCACGGTGGCGGAATGGACCTTATGTTCCCACACCACGAAGCGGAGATAGCACAATCGTGCGCCGCTCTGGGACATGAATCCGTTCACTATTGGATGCACAATAACATGATCACCATCGCTGGAAAGAAAATGGGTAAGTCCTACAATAACTTCATCACCCTCCAGCAGTTCTTCAATGGTGACCACCACTTACTCACAAAACCTTTCTCGCCCATGACCATCCGATTCTTCATTCTCATGGCGCACTACCGCTCTACCGTGGACTTCTCCTCAGAAGCACTCGAAGCGGCTGAGAAAGGCTTTGCACGACTACAAGAGGCATACACCCGCTTGCAGAAAATTCAACCTGCGGATAAAACAACTGTTGAAATAGGTGATTTGCGCAATAAGTGCCAAGACGCAATGGATGACGACCTCAATAGCCCGATGGTCCTTCAAGCACTCTTCGACTCCGCACGAGCCATCAATACCATCTACGACCAAAAAGCTTCGATTTCATCGGAAGACTTAGACGAACTGCGTAAGGTCTGGAAAGACTACGCAATAGATATCCTCGGCTTACGCTTAGGCGACGAAATGGCAAATGACAAATCACAAATGTCAAATAAAATGTCCGCTTTCAACGGCGCTGTGGATTTATTACTCGACATCCGCTTGGACGCTAAACGCAATAAAGACTGGGCGACCAGCGACAAAATTCGTAACAACCTCACTGAACTTGGATTCCAAATAAAAGACACCAAAGACGGTTACGAGTGGACTTTGTAAAAGCTAAGAAACATATCATCTTTTTCTTTCTCTTTCTCCTTGCTGCGAACTCCTTCGCGTGGGGAGACACTATTCCGTGGTATCCGGGCGAGACCATAGAACCTCTTCCCGCACTTATCGAACAGCAAGAGCAGCCGCAGCAACTACAAAGCATTCCACAGCTAAAAAAAGCAACTGCTTCACTCGACGAAGCAACACTCGAAATCATCATAGATTCGGTCTATTTCCTCTATTCCGGCAATTACGACGGCACCTCTCCCTATATCAACATTGGAGCTAAACTCACCAATACAGAGAATGTAGTCTTACCGCTCAATTACAGCTACGAAATGTTCAGTGATGCGGCACTGACAAAGCTCGTCTCACATCAACGTTTTACCAATTATAATACACAACATTACGTATCTTTATACGCAGGCTCCCCCTTTTCAGGAGTTTACTATTGGCGAGTAATCGTAGAGGAAGCGGTGGCAGATTTCCATGGCGTATCCAAGCGTGTCGTCAGCCCTGCTAAGCGGGTCATCTTCTATACGGATAGAGAGATTTGTCGAAAAGGTACCTTACTCTTCCGCGAGGACTTTGGAGGCAACGAACCTACCGATGACGCTGTGCGACAAACAACCGTGTCCGGACTCTTTGAGCCCGCTTTCTATGGTGGAACAGATAAGTACCACCAAGTCCTGGACGATGAGTATAGTACCTCGTCAGAAATGTTGCAGCCCAATAACTACATCATCCTTAAGAAAGGTTTCTTCTATAAGGACAGACCATCCGCAGCATGGTCCGGATGGTACCTACAAACGGACCACACCTTTCCTAACGATGAAACAAAAGGCTATTTCTTGGAAGTCAATGGCGCAGCCGGAACAGAGAAAATATATTCCACTCGGCTGGACAACCTCTGTCCTCAGTCGAAACTCACTTTTACTGCCTATTTTGCCAATATCGTCACGCGATATCAGACGAATCGATGGACACACACCAATCCTGCTTTCCGTATGGAAGTACGCGATGCAGTAGCCGATACTGTAATCATGGATGTCCACTCCAAACCACTAAGTCTCCGTGGGGGATACGACTACTCGACAGCCTATAAAAGCTCATCACCATGGAACTTAATCGGATTTCCTTTTGAGGTGCCGGATGGTGTGACATCTATTGATTTTGCCATCTACAATGATATCGAATCAGGAGCAAACGGTATGGACTATGCCTTGGACGATATAGAGATTCGACGATGCGATATCCCAACTCCTACCATTACATCGCCCGAAGGAGTCTGCACGGACGATGCATATCAGTTTACATACACTTTCAATGCTTTCGCTTTCGATCATTCATACCGCTGGCAACAACTCACCGGCGAGCATCAATGGACCGACCGTAGCACCGACCCTAATTGGCGAATTGAGCATGTGCAACACTCCGACAATGGCTGGTATCGACTAATCATCGGAGAAGCAAGCACCATCAATAATCCGAACTGCTGTGCCGTTAGTGAACCTTTCCATCTCACCGTCACCGATTGCCCTATCCAATACACGGACGAAGCATTCTGTCCGGACGGAACAATCAAACTCGCGCAGCACTACGACCAAGTCACGCATGCAAACATCCAGTTTACCGATATATATCCTGGACTACCTTATAATATTTACGCACGCGTGAAGAAACAAACCACTTCACCTACCGCTACGCGTATCACCGTCTCCGAATCCTCTTCACATCGACTCGTCGCGCAGTTCGATAGCGACCCGCTTCCCGATAATGACTGGCACGAGATAGCCACTTCCTTCGTCGTTCCCGACTGGACATTCAATGTGGATGTGGATGTGGCTCAATCAGGCACAGTTCCTATCCTCATCGACAGTATCGCTATTCGTCTTTGTGCACCGAAAATCACATTCACAACCAGTGCAGAGGCACTATGCGCAAGTAATCCCTACATCGCCTTCATTCCGCATTATACGGACGACGGAACATTCAATCACAACTGCTACTATGCTTACGAGTACTCCGCCGATGGCATTACTTGGAGGGATTTGAATGAAAAGAGCTTTTCGACTTACGTTCAACGTCCCATGCAGTACAAGAAACCGACAGTGCGCAATCTGCCTGAAGGATGGTATAGAGTGAGTGTAACGGAAAAAAGCATCAGCAACAAACCAAACTGCAGAGCATCAAGCGAACCCGTCTATATGCGATGGGAGGACGATTGCCCACCGTTTGCTCAAACACCACAAGACGAAGAATCACCTTACGTCTGCGAAGATGGTACACTTCTCTTCCGCGAGGACTTCGGTGGTAACAGCAAATCCGACCCCGCGCAGAGTCAAGCACCCGTACCGCAGATGGCTGAAAGCGGGTATAGGTTTGTAAAGGACGGATACATGGGCTCTTCCGGCAGTTATCGGGTCGTTAAATACGGAGCGCAGAATAGTCTCAATCAATCGCTTGTCGAAGGATTATCTTCACAGTGGCATATTCAAGATGACCATACCTATCCCAATGACTACACACGCGGCTACTTCCTTGAGATTGATGGTAATGGTGGTAACATACCTTTCTATTCAACGGATATCAATATCTGCCACGAAATGGAACTCTCTTTCTCTGCCTATGTGGCGAACGTCATGGGAGCAGAGAATACGAGAAGCAGGTCCGGTATCGTACTACCTAAAGTCAGATTCATTATCGAAGACGCTAACGAAGATACGGTCATCCATGAGACAATCACAGACCCTATTGATTATTCATGGGAGTATTTGGACGTTCCTTATTCCACTATGTACATCTCCTCTAACTGGCACTTGATTGGAACGTCGTTCCGGGTGCCTAAAGATGTCGAGAATGTACGACTGTCTATCTTCAATGCCGCGGTGGGATCGGATGGTAACGACTTCGCCTTGGACGATATCGAAATCAGACTCTGTAACCCGCAGGTCGATATCCTTTCTGACAACGAAGCTTGTCTTGGACGCGAATATACATTTGTTACAAGCCTCTCCGGAGATAATCCCTTTACTCCGCCTTATGAGTTCAGGTGGCAGTTCGCTAAAGACTCGCTGCAATGGGACAGCCCCGACTGGATTACTATTCAAAGCGGAACAACGCAGGAACTCACCATCGATAATGTCACGGCTGACCATGACGGATGGTATCGGCTCACCGTTGCCGGAGAAGGTAATCTTGATAACACCTACTGCCGCGCGAGAAGCAATCCGTTCCATCTCCATGTAATCGACTGCGCACCACCTACGCTGCCGGAGTTAACAGTCGTATCGCCGTCGGTCGTTTGTCTTGACTCGACCTATTGCTTTGCATTGGATACACTCAATAAATCTACTCTTACGCCTTTCAACCATACACCATACACCTTACACCAATCTTGGGAGTTCTCTGCCGATGGCACTGTTTGGACCGAAGTTGCTCCGACCAAAGACTACTGCTTCACCGCCACCCAAAGTATTCAAGGCTATTATCGTCCTGTCATCACCTATCAGGATAAGTGGAATGACATCCGCAAGGAGTACGACCCATTCTATTTAGAGGCGAAGGACTGTAACCCGCCGCCACTCCCCGATGCCGTTATCTCCTCACCCGAGGTAGCATGTCTCGACTCCGCTTATTGCTTCGAACTCACTATTCGAAACGCAGACGCTGTTCCCGATACAGTCGTCTATACATATCAATGGCAGTTCTCAAATAACGGACGAATATGGGGCGATTTATCGAATGAAAAAGACCTGTGTATCCCTGCCCTTACAGCGAACGATGCACGATGGTATAGAGTCGTTATTGGCTTCCTCAATAGCCGCTGGACGGGAACGTACACCTCCTACCCGTTGCAATTAAAGGTAGAATACTGTCCTCCTCCGCCACCACCTGTTGTGCCGGATCCCGTTGACCCGGTTGACCCGATTGATCCCATTGACCCAATTGATCCTATTGATCCCGATCCCGAAGAACCGCCAACACCGGAACCAGGCCCCTATCCGGAACCGGATCCGCAGCCTACTCCTGTTTGGCCAGAGGATAGACTGTTTGACCTTATCGTCAATAAGTATAATTGGCTTATCGTGTGCGATAACACACGACTCAAGACCTATTTCCCCGACCATACCGCTACCAGCTACAAGTGGTACAAGAATGGCGAAGTAGTGCCTAATGCCAACGAAGATGATTATTCCGAACACCAGGAACTGCATGGAGCATTCCAATTGCATCTGACGTTGGATAACAAGCAACTCATTCGCTCCAATATCCTATATATTAACGCGTCCGCGCGCGAGGAAGAACTCATTGCTATCTACAACTACATGGGAGCTTCCATCTCCATTACCACGCCTCAAGACCAACTGCCGTCAGGTATTTATATCTTTGTCTATCAATCGGGCAACCAAACCCAAACCGAACAAGTGTATATTCCGTGAAGAAACTTCTCGCCATATTACTCTGCATCCCCGCTATGATGCTTCAAGCACGGTCGTATTTAGACCTAAGTGCCCGTGTCGGATTGAGTGGACTGACCTACAAGACCGACTACGGAAACACCATCCCTGGCTATCATGCTGCTATCGACGTCGGCTATCTCTATAAGTCACCTTATTGGATTGCCTTTCGCGTAGGAGCCAGTATAGAAGCCGCATCGTCGTCGTACCGCAAAGCGGGATACGAAGACAGCTATTCGGTAACGGATGTCGAAAACGAAATAATGGATGTGCGATATAACATTGGAGTCTTGCGTGAGCGGCATTACAGCTATTCCGCGTCGTTCCCTGTACAGCTCGGCTTCCATATTCAGCATTTCACTTTCCTCATCGGTCCGCGATTCTCGCTCCCGTTCAAGGGCTCCTATAAGCAAACCGCATCCGATGCAGCATTAGCCGTTTATTACCCAAAGTACGATAACCTCGTCGAGGAGTCGTTTCCGCTTGCCGCCAGCCGCAATTTTGCAATGGAGAATAAAGGCGACCTCCCGCTTCCCAAATGGCAATGCTCACTCGCCGGAGAGCTGACCTACGATTTTCTTATCGCCTCCCAATACGGCAAAACGGAGTCCTTTATCTCCGTCGGTGTCTATTTTGACGCAGGACTCACCTCCGCGCCCACATATCCCGATGCTGACCGGCACGGAATACTCTACTTAACGGACACGCGCGACGGTTTCCCGCTCAGCCGAATTATGACTCCTGTCCTTCAAGCTTGGCGCGAAGAAACTCCACTCGTAGCGAAATTCGGTAACTTCGCCGTTGGCTTCAAGGTTGCCTACCGACTCACTTCCGCTCCACGACAAAAACGAACCGTCCACGGCTGCAACTGCGACGAATAAATCATCCATAAACCACACATAATTACCTAATATGAAAAAAACACTATTGATCATCGTTCTCGCCACCATCTTAGCCGGTTGTCAATCCTTAGAGGTCAACTCACCAGACAAGTCCCTATCAGTTCGTTTTGAGCAAACGCAAAACGGAGGAATAGCATACAGCGTGCAGCGAGACGGAAAAGACGTTATCACCACCTCTCGGCTCGGTTTCATAACCGACGTAGCAGCTTTAGATAAAGGCTTCAAACTCATAGGCCGTAGCCGTCATTCCGAGTCATCAAGTTGGGAGACTGTTTGGGGCGAGGAGCGAGTTATCACCGATAAGCATAATGCCCTAACGCTCTGCCTCAAGCACGAGACCGGAATACAAATGAACATCGAGTTCCGTGTCTTTGACGATGGATTCGCTTTCCGCTACATCTTCCCCGACCAAACGTCTGACACCGTACACCATACACTATACACCATAAACGACGAACTCACGGAGTACCGTTTTGTACAGGATGCCGAAGCGTGGTCTATCCCATGGCGCACGGAGTACTACGAAGGCTTATGGACCAAACGCTCAATCACAAATCACCAATCACAAACCACAAACGACACACTCTGCTCCCCCATTACCATTGAGTTTGCCGACGGCACCTATGCCTTTGTGCACGAAGCTGCTTTGACCGATTATCCCGCGCAAAACTTCTACGCAGGCGATGGCGCACTTCGCACCTATCTCACGCCCTGGATAAATAACCAATCACAAATAACAAATGACCAATCGCCGAAAGCGTACATCTCCACTCCTTTTTCCACACCTTGGCGCATGGTCATTCTCACAAAAACGCTCCCGGACTTAGTGGCCTCGCGCATCATGCTCAATCTCAATGAGCCCTGCAAGATAGAAGACACTAACTGGATTCATCCGACTAAGTTCATGGGCATCTGGTGGGGTATGCACATCAAGACCATGACATGGGAACAAGGGCCGCATCATGGCGCTACAACAACCAATATGGAGCGATACATGCGCTTCGCTAAAAAACACAACATCGGCGCTGTCTTAGCCGAAGGATGGAACCTCGGTTGGGAAGATTGGAAGCACTTTGACTTCACCACGCCCTACAACGACTGGGATATGCCCTACCTCAGCCATTTAGCTGACAGCTTAGGCGTGCAAATCGTCGGACACAACGAGACAGGAGGCAATGCGGCGGATTACGAAAAAGACTTAGATTCAATCTATCGCTATCACGCAGCTAACGGCATCCACCTCATTAAAACCGGCTATGTCGCACCTATCATTCGTACTGTAGACGGTCTGCAGTGGAACAAAGGCCAATCGGGTGTCCGCCACTACCGCAAGGTCATTGAGACGGCTGCCAAATATCATATCGCTATCGATAACCACGAGCCCGTCATGCCGACAGGCTTGCAGCGTACCTATCCCAACCTGATGACGCAGGAAGGTGTTCGCGGACAGGAGTGGAACGCATGGAGTGCCGACGGAGGCAGCCCATGTGAGCACGTGACCGTACTGCCTTACACTCGCATTCTCGCAGGACCCGTGGACTATACACCCGGAGTCTTCCACTTTGAAAATCCTGTCATTCCCACCACACGTGTTCATAGCACCATCATGAACCAACTCGGACTCTTCGTTTGCTTCTATTCGCCGCTGCAGATGGCATGCGACCTGCCCGAACATTATATGGAGCATGCCGATGCGTTCCGATTTATTGAGGACGTACCATGCGACTGGGAGCGCTCGCTATTGGTGGATGGAAAGATTGGCGACTATTGCGTCTTTGCTCGTCAAGGTCGCGGTTCCGACAATTGGTATATAGGCGGTATCACCGACGAGAACAGCCGCGAAGTGACTATCCCGCTATCCATGCTGCCAAAAGACCAAACGTATCAACTCACGCTATATCGCGACGGCGAACAAGCAGATTGGCAGACCAATCCCTACGATTATGTAATAGAGGAGCAAACTGTCACCTCGTCCGACACGCTACACATTCGTATGGCTTCCGGTGGTGGCTTCGCTGCCTCCTTACACCTTCGCCCATAACTGCCAAGAGCCAAGACTAATTAGTTGAGAGTAAAAAAGTTCATCTATCATCTATTCATCTATGCCGCAGGCAAAATATTCATTATTCATTCCCTTCGAGTGGCTGTTCGTCGCCTCGACATCGGTTAGAGTTCCTGCATGGCGAGGGTTGCGTTCGACTTATCGGAGTAGATAATGTAAACATAAGGTACACCGCGTGAATGTTGATGAATGCGGAGATTATCGATGCCCAAGCTTATAGTACCTGTCTCGGTCTCAAAACGACAACGACGAATAAGGATGGCGTCATCAAGATATTGTTTTACTTGTATAACGTCCTCAGGACCAACGCCTACTTCATTCGTTTCTGCCGGCACACCATATTGGGCAATAAGATAGGTTTTGAGGGCTAAATAAGCGCTATCCATTTCATTCCATGTATATAGTTCTCGGAATGTCACAAGGACCTCGTAGACGATATTGGTTTCCGTCGTTGCCTGCGCAATGACATAGGCAGGGCGATTGGCAAAGTTGCCCTTAAACACAGGATTGGAGAAAGCACTCGAACGCTTTAAGTCCTTTTGCTCCAAAGCCCGGCTGAAAGAGTCCAATGGACCGTCAATCGGGATGCCCAAGAAGGTTAAGTGCTCTTCCGCCATCGAATTGATCCCTATAGCGAGCAGCAGTAAAATTAGAATTCTTGTTTTCATGTTGCATCTTACAGAGAAATATGTAGTCTAAAGCGTAACGCCCAACGAGGAGTTGATTCGTCCTGCCAGTTCGTGAGTCGCCAAACGGAATGAATGTCCAACACGCGGAGAATGTTACCAATACCACAACCCAATTCGACGTAAGGTGATTGGAGATTGGACGGCCGATGGCCTATTGGAGATTTTATATTGTAGATTGTAGATTGGGTATTGGAGAGGGCTCCGTAGGCGAGCTTGAAGGTAACGAGTTCGCGGAGGCGAAGGTAACGTATTCCGGGAATGAGATTGAATAGTATGCCCTGTCCGTTCCACTCAGCATGCAGCGCAACGAACTTATCGGCAGCATACTGGAAGTTGTTCATGAGCGTAAAGCGATAGGGGTCGTACGCATAGCCTTGGTTGCCCTCGAAATGGTGCAAGAATGGATACGGCACGGCGCCAAAGATAATACCGGCTTGGATGGCATAATCGAGTGTTCCACCCATTCCTAAGTCCGCACGCTGGCGAATGAGGAGATTGAGCTTGGCGAAGAGAGAATAATTATTTGAGATTGTAGATTGTAGATTGGATAGTTGGTATGAGCCGGCTTCAACACCAAAGTAGATAACGGGCAAGTGGCTATAGACGTGATAACGCGAGAAATAGCCATCTATCTTACGCTCCTTAAACCCTACACGGAGAATAGCTCCAATCGTTTGGTATGGGAACGAGGGAATATTATGATACCCAACCAGCGGGTCACCATACCCCATCCATCCGACGCGGGCGTAGAGTTGCGTTTCGATATTATCGGTCCAATCATTGTCGAAATGGAGTTGAATCTGTCGCTGCCGCGTAGCCGTATTGACAGCATTCTTGTTGTACCGCAACGCCTCAAACACATACGCCGTGAAGTCCATCGTCTTGAATCCGATGCTGTTCTCATGCAGCAGACGCGTGAAGTCGTCAATCTCCGTCCAGACATAATGGTCTTGGTACTCCAAGAAGAAAACGTGTCTGCGGGGTGTAGGCAGCTGCACATTGATTCGTCCCATGCCCTTAAAAGCATGGTCGCGGAAACCATAGCCTAACGATGCCTCCAGGGAGACTCGCTTCATTAGTTTCGCATTCGTGCGGAAAGGTAATCCAAGGTGCACCGTCTCATGCTCATTGACTTGGAGTATCTCTTGTATATTACCGATATCGATACAGGTGCCGGTAGGGATATATCCGGTGTTGATGATAGTTGCAGTCCAATTGGCGAAACGTACTATAGGAAGGGAGTCGAGAGTCGACAACAAAGTGTCGACATTGGAGGTTGGAGATTGTACGGCCAATGGCCTATTGTAGATTGTAGATTTTATATTGGAGATTGGAGATTGGGGATTTGAGAGGGATGTACGGATAAGGATGGTTGGGAAAACATGTGCATCTTGAGTCTTGACGCCAAAGTCCAAAATAGCAGATGTTTGTTGGTCTTGAATCGTATTATCGACAAGCGATTGGCTGATATGGAGCGACTTGAGGTAATTAACGGACGACTGCGACGGGACAGACGCTGTGATAGCTCGGAGTTGGTAAGTCGCGGAGTCAATACGCATTTCGCCATTAAAAGTGGCGTAATACGGATTTTTTGTGCGGAAATGCAGGATGTATTCTTTCCCGTTATCGGTTAGAATAGAGTCCGCGAGATAATACTTATAATAAGTATTAGACGACGAGGCGAGCGGCGAGAGAAAAGACTTGTCGAGGACAGAGACGGTGTTGTTATAGAAATTGAGTTGATTATTGGTGAGCAGCGCGGAGTAGTCGGTAGGCGACATGATAATAGCGCGTTCTTGTTTCTGGTCCCCGGATTGTCGGCTGACATAAAGCGGCATCATGAACGTGGAGTCATCGGCAGTAATCATACCGGATTGCAGGCTCTTCCAAAGCCGCTTTTTGAGTTGTCTGGAGCCAATATCAGAGACAAAAAGTTCAGTGGACTGAACCATTTGTGATTTAGGATTTAGGATTTCAGACTTATGATTTTTGACCTTGGCGAGAATAGCCAGGGCATAGGAGTCGTCGGGAGTGGCATATACTTCCTCAAGGACGGATGTTTTCTCGTTAAGTGCGACCTGCACACCCGCCATTATTCCGGGTTCGACCTGAAAGCGCTGCTTATGATATCCGACAGCGGAGACGATGAGAATACGCTGCTTATTGAGATTGGTGCGCAGGAAGAACGAGCCTTCGGCATTCGAGGTGGTACCAACCGACGTGCCTTGGAAATAGATGTTAGCGTTAGGAATCGGTTCGCCCGTCTCAGCACAATAGACATCACCGACAAGCGTTGTCTCTTGCGATGCGACCATGAGCCAAGAGCTAAGAGTTAAGAGTAATATGGCGAGCCGTTTAATCATTTCTGTTGGCGGGATGGAACTGCAGGATAGCCTGTCTAAGGTCCTGAATATCAACGTGAGTATAAATCTCCGTTGTGGTGATATTTTCGTGCCCGAGCAACTGTTGTATGATACGCAAATCAGCCCCGTTTTGGAGCAAGTGGGTCGCAAAAGAGTGACGGAGCGTGTGCGGTGAGACGGTTTTACGGATGCCCGCCGCAGCGGTGAGACGCTTGATGATGGTGAAAATCATAGCTCGAGTGAGTTGGCGTCCGTATCGATTGAGAAAAGCGATATCTTTGAATTGTGGCTTGATGTCCAAGTGCGCACGGTCTTCCATCCAGAATTGGAACCATTTCTCCGCTTCAGGCGATATAGGAACGAGTCGCTGCTTGCTGCCCTTACCTTGGATGAGCATGTAGCCCTCTTGACGGTACATATTACTGAGTTGTAGGTTGACGAGCTCGGAAACGCGCAGACCACTGCCGTAAAGCATTTCGATGATAGCGCGATTGCGGTGCCCTTCGTTAGAGCTAAGGTCTATTTGTGCAACCATAGCATTGATTTCCTCGACGGTAAGCACATCGGGCAGGTGAAGCTCTTTCTTAGGCATAGCGAGCAGTTCACTCGGGTCAGACTCAATATAGTTGTGATAGAGTAAGAAGCGATAGAAACTATGCACTCCTGAGAGGATACGTGACTGCGAGCGCGCATTACTATCGGCGCCGAAGTAATTATAGACAAAGTCCTCTAAGTCCGCAAGTTGCGCATTGACTGGGTCGATGCCTTTACTTGTTAAGTAATCGTAGAGTTTGGTAAGATCTTGCTCGTACGCTGCGACAGAGTTTTCGGACAAGGCACGCTCTAATCGCAAGTAGGTGTGATACGCCTTATGGATGTCTTCGGTCTTCATAGTCCAACACACCTTTAAAATGGATATCGTAAGACTCGTTCTCCGATTTGAGATGGAAGAGCAAGTCGGTATTTTCGCCGTTGTGATTGACTACAAAGGTGGAGTCTGTGCAGATGATAATCTTTGCCACTTTTGCCTCCCTAACTTGCAGGATATAGGCACCGGTAGGTGTGCCCTCAAAGTCCGTTCCCGGATAGAAGGTTTTGATTTCCGGGGTCTTGGAGCATTTATACACACCATCCGCTAAGGTGGTGTCTGTGAGCGGGATAAAGATATCGCTCAGATAGAGATTGGTACCGCTTCCGACCATGTGGTTCGTAGTATCAAGTGTGAGCCCATCGGAATAGAGATCGAGTGCTAAAACATGGCACTTGATACTATCGTAATACTGACCGTAATAGATGAGTTTGCCGTACGTCATCTCTGTGGCGATAGTATCCGGTTTGGCAGGCTCGCTCTTGGAAGAACAAGCAGCAAGGAGAATGAGGGCGATATATAGGAGCGACTTTTTCATTATTCAATACGAAGTTTGCGGACGGGGTACCAGGCAGAAATTAAACCTAAGAGTAAGACAACAACAGCGACAATTAGTATATCCACGGCTTGTACCTCCACGGGATAGGAGGAGATTACATATTCCGTTCCATTCCCCAATTTGATAAGTCCGAAATGTTCCTGTATAAGGCTGAGAAAGAGTCCGACAACCAGTCCGATAGCAGCCCCCAAGGAGCATATTAGCCAACCTTCAAAGAGGAAGATTTTGCGTATCGTTGTTTGGTCGGCCCCGAGATTGGAGAGAATACGGATGTCTGCTTTCTTATCAATTATGAGCATGGAGAGTGAACTGATGATATTAAAGCAAGCAATAAGTAGGATAAACGTCATCAGTAAGACCGTGAGCAGTTTCTCTATTTTGAGAATGCGGAAGAAGTCTGCTTGCTGTTCATATCGGTCTTGAACTACGTATTTTTCCGCCAAGAGGTGTTGTATCTGTTTCTTAGCGCGCTTGGTGGAAATAGACGGACTAAGCTGGAGGTTTAGCGCTGTGACCGTTACCGAATCATAGTCGAAGAGTTCCCGCGCGAGCGGAAGCGAAATGAGCATATAGGCATCGTCGTACTTGACTTGATTGACGGCAAAAGTGGAGGAGATAAAGACCGTCGCTTCGTTGAAACTCTGGTCGGGACGCATGAGATTAACTCGCTCTGTCCGTTTAGGTGCATAAATATGAATACCACCGACAAAATGGGCATTAATACCTATTTGTCCAGCAAGCCCACGCCCCAGCACAGCACGCTCAAAAGCTCCGTCATACACAGAATATTTGCCGTCAGTAATGATAGAGTCGATAGACGTTAGCTGCCTGAAGTTATCGTCCACGCCCATTAGGTGCGCAGGAAGTTGATGCTCTTGATAGCGAATGAGTGCGGTCTCTTCAATCGTTTGCGAGACCAATTCCACAAAAGGCAAGGCGATGACAGACTGAATAGATTCGTCGGTAATAGAGAAACTTTTGCCTGTAGTGGCAGTAATGCGCAGTTGCGGGTCGAACTGGGAGAACATTGTCTCGATAAGTGAGCCGAAGCCATTCATCACGCTTAGCACACAGACCATAGCCGCCGTAACGACTCCGACCGCAGCAGCACTGACGCCGCTGACGATATTGATGGCATTATGGCTCTTCTTGGAGAAGATATACCGCCACGCAATATGTCTCTCGAGTTGACTCACTATTACTTTGCAAGGAGTTCATCAATACGCTCCATTCGTTCGATAGTCTCATCGAGGTGGAAATGGAGTTCTGGTATAATACGTAACTGATGGCGTTCGAGCGAACCCATTTCTCCACGGATCTTGCCTTTATCTTCCTCAATATGGTCCATAACGGACTTCACCTTGTCTTGAGGAAAGATACTGAGATAGACATGTGCAATAGCGAGATCGGGGGATATACGTACCTCGCTGACGGAGATAAGAACTCCCGTAAGTGTGCGCGCGTACTTAAGAAAAATATCGCTCAAATCTTTTTGAATGAGACGCGCGATTTTGTGTTGTCTTGTTGATTCCATATAGTAGGTGCAAAACAAGGGAAAGGAGACGCATCTCTTTTCCCTGTAATTGTTATAAAATTAGTGTATAAACTAATTAATATTTATGGCGTCCTTCGTCGGCGACGGTCAGTTTTTTACGACCTTTAGCGCGACGAGCAGCCAAAACGCGGCGGCCATTAGCGGATGCCATTCTCTCAAGGAAACCGTGTTTGTTACGTCTCTTGCGTTGTGAAGGTTGGAATGTACGTTTCATATTGTTTTATTTATTTTTTGTTCAAAAAAGCGCGCAAAGGTACTGCTTTTTTCTGAATTAGCAAAATTTTTTTACTTTTTTTTTGCTTTTCATAGTGATTATGTGGAAAAAAAGCAGTATTTTTGCAGAATAATTGGATAATTATGCTAATAACGACTCCTGCCATAGTATTAAATTTTCAGCGTCGAGGTGACCAATCTTGCGTAGTCCACGCGTACACGCGCACGCACGGACGTGTTAATTATATGGTGTATGGAGCTGGGTCAAAAAAGAAGTCGGCAGGTATTTATTCTCCATTGTCTATTGTAGAATTAACAGCAGATCTTCGTCCCGACAGACCATTACCTTCCATAAAGGAAGCGCGGTTAATCTATGTTCCGACCACGATGGACATGCGTCGGCAATCTATAGCTCTTTTTATCGCAGAGGTGCTCTACCGTATATTACAACACCCTATGCAGGATGAGAAGTTATATGATTTTGTGGAGCGTACTGTTCACGAGTTAGCCGAAGCGGAAGATGTAGAAAATGTGCATCTACGCTTTTTAGCAGGTTTTGCAACGGCTTTAGGTATCGGATTGAATAGTGATGAATTCAGCCCACTGCTGCGGCTGCCGGTTAATAGAAAAGACCGCCAAAATCTCATTGAAGAGTGGTGTGATTACTACCAACTACATTTAGAGGATTTTAGGCGACCTAAATCTATTGATGTGCTAATGGAGCTATTCGATTGACGAAGGCTTTTGCACAGGATGCAAACGTTTGACAAGTCGTTTAGCAAACGTTTTTGTTTTCCAATTGGACTTATTCTGATAGCGTTCAGGAATCTCTATGTGTTCCGGAATAGAGGGGGCATTGTCTATAATCTGTTTCCCTTCCGCATCGCGAATAATAACGACATCGTCATAGAGTTCGCCTGTATCAATGAGGCGTGTTTGCAAATGCAAGGTATCACCGTATATACGGACATCATCGTATAATTGCATTCCCGATCCCACCCGTGTAAATCGCGGACTAAGCTTATGGAGATAGAATTTCTCCGCGGAATTGAGGTTTACGTATGGCAAATGGCGTGCATAGGTATGGTCATGCCCTGCAAAAACGATATCAGCCTTTTTAAGCGGACGCATGAAATTCAACATGATGTTGATGTTTTGTCTGCCCATTCCGCTTGAGAAAACAGGGTGATGCATAATCACTACCACAAATCGGTCGTCTGCATCTGCAATAACGCTTTTTAGCCATGTATTAACGCGCGTAAAGTCGTGCAGAAACTGCAGGCCGTTGGTGTTAATAGCGATGACGCGGACATCTTCTAAATCGACAAAGTACGTAGTGCCCTCGAAGTTAATCGGTCCATTGAGCGGATGGCGGAACGTAGTTGTCCAGTAATCAGGTAGTGTACGAATAAGTCCTTTTCGATACTCATGATTGCCAGGTACATTGATTATAGGCATCGAATCGAATGGTGTTCCTATTAACTCATGATAGAGCATTTGGTTATAATATTCGTAGCCACGCTCAACAAAATCGCCTATTTGCATATAGCAATCGGCAGCAGGATGTCTCTGTGCTACTGCTTCCCATTGTGCATGTTGCAAGGAGTTATGGACATCACCAAAGACGAGCAGTTCTAATGTATCCGGCTGTTTGATATCCGCCCACTCGAGACCGGTGTAATCGAATCCGGGAACAGAATCGTCGCCGAACGTATGGAAGTTGTAATCAATGATATCTCCTGTCCATAGTGGTTCAGGCGGATTGCCAAACCAAGCATTCCAACGGATGACACAAAGAGAAATGCCACCCGTTAGAATGATGATTACTATTACTATCCAGACTTTACGCATTAGAAGGGCAAGTCAGTTCCGTCGTCCTGCGAAGCCGCAGCATCAAAAGTCTGCACATTGCCAGTCATAGGCTCTGCAGATTGTGCTTGAGTTGCGGGAGCTGCAGCTGGAGCACCCGGAACTACCGGTTGATCGGCTGCATTAGCCGTGGTGTCACCTTGCTGTACGCGCCAAGCACGGATTGAGGTATACCAACGGCCGTTGAACTCACGACTCTCGATGTCGAAAGAGACGGTTACAATCTGATCTATTTCGCACGGGTTATTCTTGATACGGTCTTCACCGAAGATCTCGAAGCACACCTTACGCGGGTATTGCTCAAGAGTCTCGAGGATATACGACTGAATTTTCCAAGGATTACCCGTTGATTTACTTACGCCTTCTTGTGCCGGAAGCACTTGAACGATTTTTCCTACTATTTCCATAAATAAGTTGTCAATTATCAGATTTAATTACTCACCTTTGATGGCAGCTACACCCGGAAGCACTTTACCTTCGATAGCCTCGAGCAGAGCGCCACCGCCGGTAGAGATATAACTTACGCGGTCAGCCATACCAAATTTATTCACGCATGCTACGCTGTCGCCACCTCCGATAAGGCTATAAGCACCATTGTCAGTTGCTTTAGCTACAGCCTCAGCAACGGCTTTGCTTCCACCGGTAAAGTTATCAAACTCGAATACGCCGGCAGGACCATTCCAAAGGATAGTCTTAGCGCCCTCGATAGCTTTAGCGAAAGCTTTGCGGCTTTCAGGACCTGCGTCGAGACCTTCCCAACCATCAGGAATAGCGTTGGACGGGCATACGAGTTGGTTAGCATCATTGGCGAATTTATCACCACAAACAGAGTCGGTACCCAATACGAGGTTCACACCTTTTGCTTTTGCTTGTGCGATAATATCGAGTGCGAGATCCAGTTTATCATCCTCGCAAATGGAGTTACCGATATGTCCGCCTTGTGCTTTTGCGAACGTATAGGTCATACCACCGCAAAGGATGAGGTTGTCCACTTTGTTCATAAGGTTCTCAATGATACCGATTTTGGTGGAAACTTTCGAACCACCCATAATAGCGGTGAACGGACGTTTGATATTATTGAGGATGTTCTCAACAGCCTGTACTTCTTTCTCCATGAGATAGCCGAGCATTTTATTATCAGCATCGAAGTAGTCAGCGATAACGGCAGTAGAAGCATGTTTACGGTGTGCAGTACCGAAAGCGTCATTTACGTAGCAGTCAGCATACGAAGCGAGCGTTTTTGCGAACTCTTTCTGGCTGGCTTTCATTGCTTTTTTAGCCTCTTCATAAGCAGGGTCTTCTTTCTCAATACCTACCGGTTTGCCTTCTTCCTCAGCATAGAAACGAAGGTTCTCGAGCATCAGAACTTCTCCGGCTTTGAGTGCATCAGCTTGCTCTTTAGCTTTTGCGCAATCGGGAGCAAATTGTACTTTAACGCCTAAGGCTTTGCTAACCGGCTCAACGATTTGGCTGAGACTGAATTTAGCATTTACTTTGCCTTTTGGTTTTCCCATGTGGCTCATGATGATAAGAGCACCACCTTCATCAAGAATGTGTTTGAGGGTTGGGAGTGCACCGCGGATACGGGTGTCGTCGGTGATGATACCATTTTCGTCGAGTGGTACATTGAAGTCCACGCGTACAATCGCTTTCTTTCCAGCGAATTTGTAGTTGTCAATTGTCATAATTGTAAATATTTAGTTTGTTTATTGTTTACTATTCCGTTGGCCAATCAATGGAGTTGAGTCGTCCACAATAGACATCGCTATAAGTCGTACTCAGGTCTTCTCCGCCGATGAGATAGATATTATTATTATGAACGAATACGGTTTGCTTTTGTCTGGGGGTATAGGTCTCAGGCAGTTTGCATTTAGTAGTGTCGGCTTTGGTCCAGGTATACCCCTCATTGGAGGATACATAGATATCGCGTCCTCGGAAAACCATATTCTCGTCCACTCCGCCTACCATCATCAGTTGGTTTTTATACCATATCACCGAAGTGCCGGTTAAAGTTGCAAAGTCTTTTTGCTCAATGGAGTAGTTCATGAGTCGGTAGAGTCCTTTAATGGTAGGTGCATACTCTACACTCCAACGACTATTTGTACATTGTCCGTTACGCGCATAACCTCCTATAATAAGTGCACGTTTGCGTGCGCTTGAACTCTCAAAGGTTACGGTAGAGAAGCCGCTGATAGGGAAATCCTTATCCAACGCAATATTCAACACGCGCACGGTATCAGCCACCACCTGCGCCAAATTATACACTCCGGATTGGTTATTTGTGAGTACCCATGCTGTGTCGTTGAACGACATGAGCATAGTTATCATTCGATATGGTTTCGCACTAAGGTCGGTAGCAGTCCAGGTCAGTGCATCGGTGGAAGTATATAACTTTGTTGTGTCAACATAGTATAGCTTGTCCTTGTGAGAAAGAATACCCTTCACGTGGCAAACAGAAGGTAATCCAGAGACTGTTTGTTTTGTCCATGTAGTAGCATCGGCAGATGAATAGAGCGTATTGGCAAAGCCATTATTACTGAACCAATAGAATTTGTTACCCAACATGACTACTTGTTGTTCTTCATCTTCGGGTATAAAGGCAGAAGTAGTGAGTGTTTGCCATTTATAGAGGTCAGGATCAACGGTATGAACCGTCGTTTTTATCTCATAGACTTTCGTTTTAGAGAGGTCGGATGATACGATTGTTAGGTAGATGGGTGTTCGCGTAAAATCGAGCGTATCCATTCCTCCTAACTCAATAGTCGTATCGCCTAAGTGCATAGAAGCCGAACCGGGTGAAGCAGCGAAGGTGAACTTAGGAACCACTTTTTTCAGGGACGTACCATAGCGAATGGAGTCGGTTACTTTTATTTGATTGGTGACAAGTCCGGTATCAATGCGTTCATCTATTTTGAATTTAGCCTCTGCCAATCCGGGCATACTCTTTATGTCAGCAAACCAGAATGCCGTCAACTGAGCCACATCTGATTTCGGCGTTTCCGTAGTGCTATTATTACACGAAATGAGTCCAATTGACGTGACGGCAAGCAAAATATACCCTATAAATAGTCTTTTCTTCATATTTTATCTATGCAATTTTTACTTTTTTTTGGTCAGTTGTTATTTTTTTTGTACTTTTGCGGCGTTTTTATCAAATATAATCATCGTTATTATGCTGTTTGAGAGTCAAATTCACGATTTATCCAATCTGTTTCCTTGGGTTGTTACTCGTAAAAAGAAGCAATCTCTACGTGCTCTTGTTGAGCAAAAGCGTCGCATTTATCCCAAAGAACAGGCCAAAGCCGATTCAGAGGCTATCATGTCGCGTTTGGAGCAACTCCCTTGTTTCCGTGACGCACAAACTGTCATGATTTACTATCCTATTCACAACGAAGTGGATTTGCGACCTTTACTCCAGCGTTACGAAGGTAAAAAGACTTTTCTTTTGCCTGTTACTCATCGCCGCAGCATTGAGCCTCGTCAGTATTTGGGTGAGGAACAGATGCAACGTGGTAATTATTCCGTTCCTGAGCCACAAACAGCCACATTCAAAGGTAAGATTGATCTTATTCTTGTACCTGGCGTTGTGTTTGACTTACAATGTAATCGCATTGGTCGGGGAGCTGGTTTCTACGATCGTTTTTTGAAGAAACATCGTCGTGTAACGCAATTAGGCGTTGGTTACGATTTTCAAGTTAAGAATCGTGAGATTCCCCACTCTTTCTCAGACAAACCACTTGATGGTGTGATTACTCCTAATCAGTCCATTGGATTGTAGGTTCGCTGGCAATCTTCCGCTGAAGTGCCTTATCTGTTTCCGGCGATAAGTGTTTTTCGCCGGTACGGTAGTAGTATATTAATCCGTAGTTTTTGCAACTACGCAGCCGTTCGTATGGTAACTTATCCTTGTAGTATGCCTCTACTTGGTTCCAGATATCGAGAATAATCTCGTCCGCTTGTTTGCGCAGCTCCTCCAAATCTTCGTATACACGATTGGTTGTTTTCCGGTGCATGCGCTGGTTCATCAAATGCTCCTTAAAGATATCATAGTGCACTTTGACTTTGCTGATAGACGGGTTATAGATAGGAAATCCGCCGAGTCGTGTGCGTTCTTGTTCGCCATCTATGATATTTTGTCCCCAAACAAGTATATCTTCCTCACTACTCAAATCCGGCAACACATGCGATTCGGTGTCTAATTTATAGAGCTCTTTGAGTTCTTTCTTTATTTCGCCGCGAATAACAGCCAAGTTCAGTACTTGGATGAAATGGGAAATATACATTCTCGCATTTTGCACCATGTGCCGATATTGTTTATTAGCCGACACGCGACCATTGAAGTTCTCGCGGTATTGGGACACTTGGTTCTCGAACTGCAAGAGGAAACGTTGCGCATTGGACAGAGTCCTATAGTTCAATACTTGCTCCATAAAATCCGCCTCGCTTGCACGTTGGACGGCATTTTGCAGAGCACTCAGTCGTGCTTGGTCCGTGTTGGGTAATCGTCTGTATGGCATAATTGTGTGTATTTAGTTTCTATTTGGTTCGTTCTTCCAACTTATGCGCCATGGCTCGAAGTTGGTCGGTATATTGATTTTGAGGCAGGGCATCCAAGCAGTTGATAGCTTGGTTGGTTTGTAGGCGAATAGCCTCTTGTGCTGCGGCTTTCACACCCAATCGGTCGTAGATAGCAAGGATACGCTCAAAGCGTTGAGTCATACTCTCTTCGCGCATCGCTAACTCATCGATTGCACCTTTCTGCGCAGCCGTAAGCCAGAGATATGTCTTTTTATTCTCCGCTATATCACCTCCGATAGCTTTGCCGAAAGTAGCTTGGTCGCCATAGCAATCCAACATATCGTCTTGAATTTGGAAAGCTAAGCCAAGATGAATGCCGTAGTTATAAATCTGCTCTTGCTGTTCTTCGGTTGCGCCGGCTATGTAAGCGCCTATCTTCAAGGCAGTAGCAAGAAGCACACTCGTCTTGAGACGAATCATCTCCATATATTCCGGAATAGTCACATCGGTTCGGCTTTCAAAATCCACATCATATTGTTGTCCTTCGCAAATCTCAGTAGCCATCTGATTGAACAGCCGCAGCGTGGTTGCCAATTTATTTTCGGGCACCTGAC
This sequence comes from uncultured Bacteroidales bacterium, assembly GCA_900319025.1. Taxonomy (GTDB): domain Bacteria; phylum Bacteroidota; class Bacteroidia; order Bacteroidales; family Paludibacteraceae; genus Colicola. Next base: position 56,999 of record ONMT01000003.1, read on the forward strand.
TCAGCAGTTTATAAGCTTCAATCATCATCTGGTCGCCGGAGAGAATAGCGGTATTGGCATTCCATTTAACATGTACTGTTGGTCTGCCGCGGCGCACCTGTGCTTTATCCATCACATCGTCATGGAGCAGCGTGAAGTTATGGAACACTTCGAGTGCCAATGCCGCAGGAAGCACATCTTCTTCGTTGCCTCCAAACAGTTTCGTTGCCAATAACGCCAACTGTGGACGCACACGTTTGCCGCCTGCTGCCAAAGTATAACCTATCGGTTCGTACAAACCTTGCGGTTCGCGCGACCAGTCTAACTTACCTATTTCAGCATTTACATCAATCATACAGTCTTACTTTGCAAACGAGTCCTCGATAATATCTGTCAGCACATCTTTAATGTCTAATCCGGCTGCGCGCACTTGCTGCGGAATAAAACTCGTTGCAGTCATTCCGGGCGTGGTGTTGACTTCCAAGAGATAAATCTCATCGTCTATGAGCACATAGTCGGTACGAATGATACCGTGTGCGCCGATGATATCGTAAATCTTCAGCGTCATCGCCTGCACTCTGTCGCGCAACTCATCCGGAACACGTGCCGGAGTAATCTCATCCACTTGGCCGTTATATTTCGCGTCATAATCAAAGAACTCACGCTTGGTCACTACCTCCGTGATTGGAAATGCTACCGCCTTGTTCTTCGTCTTATAGACGCCGCTGGTCACTTCTGTTCCTTTGAGGTACGACTCGCAGATCACTTCGTCGCCTTCCTCAAAAGCACGTTCAATTGCGGGCAGCACATTATCGCGTGTCTTCACTTTCGTGCAACCGAAACTGCTACCTCCCACGTTGCTCTTAATAAAGCACGGGAAGCCTAATTCACGCTCCACTTGCTCTTCGATATCTGCAGGCACGTGGTCTTTGCGCAGCAGAATACTCTTAGCGATATTGATGCCAAAAGCATGCAGATAATGGTTGCAGGTGTACTTATTGAACGTCAAAGCCGCAGCCAATACGCCGCAGCACGAATACGGAATATGCATCATCTCCAAGTAGCCTTGCAGCAAACCATTCTCGCCCGGAGTGCCATGAATAGTCACATACGCATAGTCAAAATCCACCAAACGGCTCAAGGTCTTCAAGTCGCTTCCATGTAACTCCACTATCTCTGCGTCGTATTTATCCTTATCAATAAATGACAAAATACCTGCTGCACTACGCAACGACACATCATGTTCGGAACTATCTCCGCCTGCTACTATTGCAATCTTACGTTTCATATCGCTTTTATCTTTCTACTTTCGACTAATCTGTTTATATCTCTAACAACTTCGGTTGTGCCACTTTCACTACCCAATCCGGCAAGTGATTGATAATCGGCACAATGATATAATTCCATGCGCCCGGCATGCACGTCTTCTTGCGGCGCTTGAACAGCACTCTCAACGCCCGTTTCACCAATCGCGGAACCGGCATCGTTATATGTACTGCGCGTAATAAGCTGCCAAACTTAGGTCCAAACGGCAGCAATCCCGTATCGGTTGAACCCGGCGTTACTGCCAAAACGCGCACGTGATGAGGACGAAGTTCATACCACAGCGACTTACTGAAACTGAGCACATACACTTTCGAGGCGTTGTAGCATTGTATTCCCGGCATCGCCATCCACGCGGACATGGAAGACATATTCAGTATATAACCTCTCTCTCGCTCGCACATATCTACGGCGAAAAGGCGACAGAGTTTGGTCATCGTCACTACGTGCAGCATCACTAACGTCTCAATCTTCTTCATCGGCGTTGTGCGGAACGATTGGAAAATCAGCATACCGGCGTTATTGACCAGCACATCAACTTCCAGCCCTTCTTTCTTGCAGAAATCATACACTTCTTCCGCCGCGTTTTGTTTGGACAAGTCCATATACAGACTCTTAGTCTGAACGCCAAACTGCGAAGCAATATCCGCTGCAGCCGCAGCCAATTCCTTCTCCTGATTGGACACTAAAACGATATCATAGTGATAGTCTCGCGCCAACTGTTTGGCATATTCCAAACCTATTCCACTCGATGCACCTGTAACTAATGCGTACATAGCAACTCAAATTAGCGTGCAAATATACAACAAAAAAATGGAATAGACAAATTTTTTTATCGAATTTCGATAAATATAGGTATTTTTAAGGAATAAGATAAAAAAAATTGTCGGTTCGCACGTTAATTCATGTTGCGAAGAAGTTTTACATGCTCATACGCCTCGTTGATGGCTCGGAATTTCTCTGTGGCTTTTTGTCGCATCTCTTCGCCGGCATTTGCCACTTTGTCCGGATGGAACTTCATCGCCATGCGGCGATAGGCTTTCTTCACTTCCTCATCCGAAGCCGTTTCTTCAATCTCCAAAACGGTATAAGCCCAGTGCGGATCTTTGGTTTTCTTATAGAGTGACTCAAGCGAGTTATAGTCGCCTCGACTGATGCCTAAGCAAATGCCAATTCGCTCAATCATAGCGCGTTCCGACTCCGCAAAGTCGCCATCCGCATTCGCCAAGTCCAAAAGCAGATGTAGCATCTCCAAGCGTATGGAGTAATTGATATACTGCTTCATCTGCCCGCAGACAGACACGTAATCAATATCTTGTTCCAGCAGTTTCTTGAGCAGTTGCAGCGCTTGTTTGGCACCTTCTTCGCCGTATAACTTAATCAGATACGGCTTGATGAAGTTCACTTCCGACTTCAGCACATGCCCATCGGCTTTCATCACGCACGCAATCAGCACAAGGTATGACACGCGCACATCGCCAGCCGTTGCACGACTGGAATGACTTGATTGCGTGGAACGTCCGGATTGGCTATGCTCACGATAACTTTCTGACCGCGAAGTGTCTTCGTCGTCGCTCTCCGGCAGACCGTTAAACCAACCCGTTACGCCTTCAAAAAGCGAACCTATCACTACGCCGATAATCGCACCTATCGGTCCGCCAAGCACAAATCCCAGTCCGCCTAATATCCATTTTGCTGCTGACATAATCCTTAGTTTATGTGAACTTTAATTGTGGCATACTCAGTGCTTCTTTGACTCGTTTACGCGCTAATTCTGCATATTGCTCCATTAATTCAATACCGATATATTTTCGATTTGTCTCGATTGCCGCTAATGCCGTAGTTCCGCTTCCCAAGAATGGGTCCAAAACTATATCTTCATCATCAGTGTATAAACGAATCATTCTGTATGCAAGTTCTATCGGGAACATCGCCTGATGGATATCATTCGCACGAACACTAGCAATATTCCAGACTTGCCGCAGGCCCCATTCTTTCCATTCTCTTGGAGAAAGTCGATCTCTGTTTACAACATATTCTCCCGGTTTCCAAAAGATATAGAGGTCTTCAGTTTCACTAACAGCTTTAAGTGTCCCTGTCGTCCATTTGCTATTAGCCCAGGCCGGATCTTTCATCCATATTCTTTTATCATATAGGTATAGGCCTGCTTCGTACGCATATTTTTCGAGTTGTCCTCCAACCAATTTTACATGCGTGCCTATAGTATGTTTCCCTCCACGAATATTGTTCCCATTAATTCTTCTATCTATTGTTTGCTCACTACACTTGAGAAGTGATGCCAATTGATATCGATTATAATCAGGATGCTGTTTTTTTGCTTCTAATACCATCTCTTTCGTAACGGCGCATTTCTTATTGGAAGGATTATCTGCTTGTATTCTTGGCATTTTTTCATCTTGAAAGGCTAAAATATCAGCAATATTTATCACCATAAATCCACCGGGTTTCAAGATTGTATAATGTAATTTGATTACCTCTTCCAGCATTTCCTGCCATTGGTCGTAAGATACTCCTTGTTCATAATCTTTTCCAAGGAAATATGGGGGAGACCAAAAAGAAAGCGAAATAGAATTAGCTTCTATTTGTTTCAATAATTGACGAGAGTCACCACAGTATATGTTGTTAGGTTGTAACATGCAACTTTATACAAAGATTTCTTTAATTCTCCAATCTGCAATATTTTTTAATATGTTGAACGAGATACGCGCACGGATTTTCATGTTATCCTTCTTTTGGTCATCTTTGCCAGGATAAAATAATCCTTTGTATTTTTTATTATAATTAGGTTGTCTCGTTAATAAAATGCCATTAGGAATACTGGCAATTTTAATTTTAGCTAGCGGTTGGCCAATGGTATTATTGTTATCATCTTTCTGCATCTCATAAACCGGTTTTATGACATAAGTCAATAACGGTGCAACTGTTCCATCGCTTAAGACGTATATTGGTGATAAAGAACAATGAAAATCATGTTCAGCGAATTTACCAGATGCTTTTATTGGTTTATTAACAACTCCATCTTCTATTTTTTCCAGATACCCGCTCCAGATATTTGATAAGGAGACATCACAGCATGGTCATAGTCATCACGCGGTCCTGTGGACTTTATATCAATAAAGACCCAAACGGAATCAGTATTTCCTAATATTTGGCGAATGCGTTCGCTTGAAATAATACACCGATCATCCGCGCCAGATGGTAATCCTGAATCTTTAACGGAAAAATTGGCATTGAAATGACGTTGTAATTTATTACCAAAGACTTGTTCACCAACTTCTATCCAAGGATATTGGTCTCCAATCGGAGCTCTGCCTCTATCCAATGGAGGGTAGTTTTTCCAGAATGAATACAAATATGACGCTTCATTATAGTCTCGTATTATTTCAGGTTGATGGATGTCTATAAAATGAAGTATCTCATCCATAACAAATCTCTCCGCGTCAATTAATCGTTGCGGATTCTCTTGATAATAAGCCAGAGCCTTTTGGTACGCGTCATATTGCGCTTGAGCATATTGTTTAAACATAGTCTTTTAGATTATCCCCAATTCACTATATTCCAATATGGAATGAGCTGAAATGGCGCGCAAAGGTACAACATTTTTTGCATTTATGCAAATAAAATCAAATGTTTCACGCAAAAAAACTCTTTTTTCTTGCATATACCAACAAAAAGCAGTATCTTTGCAGGCGAAATCAAAATAAACCACTATGAGTTACACGCAAATGGCACAATTAGATGTGCTTAATTTATTAAAAGGAATCAATACGGAAGGGGATTATATAGACTTCCGTAATATGCTTGCGCGCTATTTTGCAGATAAGGCCCAAAAGCAAATCGACACACTTTGGGATAACGGTACCATTGACGAGAAGACCGTTGAAGCATGGGGTAATGAACGCATGAGAACTCCTTACCGTTATGCGATACATCGTTCTTGATACGAATTGTCTTTTGCAGGCTTTACCATCCAAAAGTCCGTACCACAAAGTATGGGAAGAAGTTATGGATGGTAAGATTAGTTTGTGCGTAAATACAGATATACTTGAAGAATACGAGGAAATCCTTTCGCATAAAACTACACCAGCTATTGCACATAATGTAGTTGAAGCAATTGCCAACTTATCAACTACTATTATGCAAAATACTTATCTGCATTTTGAGTTGTTACCTGCTGATTCGGATGACAATAAGTTTGTCGATTGTGCAGTAGCCTCCGATGCAGAGTATATTGTAACAAATGATAAGCATTTCAATCCTTTGAAGGCAATTCCTTGGCCGAAGGTTGAAATAATCAAAATTGCTGATTTTATTAAACAACTATAACCCGCCGCAAGGTAATCGCGACCGTCAGATCTTAGACGTTACAATGTACTTATTTCCCTCACCGTCGCTTCTTTTAACATCGCCACAACAAACGATGCCAAACGCTTATACACTTTCTTCCCGCGAACCGGATGAGCCTTCTGTTCCGCAAACTCCGCTTCCCAGTAAGCTTTACGCT
>ONMT01000057.1 GCA_900319025.1 uncultured Bacteroidales bacterium
GGAAATGATTAATAACACAGATATTGTGATTTGCTCTGGAATTGAAAATTGCCTTTAGCAATAATCGTTCAAGCGAAACGAGATAAGATGATTTTTGCTATTTTGTTACAAAAATAATCGTTCGAGCGAAACGAGATAAGATGATTTTTGCTATTTTGTTACAAAAATAATCGTTCGAGCGAAACGAGATAAGAACCCGAATATTGTAGTCCCACCGAGAATCGAACTCGGATCTAAGGTTTAGGAAACCCGTATTCTATCCATTGAACTATGGGACCAATGTTCGTCGGAAGCGGCTCGCCTAAAGACTAACGATTATATCGTTATTGGCGGCTCGCACTTCCTCCTCTTCGATTTGCAAACACTGCGGCGCTTGCAAATCGATATGTTATAGAACGCACACGTTTGTTCTCGGTAGCGGCTCGCCTAAACAACGTTTAGCAGCGGGGTGTAAACTCACCGTATTCCTCAAAGGTATAGTTGAGGAAGTTGTTCATTGGGTTAGCTGCTTTAGCGATATCAATGACATGGTCTAAGAAGTCAGGTGCACAGACTTCCGCGTCGGTTAAGCGCGTGGAATAGGTGTACATTCTTCTTTTGAGCCAGTCGGCATGCACGAAGTCAGGGTCAAATCCTGCAGGCACTTTCTTAAGCATCCAGTCGGTATCGAAGTCGCCGAAGTACTTTTTCCACGCCGGCGCAGCCATTATTTCTTCGACTTCCTCGTAGTTGGCTTCTATCTCACCACGGAGCGCTTTGAGCAAGTCAGCAGGCGGGTTCCAGATACCACCGGTAAACATACAGTTGCCCGGCTGGAAATGCACGTAGTAGCCTGCTCGAATGGATTTCTTACCTCCTTTGACAGCAGGGAAGACTCCAAACCACTCTTTATAGGGTCTTTTATCCGCCGAGAAGCGTACGTCCCGATAGATACGCCAGACACAGTCTTTAGGTTGTAGTCCTGCAAGTTGCGGGTCCACGTCCTGCGCCAGTCGTGCGAGGTATTGGCTTGAGAAGTCGATAAACTCGGCATGTGCAGCCAAGTATTGGTCTTTATGTGCATTAAACCACTCGCGGTTGTTATTATATGGCAGTTGCGAGAGGAAGTCGAGTATGAGTTTTATATTTGGCATAACCGTGTAAGGCACTTAGCAAGACTATCCTGCCAGCGCGGGATAGAGATACCAAAAGTTTGTTTTATTTTTGATTTATCCAAGACGCTGTAATGCGGTCTTGGTGTTTTATATGCATATTCGGATGAGGCGATAGGCGTGACTTTCGTCTTACGGCCCGCTTGACGCATAATCTCCACGGTGAAGTCATACCACGAGCAGATACCTTCGTCGGTGAAATGATAGATGCCCGCATGCCATTCAGGTGCTTCAATCACGGTGTAGATAGCTTTGGCGAGGTCTTCGGCATAAGTAGGCGTACCTATTTGGTCGTTGACAACGCGCAGTTCGTCCCGTTCGCCACTGAGCCGCAGCATCGTCTTCACAAAGTTATTGCCATAGGGCGAATAGAGCCACGCGGTACGAATAATCACGGCGTCGGGACAATGTTTGAGTAGCAGTTGTTCGCCCTCGAGTTTAGTTCGTCCGTAGGCAGTACGCGGTGCGACAGGGTCATTCTCTCGACATGGCGCAGTCTCGTCACCTGAGAAGACATAGTCGGTAGAGATGTGGATGATTTTAGTCGAAAGTCGAGAGTCGAAAGTCGAAAGAGAAGCAAGTGCCAGATTCTCTACAGCGCGCGCGTTAATAAGGTGTGCGGTAGGTTCATCCTCTTCGGCTTTATCGACGTTGGTATAAGCAGCGCAGTTGACGATAAGGTCGATGGCATTGGTTTGCACAAAATGTTGCACCGCCTCTTTGTCCGTAATATCGAGTTCCGCCACATCGGTAAAGAAGTAGCGATGATTAGGGTGTTCGGTGCTCAGATTGCGCATTTCCGTTCCCAATTGTCCGTTGCTGCCTGTAATCAGAATGTTCATAGTCAAAAGTCGAAGGTCGAAAGATTAAAGTCCTTGAGCAGGGGGTGCTTCGTATCTTTGTCGGATAGGATACGCTGCTCCATCGGCACCTGCCAATCGATATTAAGTGTCTCATCCGAAAGGAGTATGCCACCCTCGGCTTCGGGATGATAAAAATTATCGCACTTATAGGTAAATATAGCCACTTCGCTCAGCACAGAGAATCCGTGTGCAAAACCTTGAGGGATAAAGAATTGGCGATGGTTTTCCTCGTTGAGTTCGACGGAGAACCACTGTCCGAAAGTAGAACTGTTTTTGCGTAAGTCAACAGCCACATCGAGCACTCTTCCCCTTGTGCAGCAAACGAGTTTAGCTTGGCAAAAAGGCGGTCGCTGGAAATGCAATCCGCGCACCACGCCATAGGAAGAACAAGACTGGTTATCCTGCACAAATTTAGCGGTAATACCCGCTTCGTTATAGCGTTGCTCGTTATAGGTCTCCACGAAATAACCTCGCGCATCTTTGAAGACAGCAGGTTCGATAATAAGCAGTCCCTCGATCGGTGTTTTGATTATATTCATAAACATTCAACTTTGAACATTCAACATTCTTTACATTGCTACGCGGACAGTGATACGAATACCGTTTCGTTGCCATGGTCCGAGTTTAGCGCCTGTTCCGGGCGCATTGAGGTGGGTGAGACGACGCACGTATTCGATACGGAAAAGTTTGAAGATATTCTCGATTCCGGCCGTGATTTCCATATAAGGCATATAGGAATACTTCACATCGCCATTGCTATTGTGCATTGCGAAATTAGTGCGCGAATAGACATTCTGTCCGTCTTTAATATAGGAGACAGGGAAGGCATATAATCCGTCCGTCACGTCGGGGTTATTTCTATCGCCAAGATAACCGGCTAACATGTGGAAGGAAACGATTTCGCGCAGTTTGAGGTGCTTGAGTCCCGGTATGCGGTTAAATATCCATCCTTTGAGGTAATAGGTCATGTGAATAGAAGCGTATCTATCCATAAGAAACTCCATCGGTTGCATGAGCGAGAACGCCTTAGGGTCCATAAGAATGGATTGGTTGCTGACGGGTACAAAGAGTTTGGTATAAGGTGCCTTAGGCGTAGCGATATAGCCGATATCTCCAATCACGTCCAAGTGTCCGAACGCCGAGAGCCAGAAACGTTTCTCTGCGGAGAACTGCATACGGTTATAGAAGAAGCGGTCTTCCATTATATACCCCATCTCATTAGTAAAGCGGAAGACGGGTGCATCTTTCCACAGGTTAAACGGCGATTCAATACCTTGGCGGTCGTTGTAGATAAATCCTCCGGGCGAATAGCGCAGCGAGAACGTCCACATAAAGTCGTGGTAGAACGGCGTCTCGGTAACCGACCCATCGGGGTTACGTTTCATATAGCGCAAGAGCAAATCGCTCATTCCTTTGCGGTTCTCGCCAAATCGCGGAGCAGCCCATTTGCGCTTGTCTGTCAATGGGTCAATGATTCCAGACGAGCCATTAGGTGTATTGTGCATGAAGTCGAACCAGGTGATAATAGAGAACTGGTTCGCATACTCTTTCTCGTACTTGAGACGTAGCTTCATGATATACTGCATCGGTTTTGGGTCGAAGTTGAACTTAATGGACATAAAGATATGATCACGGTCCAAGACGCGATAGGTCTGCGCCAACTCTTCGATATCGTAACTAAAGGAGAGTGACAAGTTATGTCGCAAGCTCTCGTAAGGATGATAAGGTTTATCGTGGAAAGAGTGCAACAACGTAAATCCACCTTTTGGCGTCTTATCCGCCAAGCCGTAGGCTATATACCCACTAAAGAACCACCGCGGATGGGCATTGGCAGTCGTCATACCTCCGATACGGAAACGACAACCTTCCTGTTCGTTGTAGGAGAACGTGTTGAAGATAGGTCCAAAGTCCCATTTAGAGGCATTACGTATCTTGCTGGTCGGGATAAACTCCTGGATAAGGTCTTCGATCGTGTTGACGAGTGCGCGGAACTTAGGCACTCGCATCAGCTCAGTCTCCAAGCTATCGACCAGCGTCTCTTTGCCAGTCAGTTTGATAGGACGCAGCGTATCCCAATCGGAAGCAGGACGTTTGTCTGCACCTGGACGAACAATCACATTTCCTGACATGTAGAATAAGCTATCGGGCACGGTGACACCAAATTTATACTTCTCAAAGTGGCGTGTCTGGCGCGCATAAATGTTATGTTTCGAGCGTTTGGTAATGGCAAATCGAGCATGCGTGTTGATATCCTCCGGCGCCCACATTCCATCAGGCAACTGATAGAACGTCTGCGCAATACTGAGATGGCTCACCCAGTTCATGTTGATACTCGGCGGGATATTGATAGTATAGCGTTTGAGCGCGTAGGACGAGTCATTAACGATGTAAAGGTGCCCAGTAAAGCCGAAGCTCTGACTATTCACTGGCACGAACGCCAAGTCGATACATGGCGTGTCCTCGATAATAACCGTATCCATGATGTAATAGTGGTAGAAGCTGACCGCCAGCGACGAGGAAAGCGGGCTGACAAAGCGGTTAAGCATCACATTCACATCGTTTTGGAAGATATTCACCGGCTGGAACATCGCCTTGATATTCTGCGACATACCGCCGTTGTCGAAGAGTTCATCCAGTCCCTCCCAACGCTTAGCCACCACGATTTGGCGTTCCTTGCGCGGGAAACCGGATACATAGTCTTCGGAGAGCGTTTCACGCAGCGAGAGTGTAAGAATAGTCGTCTCCTCGCGTTTGGCGGCATCCTCATTGCGGAGAATGACTACGCTATCAACATTAACCTGAACGGAGTCCTCACCAATCATAATGCTATCCACTTGCACTTTACCGCTATCGACAACGAGTACGCCGCGTTCCAATTGCATCGTGTCCACGTACTCTTCGAGGAACTTAAAGTCTCGCCAAAAACGGTTTTTGTCCAAGTCATAATCGAATGGCTCAATCGCCATGGACAGTTTCTCGTAAGTTTCCATCATGTAAGACTCTTGCGACTCTACCCTATTTTTGTCCTTGTTGGCAATGACGTTTTTAATCAGTTCTACAGCCGGATTACCTTTGCGACGATAGCGTTCACGTGTCTTATCGGGTTTAACCACCACATCAGTCAACGCGTACACCTCCGGCTCCATGACAACGAATATCTCCTGCGACTTGCCCGGTTTGACCGTCACCACTTTAGTCTTGTAGCCCACCGAGCGGAAGGATAATGAAATCAGTCCGCGCTCGTTGCTGATGGTGAAGTTGCCGTCCAAGTCACTGGTCGTACCAATCGTTGAGCCATCGAACATAATCTGTACGAATGGCAACGGCTCTCCGGAGGAGTGATCCATCGTCACACCGGTTACACGCGTAAGAGCAGCCTGACTCGACATGGCCACTAACAAACACAAGATAATATATCTTAACCGTTTCACTTAGATTTTTGCTTTCGACTTTCGACTTTATATCGGAGTGCTCGTAAGCACCTTTCGACTAATTGACATCGGGCAGGTTCGAGTAGTCTCGGCTATAGCGCAGATGTTGCTCCACATAGCCTTCGCTGAAGTCTATTTTCACGTCGGCAATCTGTCCGTTCTTATCGGTTACAACCGTATAGACTGGGTTAACAAAGCCTTTATAGGGGGCGAGGTTGAGTTTCTTATAGCGCGCTAATACTTCTTTGTGGAGGTCTTGGTTCACCTTGACGGCGTAGGTCTCCACCATTGTTTTAGCGGCAGCATAATCGCCTTCGGAAGTGATACGTTGTATCTCAGCCAACAATTCACCAAAGAGACGGCGAACGCCCTGATAATCATTGACTTGCAGGTAGTGATTACTATCGCGTAGGATGATTTCCACCTCCGGTTTTTCTTTATTCACATTAGCGAGCACCCAGTTAGCAATCAGTTGGCGGTTGCGCATATGCGCTTCCTCGATGTTCTTGCCCGGTTCGATACGCACGAGTTGGGTCATCGCGCCATTCATCAGCTGCTGGTAGTAGCCGGCTTTGAACGCCTCGTCATTAGGCAGCAGACCTAATTCCACCAGTTTGTGGTCAGCTAAATAGTATAAGCCAAAGAGGTCAGCGCGTGCTTCTTCGATAGTCGAAGCGTGCTCCTTGAGTGCATCCTTGCTCACACCTGGCAGCAGTTTGCCGGAACCGTGGCCAACACATTCGTGCAAGTCGGTATGCAGGTCGCCACAAACACCGCCGTAGTTATTGTAGATAGCGCGTATCTCGTCGTCTATCATGAACTCTTCGTTAAAGCCATTGCCCTTTGCTGCTTCGCTGTAAGCGTGCGTGAGGTTATCAATGGTAACGGACTTAGAGCCGTACTCTTTGCGTATCCAGTTGGCATTCGGAAGGTTGATACCTATAGGCGTAGAGGGATAGCAGTCGCCGGCAAGGATAGCCGCAGTGATGACCTTGGCACTCACGCCCTTCACTTCCTCTTTCTTATATTGCTTAGCGGTTGGTGAGTTGTCCTCGAACCACTGCGCATTGGCAGAGATGAGTTGGGTACGCTTGGTCGCTTCGAGGTCTTTGAAGTTAACCATCGATTCCCATGTACCGGTTATACCAAGCGGGTCTGCATAGGTTTCCGTGAAGCCATTGACATAGTCCACGCGGCTGTTGAGGTCACGCACCCACGCAATGCAGTATTCGTTGAAGGTCTTGAGGTCACCGGTCTCGTTGAACTCAATCATCTTACTGATAGCCAAGCGTTGTTCGTCGTTCTCCGCCACGTTATAAGCTTTTCGCAGCCAATATACCACTTTCTCCAGCGCTTCGCCGTAGAGACCGCCGACTTTGTACACGCGCTCTTCGATCTCGCCGTTGGCATTCTTAACGAGTTGGCTGTTCAGACCAATCCACTTCGGTTCGGGAGAGTTATCTTTATGCGCCGCATACCATGCCTCTGCTTCGGCTTGGGTGACGCCTTCGCCGTAGTAGTTGCCGGCAGAATTAGCCACTAAGTCCACGCCATTCTCTGCGGTAGTGCCCTTAGGCATCACGTCCGGGTCGAACATCACGGGCAGAATAGCCTCGTCATAAGTCACACCTGCTTTCTGGCAAGCAGCAACGAACCACTCTTGCGAGAAGTCCGGCAGGAACTTATCCTTGCTGTAGTGGTGGTGAATACCGTTGCTGAACCAAACGCGTTTGAGGTAGCGTTCAAAGGCGTTCCATTCCTCCGCTGTACATTGTACTTTGTCTCTTTGTGCATACAACGCCTCTAAAGCGCGACGGATACGCAGGTTATAGCGTCCGTTTTGGTCAAAGAGGATGTCACGACCTTGGAGTGCGGCTTCGCTCAGATAATAGACGAGTTGCTTCTGCTGAAGGCTCAGGGAATCGAAGCCCGGAACGTCGTAGCGGAGTATCTCCAAGTCGTAAAACTTATCCACTGTGTACTCAAATTTAGTTGCTTTTTTCTCACAAGCACACAGCGCAAGGAGCGCTGTGCACATAACTATCAGATATTTTTTCATACGTTATCAGAAGCGTTCAAGCACTGTTTTAATCAGTTCTTTTACGCGTGGTTTATAGTCGGTGTTAGCAGCCTCGACCTTGCGTTGTGCGATGACGCAGCAAACAGTCATTGCTTTGTGTCCCATATGCAGCGCCAGACCTGCGATACAGCTACCTTCCATCTCGTAGTTGGTAATACGTTGTCCCTCGTAACGGAAAGCGGAAATCTTCTCGTTGATATCCGGCACAGCGATATCTACGCGCAGGTTACGTCCTTGCGGTCCATAGAATCCGTTGGCAGCGATGGTGCAACCGCGCATCATATCGTCTTTAGCGATGCGGTCAACGAGTTCCGGATTGGCAGCTACTACATATGGCACGGCCGCTTTTTTCGGATAGCCGATATAGTCAACGAGAGCTTTCTCGAAACCGAGGTCAGAGATTTTGTCGCGGTCGTGATAGAAAGCCAGCACGCCATCAAAACCGATAGACTTCTGACTAACGAGGAACGTACCCAATGGAATATCTTCTTGCATACCGCCACAGGTGCCGATACGAATAATCTCGAGTTGACGTTTAACAGCTTTCTCCTCGCGCGTGTTGTAGTCGATATTTGCCAAAGAGTCAATCTCGTTCATCACGATATCGCAGTTGTCGGTACCGATACCGGTAGAGATACATGAGATACGTTTGCCTTTGTATTTACCGGTGATAGTATGGAACTCACGACTTTGCACATCGCATTCAATACTTCCTTCGTCAAAGAAGGATGCTACGATATTTACACGGTCTTGGTCACCTACCAAAATAATCTTGTCAGCCAAGAACTCAGGTTTCAGATGCAGATGGAATGCGCTACCATCACCATTGATAATTAATTGACTTGCTGGGAATGTTTTCATAATTCTGTGTTTTTATGGTTTATACTTCATATTTTGCTTTCAACTATTTGCTTTCGACTTTCGACTATAATCATGCTTCGCCGCCACCAAACGACATTGGAATAGTCGAGCCGGGATTAGGTTGGCCGTTCAGTTGGATTTTACCGAACTGGTTTTCGTACTTATTCACATTATCTTGGAGAGCAAAGAGCAGTTTCTTTGCATTCTCCGGAGTAAGGATTACGCGTGACTTCACGTTTGCTTGTTTTACACCGGGCATCATACGAACGAAGTCCATGACGAACTCGGACGACGAATGCGCTATAATTGCCAAGTTGGCATATACACCCTCTGCTATTTCAGGCGAGAGGTTAATGTTTAATTTCTGTTCTTCCATATATTTCAAATCTAAAATCTACAATCTAAAATATTGAGTATATGTGCTACGCACGTTTAGCGTCCGTTGGACGTTTAGTGTTACTTCGTAACGTTTATTTACACGCCGTTAGGCAATAAACGCGCTTTGCGCTTTAGTGCATTACACGCCGTCAGGCACTACACTGCCGCAGGCAAGATATTCATTATTCATTATTCTTAGCCCTTGCCGGGCACGATTATTTCATTATTCATTCAAGGCGCAGCCGCCAAATCTACAATCTATAATAATCACCAATCTTTTTTCTTTGGCAGGAGCATGATACATCCCGTCACTACGGGCAGGAGCATGTCGTACCAAATGAGTTCCAACCCCACGCGCGGTTGTTGGAAGTGGTCCGCGCCGATATTGAGCATGATCAACTGCAAGCCTAATCGCAACAGCATCAGCGCGAAAGCAGCTGTCATTACGAGCGGACTACCAATAATCATTAGCGCGATGAACAGGGCGTAGAAGACCCCTCGTGCCATTGGTTCGCGCAGTAGATGTCTCTTTGTGCTCGGTTTATAGTTATCGGAGACGCTCAAGTGCCGACGTTTCTGTTGCCACCAGCTCTTCCACGTGGTTTTAGGCACGGACCAAGTCACACTATCGCGACTATAGACGGCGGCGGTATTATGTTTATTCGCCACTTTGTTGACGAACAGGTCATCGTCTCCAGCGCAGGCGTTCATCTGATGTGAAAAGCCTCCGTTAGCGAAGAATGTATCCTTGCGGTAGGCGAGGTTGCGTCCCACGCCCATATAGGGTTTGCCGGTAGCGGCAGCGCCTAAGAAATGCAGTCCATTGAACAGCGTCTCATACTGAATCACACTATTGAGCAGGCTGTTCTCTTTGAAGTAAGCGCCGTAGCCTAAGGCTATCTCCGACTGCTTCAGCGGCGCTACCATCTCGCTAATCCAATGCACAGACTCCGGACGGCAATCGGCATCGGTGAGTAGCAAGTAATCGTACTGTGCAGCTTTGGCAGCGAGAGTGAGTCCTAACTTTTTTGTGCTGCGAACACGTGCGCCGCAGGGGACAAAAGTGGTCTTAACGCGCTTATCGAGAGCAGTATATTCGTCGATAACGGCTTGGGTGTTATCCTCAGAGCCATCGTTCACAATGATTACCTCAAACAGCGGATAGTCTTGCGTGAGCAGGCTCTGGATATACGGTTTAAGGTTATAGCCCTCATTCCGCGCACAGACAATCACGCTCACACCCGGCTCCTCTTCGCTTTCGACTAATTGCTTTCGACTTTCGACTTTTGACTTTCGACTAATCGACATATACCGAGCATAGAAATACACCTCATAGCAGAAAGCGAGCAAGAGTGCACCCAACAGGCACAACTCCCACAATGCAATATCAAATACTCCGAAGCTCAACTCTCAACTACTTACTCTTAGCTCTTGGCTCTTTGCTCTTAGCTTTTGACTTTCGACTTTCGACTCTCGACTTTCGACTCTCGACTCTTTACTTTCTCCCTATTCTCTCCTCCACGCGTCGTACTCCTTCGCCGTAGCCGCCGATATAATCACCTTCGGGCGCAACGAGCAGGAGATTGACTTTTTTCTTCTTTGCTTCGGCAGCCATTTGCAGGAGGTTATTCTCCATTTCCTCGATAGTAGAATGGCGCACTTTGTCCTGGTCATTATACTCCGAAGCGCCGACGGTAACGACGATGGTATCTCCGCGTCGGCAGTCGACGAGTGTTTTGTTCCAGATGCTATCTTGCAGCAGTAGTCGTGTTGAAACGGAATCGTTCCCCACTTCAAAACGGTTATGCACTTTTTTAGCCTGTGCTGCGAGGGCAATCAGAGCGATTAATCCAAGTAATAGAATTCGTTTTTTCATATCTTTTTATCCGTTTTATCCAATTTGGCTGCAAAGGTACAACAAATTTCCGACATACACAAATAAAAAGTGCACATAATTCTTAAAAAGTGAATTATTTGGAAAAAATTTGCATATATGCAAAAAAAGCAGTATCTTTGCAGCCAAATTCGATTATTAACCACTAAATTATAACTATTGTAAGTAAGACAACGTGGTCGGATTACAAGACATAACCTCGGCGGAGCAAGAGTCTCCGGAGTTAGTGCTCGCTGAGCATGTGCATGCAGGTTTTCCTTCTCCTGCAGCCGATTACACCGAGCGCATAGACATAACGCGTGAGCTTATTAAGCATCCTGAGACTACTTTCTATGCACGTATAGAAGGCGATAGTATGCGTGACGCGGGGATATTCAGCGGCGACTTAGTGGTCATAGACCGCAGTATAGAAGCTGCCGACGGCAACTATGTGGCTGCCTATATAGACGGCGAGTTTACCGTCAAGGAGTTTCGCTCCGACCCTGCGAACCATTGCGCCTGGCTCATTCCGCACAATAAAGCCTTCCACCCCATCAAAGTACATGAGGACAACGCTTTCATCATCTGGGGAGTGATAACGCACACAATCCATAGACTGTAGTTGGACCGCTGCGCTGTTGGAAGTTAGACCGCTACGCTGTTAGAAGTTGGAGTTAAACTTTCAGTTTAAGAATCTCGTCGAGGCGTGTGGTATAGGCAGGACTCTTGGCGCCGATGTCGTATAGCGCAGCAGCATCAGCCTGTTCAATAGAAGGCGCAAAGCCGACTGTTCGTTTGCCGGTACGTTTATTTATTCCGTCAATAGCTTGTTGCAGTTGCTTATCGCGCGCGCGGTTGCGCGTATCAAATAAGGACTGCTGTACACCCTCTTCCGGAGCAATGCCCATCACAATCACTCCTGCCCGCTTGTAGGGCGTATTCGGTCGCCATTGTGCGCGCACAACTTGTAACAAGGAGTTCGTCAGCTCCTGAGTGTTAGATGTCATGGTGCCGAAGGTGATAGTCGATTGGATGAAATATTGCTGTTCTTGGAAGCGGGAAGTATGCGCAAACACAACCATCTGTCGGCAGACGGAGTGCTGTCGCCGCAGTTTCTCAGCTACATTGGCGCAGAAGTGGCACATCGCTTGTTCCAATAGGTTACGGTCGGTTACACCGTGTGCGAAGGTGCGGGAACAAGTAATAGATTGTCTCTCCGGTAGTTCACGCACATCGATGCAGTCCTCTCCGTTCAGTTCTCGCCACGTCATCCATCCGGGTTTATGCAGTAGGTTCTGGGCAAAGACTTCAGAGTGATTGGCAAAGTCCAAAGCGGTCTCAATACCCGCCTGCCGCAGCTTGGCGGTGGACTGACGACCTATTCCCCATACCTCGTCTATTGGGTAAAGACTGAGTGCCTTGGTGCGTTGTTCCTCGTTAGCTATCACGCATACGCCGTGGTAGCCCGGATAACGCTTGGCGTAGTGCGATGCCACTTTGCATAACGTCTTGGACGAGGCAATGCCGATGGAAACGGGCACGCCGATGCCGCGTAATATCTCGCTGCGGATACGCTGGCAAAGCGACTTCGCTTCGTCCACGTCTTGGATATACGATAGGTCTAAAAAGGCTTCGTCGATAGAGTATTGCTGCAGGTCGTCGGTATAACGACTCAGAATGCGCATGATCCGGGAACTCAAGTCGCCATATAACGCAAAGTTAGACGAGAAATGGACAATGCCGTATTGCTCCACTTCGCGTTTAATCTGATAGAATGGCACGCCCATTTTGATGCCTAAGGCTTTCACTTCATTGGAGCGAGCCACTACGCAACCATCGTTGCCGGATAGCACCACTACCGGCTTATCGCGTAAGTCCGGGCGAAACACTCGCTCGCACGACACAAAGAAGTTATTGCAATCCACCAGCGCTAACATAGGATAGATTTGGCGGCTGACGCCGCATTTGACGGCCAAAGGCCTAATTTTAGATTGTAGATTTTAGATTGTAGATTTGGCGGCTGCGCCTTATTGTAAATTGTAGATTGTAGATTTAAAATTTATAGATGATAGATGATAGATGATAGATGAACTTTCTGCTTTCGACTTTTGACTTTTGACTTTTGACTATTTATTTTTTATTCTTCTTCCAGTTGAAATCGTGCTTAAAGACAAAGCCCACACCTTCTATCATCGTCGCCTGGCGCAAGGAGTACTTATCCACCGTATGCGTATAGCCTTTCAAACGGAACTTACCATTCGGCGTAAGCAGATACTCAATATCTAAGTCCCCGAAGAACGGCTGACTCGCTATATCGTTATACCGATAACCAAAGTTACCATTGATTATCAGCTGGTCAACCGGCTGCAACTGGAACACCGCCTCGTACTCCTGAGACGACGTGGCACCTTCACCATTAGAACGAACATTAAAGCCCATCGTGAACACATTCGTTATCTTCGATAACCAGTTGTTAATCTGACCTGTTATCGTTGACGACAGCAACGAATACGTATTCGATGCCGCCTGCGAACTCTGCGCCATGTACTCCGGCGTATAGAAACGACCAAACACAAGCAGATAAACCACTTGACGCATCATCATCTCATCCGTATTGATAACAGAGCGTATCTGATTGGCTATCACTTCGTCCGAACGAGGCAAACGTAAGTCAAAACGCATCACCGGGTCGGACAACGGACCCGACACATAAACTACCGTCGTTACCGGTATAGACGTACGGCCGGACACCAGATTCTCCGTCTCCGTACCAAACAGGTCACGCAGATTAGCTACCGTCGTGTATTGCGCCGCTACATTAAGCAACGGCTCCTCAGGATTACCATTCCAGATAATCTGTGAGCCATCCGCTATAGTGAACTCACGGTGAATAATATTCGCTACCGTCAAATCCATCTTACCGCCATTGAGCGTGTATGTTCCTACTAACTTATACTCATCCGACGCATCGTCCATCGTGAACTTAATCGAACCGTCACCTCGTGCCTGAATCATATCGCCCGTGGACTCGTTGATTACCAACTGGAAGAGCGTCTGCGGGTCCACATCTATAGCTAACGACAGACGGAAACGCGACGGCGTATCATTAACTGCTGCCTGCTTACGCTTAGGAATAAGATGACGCTTCGGCTTAATCGTTATCGTATCCGGTTTATTGTGGTCGAAGAACGTAATGAACTCATTGTCCGCTGCCGACGATGCACCATCGACCGATATGCGGAAATTAGACTTACCTACCGCTTTTGCATCCGCCGTAAAAGAGATATCGTAATCAGGACCCTCAAGGAAGAAGTCTCCATCGGCATAGACATGACCACCCATCAACTGTCCCGACTTAGCCGGTAAGTCAAACGCTAACGTATGACGACAGTGACCCGACAAGTCCAACTTAAAGTTACGGAAGTACTCATCGTGCGTCAATACACCATTGAAATACAGCGGATTGCCTTCGTCATCAGTGAGATTGATATCGGGGAAGATAATCGACGTCGAGTCCATGAACACCGAGTCGGAGAAGTGATACGTACAGCCGGTGAATGGTATCGTGAGCTGTGCATCGTGCGCTAAGACACGCGTTATCACCCACACTTTCTTTCCTTCGCCCGATACCGTCACCCGACCGGATGCCGTGCCCTTGATATCGTCCAAGAAAGCCTCCGTCCAGTGGTTAATGAAACCGATAGGTATCGAGTCGGGGAAAATGTCGATTAAGAAGCGTCCCTTTGTTGGCTCTGCTAAACCGTCCACATGCGCTACGCGGTGCAGTCCTTTATCTACATTACCTTCGATAACAATGGACTTCGTCGCTCTATCTAACTCTACCTGCGCCACCGCATCACCTATATGCTCACCACACATAATCGCAGAGTCTAAACGCACTTGCGCCTCAAAGACAGGCGTCGAGAAGAGACCAAAAATATTTGCCCAACCGGTCAAATCACCCGCTACCGTAAACGCTTTATCTACCAACAGGAACGGCATCAGCACGCCCAAGTTGATATGCTTTAAGCTGATGTGAATAGAATCATCCAATCGTGGCGAGGCAACACCCTCTGCCAAAATATCCTGATTAGAACCAAAGATACGGAAATGCGGCACCGTCAGCGAAGTATCCGCTACGCAGTACGCTAAGCGTGAGTCATCGATATTATACACCGAGTCACCCAACTGCACATGCGACGGCAAGATATGTGTATCCACAAACGGCAAGCCCGCATAATGCGAGAAGCGCGTGTGAACAGCAATCGAACCGTTGTTCTTATTCGGCGGCAAAGCAGCAATATTCGCATTGAGCAACAACGAGTCATACTGCGCTGCTGCATTGAGGTCAAAGAGCGTACTGTCCATCTCCATCGAGAACAGGAGTTTGAGCCACTCTTCGTTATTGCGAGACGCGAACGCGATATTCGTCATCTCAGCACTACCAAATTGGAAACCGGGAACACGCGCTTCCATATTCCACATGTGCTTCGACTCATCTACTAAGCCCTCAATAACAGGATTGTCCGTCACCACAAACGGCAAGTCTAATACGGCTAACGGCCACTCTAAGTCATGCGCCCGGATACTAAACGTGATGTCGTTGTCGGACGGCTTAGCCATGAGTTGGTGGTAGTAGTCGCGCGAGAACAGAGACGGCACATGCTGCGCAATCAGTTTGAGCATCGTAGTCGGCAACGTCGTATAAGCATAATCACCCGCTGCATCGGCATTGAGATAGTCGGAACGTAGCCGCAGCGTCTGGTGATTATTTGCCCAGCGCGACTGGAGATCAAGCGACTCCATCCGTACCGTGTCGCCCGCTATACAAAGCTGCACACCGCTGACTAAAGCGGAGTACGTAGCATGGTCTATATCGTGACCCGTATAATGCAAAGCCGCTGAACCCGACAAGTTGAGATTCGGATACTTCGTAGCTAACTGCAGGTTCTCCGGATAGAAATGGTCTAAGATAACATCGGCATCTATCTTCTTATCCTCCTGCCGCAAGTCAGCTTTGGCATTCACATAGAGCTGCAAGTTCGGGTCTTCTATCGCCGCCGTTCCTTTCGCAATAAGCTCATCCAACTCCGCATGGAAACGAATAGCAGAGTAAGCGTACTTGCGGTACGTGAGCTGACTAAGCACTACATCCGCTTGACCGAATGGAGCACTATTCTCCGCGAAATGCCAATCGGTATTCAGTGATACCACAATAGGTCCAAGGTCACTATTATCTATCATCTTACCAAGGTGGAAACGCTTCGTAGCTATCTTACCCTTTATAGCCACTTCGGAGAAGTCCTTGTTAGCATCATACACGGCATCGGTGGTGATTACACCTAGGGCCGTACGGAACGCACCATGCAACGTCATCGCATGCAGTTGACCACGTAATTCTCCCTTGTAATGCGTCTCACCGAGACGAAGCAACGGCTTAGGCAAACGATACGGCTTCTGCTTTAAGTCGGACAGGAAATCCTGTATCGCAGGCTGATAAACATATAAGTCTTGGCAGTTGGCATAGAAAGAGATGGAATCCAAATGAGGCAACCCCGACGCACTTAAGTTACCGAGGAACAGTCGTCTCTCGTTATAGAATAACTCCAAGTCGTTGGCAGAGACGGTATCTACCGTACCATATAAATGCGCAGAGAGCGCTATTACGCCATCTAACTTCGCTAAATCCGGGCTAAAGAACGCCAAGTCCTTCGGCACTAACTGCGCATGCTCTACGTCCAATGAGACTGTAATCGAATCGGCATTGTGACGGAGAAAGGCAATAAACGGCTCGCCCGTCTTGGCGGTAGGGAACGTTGTCTTAACTCCGGACGCATCTACCTGCGAATGCGGCAGTTGCAGCTTGAGCGTGGGCAGGAAGATAAACGTAGGCGTAGCGATTAAGTGCGCTGAGAGGTTGTCCACCTGCAACGGTGGGTTGCTGTTCGTAGTGATATTAACAGCCGCTGCTAACTGATGTATCTCGGCGTCCAATGAGTCTAAACATAGATGATGCAGCGCCAATGCCGCCTTCGGCATTTGGATATCAAAGGAATCATACCGAGCACGCACATCCGTTAACTGGATGCGACGTAACTCGACGTGGAAGTCGAAGTTCGACTTAGTCGTGTCCTTGGAAGCCAAGGCGTCCAACAAGAACTCGTAGTTATATTTACCGGACGGGAGCTGATAGACATTTGCCCGCACGGTGGATAGCTCGATGGCTGGGAAGCGAAGATGCTGTCTGCGTAAAGCTAACGGCGAGAAGCGCGTGTAGAAGTCCTTGATATACAACAATGTATCCTGCTGCTGGTCTTCTACGTACAAGTCCTTGAGCGTGATACGCATCGGGAAGTCATACTGCACGGAGCCAATAGAGATATTGGCATTCAGCCCTCGACTCAGTTCGTCCGTTGCTAATCGCACGGCAGCTGTCTGTATCCTTCCGGACTTAAGGAAGAGCACCGACAGCCCAAGCGTCACAAGAATGCAACCGAGCAAGGTGAGTAATATGGCATATATGCGTTTCACGATTTCGTACAGATAGTATATGCGTATTTGTCCGTAGCCTTGGTAACAAGCGTAGCATCAGCAGTATGGTCGAGGTATTGCCTTGGATTACCGGGTACGCCGGCGAGTCCTGTACCAAGAAATTTGACGTACGCTTCTTTGCGTGTCCATAGTTCGGTAAAGGCCTTTATCGGATCCTGCGCCGCATTGATTTGTTCCTGCTCCGCCTCACTCATAGTATATGCTATCAGTTCGGGCGTAATATCGCGATAGGACTCAATATCTATACCGACAGGCTGCTCATCCACTGCGACTGCTATACCTTGCTTACAGTGCGAGATGGAGAAATGCGGTCCGTTAGGGATATAAGGTTTGCCGTATTCGTTGTACTGCCACGGCTCATCAGGTAGTCCGAGTTCGCGCAGCATGAGCCAGGAACGAAGCGAAGCCCATTGACCAAACGTATGCTTATAGCGCAAGGCTGTTTCGCGTCGTTGAGGCGAGACAAGTGGCAGCAGGCGCTGAACTTCAGCGTCGGTGCAGAGTGCCATATTATCTTCTATGAGCATGCGCATGGTCAGTATTGTCTTGCACCAAAAATATCTGTTCCTATTCGTACCATATTGGCGCCATCTTGGATAGCGAGGAGGTAGTCATCCGACATGCCCATGGAGCGAATGAGAAAGTGTTTATCGCTATCCGCCAACGAGTTAAGGAGTCGGAAGCAGCGATGTATCTCTACTTCGTTGTCAGTATTGGTAGCCATCGTCATTAAGCCGCAGACTTTGAGGTTTGGATATAAGTCCAAATCGAGCATCTTTATCTCTTGCGGCAGGAAGCCGGACTTGGTCGTTTCGTTCGCCGTATGCACTTCGAGCAATATGTTCACAACGCGGTTAATACGCGCAGCCTCGGCATTGATAGTCTCCATTAGATGGACGCTGTCCACGGAATGGATGAGATAGACAAAAGGCACTATTTGGCGCACTTTATTCGTCTGCAAGTGCCCAATGAAGTGCCAATGGATATCCTTTGGCAACTGCAATTGCTTGGCACAGAGTTCTTGCACCCTACTCTCCCCAAAATCCCTTTCGCCCGCATTGTACGCCTCTAAGATTGCCTCGGCTGGATGAAACTTACTGACACAAACCAGCTGCACTCCTTGCGGGAGCGTAGCACGAATAGCGGCAATATTTTGGCTTATAGATGACATAGTCCGTTATCAATCCACAGCGCGGATAACTTCCATAATGGGTGTACGGGCGATAGAGACGATCTCACAATCGTACCCATTTACGGCC
>ONMT01000073.1 GCA_900319025.1 uncultured Bacteroidales bacterium
ATTTAAAAATAGGAGATTTTGGACTTAGTATTTTATCAAATAATATCATGTATCCTTTTACTTATAAATGGAAAAATGAAAATGATGAAATATATAGTGAACAAAAGAATGAAAAATTAAATAATAAAAAAATATTGGGATTTAGTAAAGTAGGTTCTATAATGTATGTTGCACCTGAAGTTGTAGATGTAACAGGTAGTGAAGCAGTCTCCAATATTCCGGAAGGCTCAGATGTAACGGTTGAAGATGGTGGTGAGCTGACAGTTGATACAAAGAATACCTTTGCAAAACTCATCGTTAAAGAAGGCGGTAAAGTGACGCTGTCCAATACGAAGCAAC
Organism: uncultured Bacteroidales bacterium; assembly: GCA_900319025.1. GTDB lineage: Bacteria > Bacteroidota > Bacteroidia > Bacteroidales > Paludibacteraceae > Colicola. The sequence goes on from ONMT01000073.1 coordinate 340, forward strand.
TCACCGTAACCGGTACATTCACTATCGAAACAACAATGGCGGGAGGTAAATCCGGACAATTGAAAGGCGCTAATACAAACAACTTCATAGCACAAGCTGAGGCATATATCGACATCACACTCGGCGATAATGGTAATGCGGACAAATGGCACGCATTCACCGTTCCGTTCCCGGTTGATGCGCTCAACGGTATCTTCGACCTCAACGGCAATAAACTTGTCAACGAAACCAACTACGCTATCATGGACTACCACGGCGACATCCGCGCACAAGGTAAGTACGGATGGAAGAAATTCCGCGGCACACTCGTTCCCGGTACCTTCTACCTCATGACAGTCGATGGTTTACGCACTACCTACCGCATGAAAATGAAAGCCGGCTCAAACGTTGTGGCTGATAACAAAAAGGATTTCTATAAGTACGCTGCTTCCGGTGAAGGTCAAGCTACTGATGCCGGATGGAACGGTATTGGTAACCCGACACTTGCTTACGGACAAGTGAATGTGGCTGTGCAAGTGCTCGATCCGGTTCATTATGTATATGAGACGAAGAATGCAAATAGCTGCAACTTCATCGTTGGTACGCCGTTCTTCTATCAAGCGGCTGCTGATGGCTCTATCGAGATGCAGAGCGCTAATGCAAGTGCATACTACGCTCCGATTCGTAAGGCGGTGAAGACAACCGAGCAAATCAAGGTTTCTCTTGCTAACGAGAACTATACCGATAACCTCTTCATCTCCGCAAGCGAAGATGCTACCAATAACTACCAAATCGGTAAAGACCTCGTTAAGATGACGATGACCAATACTCCTATCGTACCGCAGATATTCGGTGTGGCATATAAGACCCAACTGTCTATGGTTCACGCTCCGCTCGTTGGCGACCGTGCTACCTATACACTCAATCTCTACGCTCCCGCTGACGGCGAATATACTATCTCCGCACAGCAGACCGAGGACGCCATCGTTTATCTCACTTATGAAGGTAGTCCGATATGGAACATCACTGCTGGCGAATACAACTGCGACCTGCAGAAAGGTAACAACAGCGGATTCGGACTCATGCTCGTTAGACGCGCTCCGCAAGTCACAACCGACATCGAAGGCGCTAACCAATCTCAAAACGGTGTACGCAAACTGCTCATCAACGGACAACTGTTCATTGAGAAAGAAGGCAAGCTCTTTAACGTAACCGGACAGAGACTCTAATTGCGATATTTGATGTCGAATCCCGAAATACCGAATACCGCAATACCGAATCTCGTAATAACGAATAACGTAATACCGAAATAACTTTTGCAATTATGAAAAAAGGAACATATATGCAGCCGGTGACCGAAGCGGTCAAACTGCAAACCAAACTTCAAGTAATGCTTAACCCTTCAGGCAGCGGTCCCGAACCCGGCACAACAATCGACAGACCGTAAGCCTTAAAAGAAGTCAGATTATGAATAAGAGAATTATAGTTGGGCTGGCGATTATCGTTGGCTGGTTGTGCGGGAGTAGTGCACTCGCAGCGGAACGTACCGTCAGCCAAGTCCAAGCCATCGCCGCCAAACAGTCGCGCGTACTCAAACTCACACCATCGAAAGAGCGCACTGCTGACCGCATTGTGGACGTCCAGATTCGCGGACAACGACTCTATGCCGTTAACTTCGAGAACAACGAGGGCTTCGTCATCGTCAGCGGTGACGACCGACTCGTGCCCGTCTTAGGCTATAGCGACCAAGGACACTTCGACTTCGAGACACTGCCCGATAACGCTCGTATATGGCTCGAAGGACTGATGGCGGAAGCAGCAACGTTCGCTGCCAAGGGTGAAAATCTTACCTCCGCTGCCCATGTCGCGAAGGATGCCAACGATACGAAGGTGGCGATAGCACCGCTGGTCTCCACTTCCTGGGGACAAGGCGCGCCGTTTAATAACGCTTGCCCGCTCTACAACAGCACTCGCACGAAAGTGGGATGTGTGGCTACCGCCATGGCGCAGGTCATTAACTACCACATGCAGCACTATAATCAGCCAACCATGACCGCCGCTGAGATGCCGTCTTATACCACCACAAGTCTGAAAATCGCCGTTTCCGGTATCCCCGCACAATCAGCCTTACCCGATAAGAACCTCCTTTTAGATACATACACCAGCAAGGCAACCGACGAACAGAAGAACGCGGTGGCGCAACTGATGCTCTATTGCGGCACAGCGGTGAAGATGGACTATGGCACCGGCTCGTCCAGTGCGCATACGCCAAACGTAGCCCCAGTGTGCCTGACTTATTTCGGATGCGATGACTCAGTGCACGTAGCCAGTCGATACGATTACACCTATTCAGATTGGATAAATCTGCTCTATAATGAATTAGCGGCAGCTCGTCCTATTGTGCACGGCGGGCACTCGACCGGTGGCGGTCACGCGTTCGTTGTGGACGGCTACGACGGCAAAGGCTTATTCCACATCAACTGGGGCTGGAACGGCTCATCCAACGGATACTTCGCCTTGTCAGCCCTCAATCCTGATGACGCAGGACAGATAGGTGCCAGCAGTTCGGGCGATGGCTATAACAGCGACCAATTAGCGATTATCGGCTTGGGCTTTACCGGCAGTTCGGGACACGCTAAGCCCATCAGCTTAACCATGCGCCTCAAGGCTGTCAACGAGCAGAAGGTGGTGTACTCCTTGTATAACCACACGGGCGCAGTACGTAACTTCGAACACGGACTCGGCGTAGTAGAAGAAAGCGGTACCATCAAGCTGATTGGTACAGCCACTACTGTTAATAGCTTAAAAGAAACCTACGGCTGGGCAAATATGGAAAGAACAGTTGCGAAGAACACTGCCTACGCCAATATGTCGAAAAAGATTATACCGATTAGTCGCGAGAAGGGGGCTTCGACATGGGTCGCAGGAGTGAACTACGATTGGAACTATGTCTTAGCCGAATACGACGAGAACGGAATCCCAACCCTGACACTTTTCCCTGACGCTGATCTGCAAGGCGGGGACATAACAACCAAGTCGAGTAGGTATATCCCCGAGAAGCAAATCATCAACATGCCGCTCACCAACAGCGGAGAGGAGTTCTATGGTACACTATATCTGTTCGCGAGCACAACCACTACCAAAGACAAACCTGTCTCTCAGTTGGGCGTGACAGCACTGGCGGGCAGCCAACAACGCCTCGACTTTGAGTGGGAACCGACTACTGCGGGAACATATAACCTATGGATTACTTCCGACGACAAAGGAACCAAAGTGCTATCTACCGGAACAATCGTTATCCGTGATGACCCTTTCCTCGCGGATAAGAAAGTAGTGGTGACCAATGTGACGTTTAAGGGCTTAGACAAAGAGTCCTTCACGCTCGACGAAACAACCGGCAAGCGCACGTGGGATGTCTATCACGCCGACTCACTCAAGGGCACAATATCAATTAAGAGCCTCTCCAATACCGATATTGCTAACTTCTCACTTAAAGTACAGTATGAGGATTATGACGAGCAAACGGGACAGGCGACCGTTCAATCTACTTCTATCTATGATTTAGGCACCCTATATGCCGGCAAAGTGCGCAACCTAACCGTCAATAAGAAAGTGCCGACCAATAAAACCTACCGCATTCATCTTATTCAGAGTAAACCGACACCAACCGAGGACTTAGATGCACGCTATGTCATACATCTGCGCTCGCCTAAGAAGTCATTGGAAGACCCAAGTGTGACACTCTCTGCGATAACAGACCAACCATACCAAGGTGCACCGATTCAACCAACTGTAGTGGTGAAAGACGGCGAGACGGTAATCACCGACGAGTGCGATATCTCCTACGCGTCGAACACCAACGTCGGCGAAGCCTTAGTTACTATCACTGCCAAAGAGACCGGTTCCTACTCCGGCGCTATTCTCACCACATTTAAAATCACCGCGGTGCCGCTCACTATCGCTGCGCAAGATGCGACTGTGACATTCGGTCTGCCTGCACCTGCGTTTAAGGTTACTTACACCGGCTGGAAAGGTAGCGACGACGAATCCGTGCTCAACGGAGAAATACGCTATGAATGCGCCTACCAAGCAGGCAGCGACGCCGGGAACTACACAATCACCCCGTCCGGCGTGACCGCGCAGAACTATACTATCACCTTTGTCCCCGGCGAACTGATTGTCAACAAGGCCGATGCCATCGTCATCACTCCTCCGCAGGCCAAACAAGGACTCGTGGAAAACGACGAACCGCAAGAGTTAGTGACTCCGGGAGTAGCAGAAGGCGGTACGATGATGTACTCCCTCGATAATAACCAGTGGAGCGCCGAACTCCCAACTGCCGTAGAGAGTGGTGATTACCTCGTCTATTATTTCATCAACCCCGATAAGAACCATAACCGCAACGACGGCGGAACAGTCGCCGTAACCATTGCTCCCAATCCCGGCACAAAATTACAAACTATAGACCCAACCACACGGCCCGATGCTAAGCTCATCCGCAATGGCCAACTCATCATCCGACACCGTGGAGTGGAGTACTCTATTTTAGGACAAGCGCAATAATGAAAGTACTAAAGTTTGGCGGAACGAGTGTCGGATCGGCTGCGCGAATGCGAGCGGTTGCAAAAATAATCACGGATAACGAACCTAAGATTGTTGTCCTCTCTGCTATGGCTGGCACTACCAACCTACTGCTCCAGATGGCGGACTATGTACGCGTCGAAAACGCCAGCGGAGCTACAGACCTACTCAAAGATTTAGAGACTAAGTATCGCATCGAATGCCAGAATCTCGGCATTGACTTCGACGGACTGCTACCTCTCTTTAAATCCCTCCGGCGACTATGCCTCAAACGATATACACCCCAGGCAGAGAAAGATATCGTGAGCTACGGAGAGCTCATTTCAACCACCATGATGTCCACTTTCCTCATTCAACAGGGATACGACGCCTTCCTCCTTCCTGCCCTCGATTTCATGCGATTGAACAACGATGGCGAACCTGACCTCTACGAAACAGAACAACTACTGCGCCAACAGTGGAATAAGGCGGGACAGCATACCTACGTGATTACACAAGGTTTTATCTGCCGTAACGCTTCCGGACAAGTGGATAACCTACAACGAGGCGGAAGCGACTATACCGCATCTATTATCGGAGCTTTGCTCGACGTGGAGGAAATTCAAATTTGGACGGACATAGACGGCATTCATAATAACGACCCGCGCTACGTAACTGGTACACAGCCCGTACGAAACATCAGTTTTGACGAAGCTGCTGAATTGGCGTATTTCGGAGCTAAAATCCTGCACCCTACCTGTATCCTACCAGCTAAAATGCACAATGTACCGGTGAGACTGCTCAATACTTTGGAACCTACCGCACCAGGTACATACATCGATAACCATACCATCCAAGGAACCATCAAAGCCGTGGCTGCTAAAGACGGCATATATGCCCTGCGAGTCCAGTCTGGACGAATGTTAATGGCCTACGGCTTCCTCAGCAGAGTGTTTAAAATATTTGAACAATACAAAACAGCTATTGACTTGATTACTACATCCGAGGTCGCCGTCTCTATGTCTGTCGATAATAATAAACACTTAGACCATATCGTGGACCAACTGCGTAACTTGGGCACCGTCTCTGTCGAAGATAATATGACCATCGTCTCTGTCGTCGGAGACCTAAGACCCGGGAACAAAGGACTCCAGGCAATCGTCGTTCAAGCACTGCGAGATATACCTATCCGAATGATTAGCTATGGAGGCTCGAACAATAATATCTCTTTGCTCATTGCTACCGAACACAAACTGCAAGCGCTACAAGCTCTAAGTAAATATATATTCCAAGGCTTATGATTACGGGACACTTCCCTGTCGAACAACTACGTAGTTATCAGACCCCGTTCTACTACTACGATTTGGATGTGCTTCGCGCAACCTTAACTACGTTGCGCAAGGAGGCTGCTGACACGAACTGGTGCGTCCACTATGCAGTTAAAGCCTGCGCTACATTCCCTCTCCTTAAGATTATCTTCGCCAACGGTGTAGGAGCAGACTGCGTGAGCGGCGGAGAAATAAAAGCTGCTTTGCAGGCTGGATGCCCACCACAAAAAATCGTATTCGCTGGCGTCGCCAAAACAGATAACGAA
>ONMT01000067.1 GCA_900319025.1 uncultured Bacteroidales bacterium
GACTCAACCGTCTTCGTCACAATCGTGCAGGTGGTGTCACCTTTGGTGAAGTACTCGGATTTAGTCTCTACGACGCGGGTGACGTTGCAGCTCGTCAATGTAATGCAACACACGCTGAATAAGCACAGCGAGATAAAAAAAACTTCTTCATAGCATTACACGATTTTAGCGTACTCCTGTGCGAAGATGTAGCCTTGCAGCGATTTGTACTTGCGTTGCGCTTTGAACGCGGTTTTGTACTCGTTTACTTGCTCGGTAGTGAGTGCTTTGACGGCAGCACGAGCTTGTGCGAACTTGGTACGTTGTGCAGTCTGTGCTGTGCTTGGTTCGCCGTTGTACGGATTACAGATCTTACCCGTGTAGTTCGTACCGTAGCGGTTAGCGAAGTAGGTGTCAGAGTGCATGCACACTTTACCTTGGAGGGACTTCAGTAAGTCCATGGGAATAAATTTTGCCATTACTTTTTCGGCGTTCTTTATGGTCTCGCGCCGGACGAGGGGTTTAGGTTAATAAATACGTTGGTTTTGGGGTCCCCGGAAAATGGTATTTTCTGGGGAGAGCGGAGGCAGGAGTTGCGCCTACGATTTAGCAAAGCGGTATCGTCTTTGCAATCTCCTTGCCGAACGCGACGCTAGGGATACGCTACCGATACGCTACCCTTAGCCTTTTTGGAATTCCGACGACAAAGGTACTGCTTTTTCTCCATCCCCACAATACCTTGTCCCCCAACTCGCACCCTTTGTCCCCTAACTCGTGCAATCTGTCCCTATAGGTAGTATAATATGGTTAAAAGTTACATTGATCGAATTTAAAATTGAAACATCGCGTTTGCGCGCGAAATTCAATTATGAAAGGTCAGTTAACCGATGCACATGTAAAAACAAAATCCCATCGTGTTAACTTTTAACCTTTTTTCTTCCTCAATTATTTGCACACCTCAACAATTTGTTGTACCTTTGCGCCAAATTTGGCGCACAAGGAAATCTATACTATGGCTACTACTGAGAAAATTAATTCGTTTCCTGCTTCACGTGACAGCGTGAAGAAAGTCTATTACGCGCCAATCAAGCATAACACACAACGGCGAAAGAAAGACCATGACTACACCTCTGTTTCTCTTTACCTGATAACTGTAACTACAGTAGACCGACAAAAGATATTGGGAAATATGGTCGGAAATAGCGCAGAGGAGGCTCATATTGAACCAACGGATTTGGGAAGGATGGTTATCGCATTCTTTAAACAAATTCCCGAAATCACTCTGGAAAAGACCGGTTGCCATGTCCAGGTCGTTCAATATCAACTAATGCCAGACCACTTTCATGGTATACTTTACGTAAAGGACAAATTGCCTAAAGAATACCCTCTAGGACAAATCATTTCAGGATGGAAAGGCGCATGTACTCGAGCATATAATTCATCCGCATCCATCTTTTCGTCTCCTGCTCGACGTGACAGCGTCGAGGTTTCCTCCATCATTTCGTCCCCTGCTTCGCGTGACAGCGCGAAGAAACCACCTCTCTTTAATCCCGGCTATAACGACCGAGTGCTCAATCAGTTTGGCCAGTTAGAGGGATGGATTGAATACCTACGAGATAACCCAAGACGATTATGGCTTAAGGTGCATAACGCAGATAGATTGCGAAAAGTATATGAGTTTACGGCCGGCAAACAAGGGCATCGTTATACTGCTGTAGGGGAGACGTTCTTTGTGAAGTACCCCGAAAGAGCACAAGTACGATGCCATCGAAATCTTAACGAGGAAGAAATACAGCACGAGGTGGCGTATTATCTAGGGCTCGCTCACAAGGGAGTCGTTCTCGTGTCTCCATTTATTTCCCCAGCAGAGAAGGCCGTCTACGACGCCTGCTTCAAGGAGAAGTTAAAGATGATTCGGATTGTCAATCGTGGCTTGGACAACCGATTCGTCTATCCTTCAGGACGAGATCTTCAAGGCTGCTCTGATGGCTTCATGCTGGTATTAGCGCCTTATACCGAAAACTCCGATCAGACCAGAGCTGTAAAAATTTCACGTGCAACATGCCTAGACATGAATGGGTACGCAGCAGATCTAGCAACCTTATGACCACCTCCGAGTTCATACAAAAGGCGCAAGCCATCCATTGGAATAAATACGATTATTCCAAGGTGGAGTATGTCAATAACAAAACTAAAGTCTACATTATATGTCATGAGCATGGAGATTTCCTGCAGGTGCCTTCAAGTCATTTGCGCGGTCATGGCTGCTTACGGCTTCGATATCAAAATGTCCGAATCCGCCTGCGTAGCCAAACTATTTGAAATGTATCAAGAATTAACAAAATAAATTCACTATGGCTGCATTTACATTCTTTAGATATGGACTGCTTAAAGCACCCAATCTGAATTTTAACGAATACTTAAGCGAACAAGTCGTAGATAATCCGGAGAATATTTTTGATGTGGTGTTTAATAAGGATTTACCTTTAGATTTGCTCGTTGTAAAACGTACAACTAATGGTAAGGATGTTGAAGTGGAACAATATAAGGGGGAGGTGCTGGCTAACCGTGACGGAATAATTATTCTAACTATTGAGAATAATAAAGAAAAACACACCACTATAGACAAACATGATGTTACTCATCCACATAATCCTTATAGTTATGTAGTAATTGATCATCGTCCAGGAAAGAATATGATTGCCGTAGAAAAAAATGCGGCATTTGATCAACAACCTGACAAGTTATTGGATGTTTTAGCTTCATCTTTTAATAGACTGTTTTCCGCGCGTGGAGTAAATGTTGAATTTTATACGCTTACTAAACAGTTTGACGATATATGGGAGGCTATATCAACTATTCGTGAACGCACCGCTGATAGAGTAAAAAAAATAAGCTTGGATTTTAGTAATAATTATAAAAATAAACACAAAGTTGACTCGAATCAGGCGGCTCAAATATTGACGGAATTAGCAGAAAAGGCTCGCGCAAAAGGAGCATTTGTATTAGAATCAGAAGGAGTTAATGAGTTAGATGTGGAAGCCATTCGGGATGATTTATTGCATATAGCAGAGATATGTCTCCAGGAACAAGAATATGATCTCATAATACAATTCTTCTCGTATGGAGTTTATCGATATGGTAATGAAGTTAATGCTCAATTTGGCTTTGATATAGATGTTCTTGATGCCTTCTCGTATGGTGATGATGAAATGGATTATAAAGATGAGCGTAGTATCGTAGCACACTGGATGGATAATATGGACATATTGTTTAATGACTATGAAGAACAACCTTTTATTACAGCCTCTGCAAAACGAAGGCATAGAAGATAAATATTCTAACAATATAATTTTTCGATATTTAGAATTTGTCAATACTCCTTTGGCGAATATGTCTCATCGGTATTCACTATCTTCCGGTGAATTATTTTACCATGCAATATATAGTTTAGATGACCTAAAAGGAGCTGACTATCGTGAACGAGAACGTATAGCCAGTTTACTATGGGATGATTTGGTAGATCATGCACGTAGACGCAAAATACCTATTGATGATATAGAAGTTATTCATGCTCTTATGACTATTACATATGGAGTATATAGGTGCCTATTATTAGACAAACAATCGAAATATACGGCCGCTTCTGGATTAATTGTCGCTCGATTAATTGAAATTGATGCATCCTTTGTGCACACCTTGTCGCTCCACTTTAATCGCGCCACTACTATACTCGGAGAAAACAAACTTCGTGAGCAACTAACAGACTATATGAATGGCTCACAATTCATATCGGATGAATTGGATTCATTCCTTGCTTCAGTTGGTACTAAAGTGGATTTGACTGCTGATCTGCCGACGAAGGAAAATTTACAAAAAGTGTTTAAATATGCCTATACCCTATCTAACGACTTTTCTAACCTTATTGATTTTCTTAGGGATGAGAGAGAGCGTGCTTCGGACTCGGATTGGGCGCGCCATGCATTAGCGATAAAAGAATCTGGTGTATTGAAAACGAATACGTTCACTAACCGATTTACCCAATGGTTATCTTTCTTTGGTGAAATGTTCGGAAGAGTGGTGGCATACCAAGAACCCAATAAATTACGTCGCTCTAAAAGCGCTAGCGATATAAGTATATATTTTCCGAAACATGTCGGGTAGTTGTCGGCTTTAATGTCGGCTCTTCTTTTTCTGCCAAAAAATGTTTTTTCTTTATAAGTCGCTGATTTATAGCGACAAATTTGCTATGTCGGCATGCAGTCCATGTCGGCATTTTGAGTATGCTATAATAATGCAGTACCTTTGCAGCGCATTTGAGAAAAACGCGTAGCTAACGTTGGTAGCAAATGTACGGTTCGGAAAACGACTACAACGACGTAGTGTAAAGAAGAATCGGATTGGCTGGCGCCAGCCATAAACAATATAATTTACTATTAATTATTTTGTCTATGGCAAAAATTTTTAAATCGGGATTGCTCGCTCTCCCCCCTTACCAACCCATGGTGTCACAAATCTATTTGGACACTAAGTTGAAACTTACAACCAAGGATCGCCACATGCAAGCCGGCGAAACACGAACCGTCGAACTCACTATGGTCGAAGACTACGAGAACTTCGAGGCTACAGAAGTCGTCAAAGACATCTATACCCGTAACCCAAAAGTCTTCAATGGTGAGTACATCAACGTCCATCGGGTTAAAAGCGGAGATCTCATGGTTAGTCTGCGCCAAACCGCTATGACAAGCCGAAAGAAAGCGGCACGTGATGGCGAAGCCATTAAAACTGAGTTTTTAACAGCTGCTAAAATTTTAGGACTATGAAACAGACATCGCTTCCATTCGAGGAGGAGAGCAAAAAGCTCTCCCCTCTGGAGCGACTTTCGCTCCCAAAGGACAAAGACCTTCCACCGGTCATCCGTGAAATCGTGACCAACGCCCCGCAAAACCGTAAACTGCCTGCGTTCGTCGCATGTCTATCACCCCTTTGCGCTATGTGCCCACGCGTGAGATTACATTATTATTATGACTCGCGACCGTCCGCACTACTGCTACAAGTCCTCATCGAGGGTGCCCAATCCTCCGGTAAATCCTTTGCCGCAGACATCGAGTCTCTCATCATGGACAACACACTCAAATCGCGCGATAAGGCCATGCGCAGACTCGAACAGGAGTATCGCGACAAGAAAAAACGTCGTAAGGCCAACGAACGACTGGAGGAGGAACCACAGACTACCATCCGCGTCGTGCCGCCTACTATCTCCAAGACCGTCCTCACCAAACGTGCTGACATGTACGAACGTGTCCTTGGCGATACCCTCACGTTCTGGATGTTTGCAGAGGAACTTGCACAAGTGACTGATGCTGGCAAAAACGGCTATTCCAACCTGCGTACCATCATGCGTACAGCTTACGACCTCGGATCGCTCTTCGGTATCGACTTCGCCTCAGATAACTCGTATTCTGCTATCGTGGACATCAATATCTGCTCGATGTTCTGTGCCACACCTGCTGCGCTTGACGAGTATTTCGACAAAAAAGCTATCGAAGGGGGGAACATCACGCGTACCGTCCTCTGTAAAATTGATGACGACCTCGGAGAAGATGGGGCTATCTTCATCCCTTACTCTACCGAACAACGGATTGCTATCGACGCTACGCTTGCTCAACTCATGAACGAAACCTATGATGGAGATGGTATGCTCAAACCTACAGTCAACCTCGACATGTCTTGGCTCGACAAAACCGTCTGCAAGTGGGTACGAGATAAGGGCAAACAGGCTTCACTTAGCGGTAGCATAGCCATGGATGTTTTCCGTAAACGTTCTTCCGTCTCTGCCTTCCGCATTGCCGCCCTCTGCCAATACCTCTATGAGATCGAGAATAATTCTCATCTCGCTGACACTCGTTCGATTATTTCGTCCCCTGCTTCGCGTGAAAGCGCGAAGGATACAATCCAAAAGCGCGTCCGGCAAATTTACCTCTACATGGCTGAATATATCCTTGATGGTATGCTCGCACGATGGGGTAAAACCTTCGAAGAACTGAACGCTAAACGAGAGAACGGTCTCAAAACAGGTCCGGCGGTCTCTATCTTCGACCAACTGACGGATACATTCACCCGAGAGCAACTCAATCTTCTCATCGAGAAAACAGGAAAAACTACGCCGGATAAGATATTCATCTGCCGATGGAAGAAACTGCACGTTATCGAGATTATTGACAAAAACACCTTCAGAAAGTTAAACGTTAAAAAATAAAAGTTATGAAAGGAATTTATAGAATCGTATCACTCTGCGAACCGCAGAACATACAAAAATCCGACGGCACACAGCTCGTCAAACAACAAATCATCCTACGTGAACAAGGCTCCCAGTACGAAGATGCATACCTCGTGACGCATCTCGGACAAGAGCAACTACGACTCAAAGAAGGCATGTGCATAGCCGCTTCCCTTCGCTTCAGAGTGAACGAATCCACCTTCTCTGCAGGACCGGACAAACCCATGGAGACGAGACATTACCAGGATGCCACACTCCAAGAGTACGCCTGCCTGATGCTCTAAAACCCTTAGCTTATGGAGATTACTTTAGTAAGGCAAGAACATAAGCCTTGGGGTATCGACGGACATCTGTACATCAACCGCAAACGCATCTGTGACACGGTCGAGCATCCTAAGAACCATCTTCCAGCTGGAAACTTCGTGCTCAGTAATGATCTAAAGGACAAAGGTCACTATACACCTTATACCTTACACTTTACACAAATAACTCACGGCGATGGCGCTTTAGCAAGCATCCACGGAGAGATTATAGTAGGTAAACAACTCCTACCCGGAGTCGTAACGGCCTCGCAGGTAACCTATGACCGCCTCTATGAACGCTTCAAGAAAGCCTTCCAACGCGGCAATACCATCCACCTCAAGATTATCGACTAATGCTCTACATCCTGACGGATGACTACAAAAAAAGCGAGACACTCACAATGCCTCGCTTTTTATATACTCCGAAAAAGGTTAAAAGTTACATCAATCGAATTTTAATTTTTAATCTTTAATTTTTAATCTCCAATGCATCTCTCCCGCCACCTCAATATTTCACATGCTTATGCGGATACATATACTTTTGACATTTTTCACACCAGACTTTCACATTCTGTCCTGTATAATCCGGATCGTACACTATTTTGTCTGATGAAGTAGAAGTTGATGAGCTCTTGGATGATGAGGATGAAGAGGAAGAAGTCGATGAAGACGAGCCTGCCGTTCCGTTAGATGTTACACCTGTAA
>ONMT01000069.1 GCA_900319025.1 uncultured Bacteroidales bacterium
CAAAGGAGTACGATAACCTACCTTTCCTCGCTAACGGAGATATTATGGAAATAACACGTCTGCGAAACGAACGCGAACTATATGGTTTCCACTTTATCGACGCCTCACTACGTCTTATTGACTATGATTACGACGTGGACGCTATCCTTTGGATAGATACACTCTTCACCGATTCGCCGGACAAGAGCTACCAACTTCAACGTGAACTATTCACTAAGATTGCCGAAGACTATCCGGAGATACACGACAAGAGAGAACTCGTCAAGCGCATTCGCGAAAACGAATACTACAATGCGCTGCAAGTGCGATTTGCCTATGCCGTCACCTGCCACAAAGCGCAAGGCGGACAATGGAAACGAGTCTTTATCGACGCCGGCACTCCCAATCCAAACGTACAACTAACTCCCAACGACCGACGCGATTTCCTACGGTGGTATTACACGGCGCTCACACGTGCAACAGAGCAAATATATATCATTAAACCGTAATTTAAGAAAAAAATTACTTTTTATTTGCACATATGCAAAAAAAGTAGTACTTTTGCCACGTTTTTGGCAAACTAAATTACAAGATATGAATAAACATTCCATTTTTGCTCTTTTCATCCTCTTATTTGCTGGACTCCTGAGCGGTTGTAAGGAAGACATCAACCTTAGGGAGATTGATACGCAGGCAGAGCTTGAAATGGGCTTTGCTATTCCTATGGGAAGCATGACTGCCACACTTGGCGACTTCCTGGGTAACGGGCAAGTAGAGGGTATCTATGTCGGCGACGACAAGTTATTGTATTATCGAGACACGTTCGACATCAGCCGTCGATTCCACGATGTGGATCTTGCGTCTAAAATCACCGACTATGGTCCTAAGCACTTTAATGTGTACGACAAACTTAAAGAAAAGGGTTATTTAGACCCGATTGGAAAAATTGCCGTCGAGGGAACACCTATCACGCTCAACTTCGAGTTCTGGGTAAAGCTCAAAGACATCAACAAAGATGTCAACGATGAGCGGCTGGATAGTGCTTCTATCATTAACGCCGTGTTTACCAGTAACGTAGGACAAACAAATCTCCCGCTTCCGCAAGAATGGGTTAATTCAGTAACAATGGACTTAGGTTCTGAGTTCCACCGTCCGGCTGGCAAAACAATTGGGATCTGTGGAGTCGGAGAGTTCCAATACGATAAGGATGTGCCAATTACCGTTGACCGCTTTGTCCTCGATATGATGAAGAGCCATAACCCTGGCAGTTGGTATGACTACAAAACCAATGTCAAGGACTCGTGTAAACTAACGCTTAACTTTACATTCACCGTTCCTACGGGAGCAGGTGTAGTTGTTCCGTCTAACGCGACTTACGACTACAGATTGAAAGTTAAGTTCGTTGATTACGAGGCTATTTGGGGCTTCTTCCGCCCATCTGCAGATATGCGCGATGCAAGCACAGTCGTATTGGAAGACGAATGGTCCACCTGGAAATCCTTCAAGAAAGCTACCCTGACATTCAATGACCCGAAAGTTAATGTGATGATTGGCCACACGATTACTGGTATCATGAATGTGCATGGTGAATATATCTATGCGAAAAACGTAGAGACGAACGACTCTATCTTCGCATACTTCAACCCGGAGCGCTCCACCATTAAGCGCTACGAGAGTTTCTTCCGCCCGGGTCAGTTCCTGCCTTTAACCAGTACACCGGGCGATAGTATTCATAACACAGTATTGTTCGACAAAGACACCTATCGCGGACAGATTGACAGAATGTTCGTCATCCGTCCGGATATCCTGGGCTATAAGTTCTTTATCGACTTTGACTCTGTTCAGACTCCGCAAATCCGTATCCTTCCTGATACACGTATCAAAGTAGAAGCAGACTTGTGGGCTCCGTTTGCATTCAACGAGGGTGTTGAAGCCAACTTTGTGGATACTACCAAGAATGTTAAGATTGGTAAGTACTCACTTGACTCACTTGTTGCAGATGTGGACGTAATCGATACCATCAAGACAAGTGACGTAAAAGTTGTGCTGACCGTGGAGAACCGCATACCACTGACAATGAAAGGAACCGTTTACTTCTACGACGAGAACATGAATATCGTCATGGATCCGAAAGACCCGACGAAGCCGTTGCGCTTGTCCGATACGGATACACTCCGCATTCCTGCTCCAGAGTATAAGTTCACTGCCGGTATCTCTTCAATCTCCGAGCCGGGTAAGACCGTTTACACGCTTGATGTGGCTAAGAAGCACTTCGATACACTCGAAAAGATTAAGAGCATACGCTACTTCGTAGAGTTAGATGGTAAAGACCTGCACGACGAGTATAAGGCTGACCCGAACTTCCTAATTAAGCTCAACGCAGAGGATAAACTCAAGATGAAGATTGGTATCAGTACAAATCTGGATGCAGTCTTTAACTTCAATGATAAGAACAATAAAAAGTAATAGGAGGGCACAGCAATGAAAAAACTACGCAATACATTACTTATTGTTCTTCTCAGCGTGGCAGCCTTAGGCTCCGCACAAGAAGTGAACACGCTCTTCTTCCTTGAGAACGCGCCGATGCGCCATATTGTGAACCCGGCTTTCCAACCGGTTAGCAATGGATACGTAAACTTTACCCCACTCGGATATATGAGTCTATGGGCTGGTAACAACTCGCTTACTATGCGCGACCTCATCTATAACTACAATGGCAAAACGATTACCGCCCTTCATCCACAGGGTGGTGATAGAGAAGCATTGTACAATGCGTTCCGCAAAGCGACTCTTATCAATACGGACATGACGCTTAACATTCTCGGCTTTGGTTTCCGCTACAAAGAGAATGGTTATATCAACATCAACATCACAGAGCGTATAGACGCCGGAACTACTCTGCCGCGTGACTTGTTCCGCTTTGGATTGAGAGGCGGTATGAGGGACTTAGATGGTGTGAACACATTCGATTTATCGCAATTAGGTTTGCACGTCACAGCATACACCGAAATCGCCGGAGGCTATTCGCATAAGATTAACGAGCACTGGACTGTCGGTGGAAAACTGAAGTTCTTACTCGGTCAAGCGTACGCTGGTATGCGAAATAACAATATTACCTTTGAAGGCTCACGCGAAGAGTGGAATATCAAAGGAACAGGCCGTATTGATGTAGCGATGCCTATTCAGAAATCGCTGCCAAACCGCATGAGCTGGAAAGAGATGGAAAAAGTCGATTTCAACAAAGCCGTTAAAGACATGAGCGTTCTCGATTGGGTCACGCCTTCCGGATACGGAGCTGCTATCGACATCGGTGCTTCCTATAAACCGATTGAGCAAGTGCAAATCTCTTTCGCGTTGAATGACCTCGGTTTCATCTATTGGAACAAGGGTAGAACATACAAGAGCAATATCGACACCACGTTTACCGGTGTTGGCGACTTTGACTATGGCCATTACATCGTGGACAATAAGTTCAGCATAGATAGCTTATGGAGAGACACCAAGACTGCTTTGATGGACTTTGCTAAGAGTATCCGAACAGACGCCGGTCAGGATGGCTTCGCACGTATGGTGAATATGCACTTGAACGTCGGCGTGGATGCAAACTTCTTTAATAATATCTTAGGCGTTGGTGTATTCAGTAAAACGACGCTTTATAACTACCGCTTATACGAAGAACTCACCATAGGAGCCGCGGTTCGTCCGTGCAACTGGTTCAACTTAGCAGTTAGTTATTCGCTCGTAAACAATGGTAAATATAGTAATATCGGAGCAGGTCTGTCCTTCATGCCTTACGATGGTGTGAACATGACCTTGGCGATGGATTATATTCCTACCAGTTACGCTTACATAGACAACAAGATACCTATCCCGTATCGCGACAAAGGATTTAATATCGCTCTTGGATTCAGTATCGTTTGGGGAACAAACAAGAAAGACAAAGACTCGGATAAGGATGGTATCTTTGACCGTTTGGATGTCTGCCCGAATACGCCGCTTAACGTTCGCGTCGATGCACTCGGCTGTCCTCTTGATAGCGATGGTGACGGAGTGCCTGACTACTTAGACGATTGCCCTGGTACACCTTCTGCTGCTTACGGATTTATTGATACCGTTGGTTGCGAACTTGATACCGATAGCGATGGCGTTTATGATTATCTGGATAAATGTCCGGGTACGCCTATCGAAGCACGCGGCTACGTAGATGACCAAGGTTGCGCTTTGGACACCGATGGTGACGGAGTGCCTGATTATCTTGACCAATGTCCGAATACACCGGTAGAGGCTCGCGGCTTCATCGACGAACATGGTTGTCCGCTCGATACGGATAGCGATGGCGTTTACGATTACTTAGACGAGTGCCCGAATACACCGCTTGCAGCGCGTGGATTCATCGACGAGAGAGGTTGTGAATTAGACTCTGACGGCGATAGTGTTCCTGATTGGAAAGACCAATGTCCGAACACGCCGGTAGAGGCTCGCGGATTCATCGACTCCGTTGGTTGCGAACTCGATACCGATAAGGACGGTGTGCCAGATTGGAAAGATGAGTGCCCGACTGTTCCTGGTCTGGACTACAACAAGGGTTGTCCGGAAGTGAAGAAAGAAATACGTAACTTGCTCAAGAAAGCGATGCAAGGTATTCAATTCGAAACGGGTAAGGCGATTATCAAACCAGTTTCATTCCCGCTGCTCAACCAAATTGCTGCTCAGTTCATTGAGAACAAGAACTTCATTATCGAAGTACAAGGTCACACCGATAATGTAGGTAAAGCCGACTATAACATGAAGCTTTCTGACGCTCGCGCTAACAGCGTAATGAACTACCTCGTTAAACAAGGTGTTCCGCAAGAGCGTATTTCTGCTAAGGGTTACGGAATGGATGTTCCAATCGCTGACAACAAGACGAAGGCTGGTCGTGCTAAGAACCGCCGCGTTGAGTTCGACATCACCTTCGAGGAAGTGAAAGTTGAAACAGAGCTGCAACACATCGACTCCGCACTCTATCGCAAGCACATGGAGAAGATTGAAGCTATGCGCCTGGATAGCATTCGCCAAGACAGCATCAAGAATGCGGCTAATCAAGGACTGAATCAGCCAAAACAAGAGCTCAATCAACTCCAAGAAGCAAAATAGATTTTAATTATTCATTAACCATTAATATTTGATAATATGGGACGCGCTTTTGAATACAGAAAAGCAACAAAACTGAAACGCTGGGGACACATGGCCCGCACGTTCACGAAATTAGGTAAAGAAATAACTATTGCAGCTCGCGAAGGCGGAGCCGATCCGGATTGTAACCCACGTTTGCGTATGCTGATTCAGCAATGCAAACGCGAGAACATGCCGAAGGATAATATTGATCGCGCAATTAAAAAAGCTACCGATAAATCATCCGAAGGCTATAAGGAGATTAACTACGAAGGATACGGCCCGCACGGTATCGCTATCTTCATTGAGACGGCTACTGATAACCACATGCGCACAGTGGCAAATATCCGCTCGTACTTCACCAAACACGGCGGAAACCTCGGTACACAAGGTTGCTTGCAGTTCCTGTTTGACCGCAAAGCATGCTTTACGGTTTCAATGAAGGACGGCATCGATTTGGATGAGTTAGAACTTGAACTTATCGACTTCGGAGTTGAAGAACTCGATGTGGATGAGGAAGAGAACACGATTGTTATCTATTGCGATTTCGACCAATACTCAGGTATGCAGAAGTATCTTGAGGATAACGGTTTTGAAATTCAATCGTGCGAGTTCGTCCGCATCCCGAATGATACCAAACAACTCACCGATGAACAGCGTGAGTCCGTGCAGAAACTCATCGATAAGATCGAAGAGGATGAGGACGTACAAAACGTGTTCACCAATATCGCAGAGTAAGGAGTGAAAGAATGAACGAGTGAAGGAGTAAAGGAATGAAGATATCCGATTACTTTAAGTTAACAGAGACTCAGGCGCAGCAATTTGCTGCGCTTGAGGTATTATATCCCGAGTGGAACAGCAAAATTAACCTTATTTCGAGGAAGGATATAGATAATTTGGTGGAACATCATCTACTCCACTCCTTAGCTATCGCAAAGTTTATTCAGTTCCAGCCGGGAACGACGATTATGGATGTTGGAACGGGCGGTGGCTTTCCGGGAATTCCCTTAGCGATACTATTTCCGGAGTGTCGGTTTACGCTGATAGACTCTATCGGAAAGAAGATCCACGTTGCTGAAGATATCGCTAAGCAGATTGACTTAACGAATGTTGAGTGCATTCAAGAACGTGCGGAAGAAGAGAAACGTCAATTCGATTTCGTTGTCTCTCGTGCTGTTATGCCTTTGCCGGACTTGGTGAAGTTAATAAAGAAGAATGTGCACCATAAGCATAAGAACGCCATGCCTAATGGCCTCATCGTACTCAAAGGCGGTAATCTCGACTCCGAGATTCACTCTTTCCGCCATATTGCTGAGGTGACGGAATTAAGTAGTTACTTTAAGACCGATTGGTTTACTACTAAGCAGTTGATATATCTGCCACTTTAAGATTTGGCATTTTTTCCCTAACCGGAGCAAAAAAGTTAAGAAAAAACGGTCAAAAATCGTTGAAATGTTAACTGGATATCACCGGGTATCTCGCTGGATAATTTTGGCTCAAAAACTGGGCGATTTTAACATTTGGCATTTTTTCTCT
>ONMT01000070.1 GCA_900319025.1 uncultured Bacteroidales bacterium
ATAAGACGGTCTCATTGAGGCCAACAGAGAACGTGAGTCTGTTGTCATAGGTTTTACCGAAGAGTAAAAGGTCATTACCTGAGCCGTGCATGAAGAATACTTCGTCCTGATTGAGCACGTCGGGCTTAACCATCATTTCGATAGAGAACGATTTATCGGCAAGGCTACGGCGGACCTTGGTCTCGGCATAGGAATTAGCTGTGCCATCGAAATGGATAGCCGAACTGGTAGTAATTCCAAAGTCATTGGTGACACCGAGAACTTGGAAGTTATTATCCTCGTCAAGGTAGTTGCCGGCAATCGCTTCGTTGAATCGGAGCAGTAAGTTGTCCCCTACTCCAAGGGTGCTGTTAGCGGGTTCCGGTTGTCCAAAGACGCGTGGCGGACGTGTGTCCTTAATACCGGTCAGCACGGTTGAAGCTCTGTTGATGAACCCATTGCCATAGCGACAGAATGAGACAGCGCGTAAGTCGTATTGTTGCTCCATCGGGTCACGTTCGCCGTAGAAACGGAGGTTTTCTATGCGTCCTGATGTAATCATTGCCTTATTGCCAGATGCCATGTTATAGAGCGAGTCGTCGTAGTAATAGCTGCATTGGTTAACCCAAGCGTCGTCGGACTGCGTGGAGAGCTTGTATTGGAACTCTATATGGTCAAATCCGTTGTAGTTGACATCAAATCCGTCGATAGTAACCGGCAAGTAGTAGCCGATAGAGTCTTGAGAAGAGAGCGTGTTCTGTACCCATTTGTCGTGCGGCGTAGTGATGTTCACAGGACAAGAAACAGGCAGGTAGTGTACGGAGAACGTGCAGGCCACTTTATTGTACGGGTCACATGGTGAGGCCAGTTCGAGTATGATGTTCTCATAGTCATAACCTTCTCCGGCGTAAACCTGCAGCGTTTTGGTGATTACTTCGTCATGGGATATCTTAACAGCTCTTCCGTCACCGGTCAGCGGCATACCATCAACGATGAGTCGAGCTCCGTGCGGGTTAGAACCTTCTTTTTGCTTGAGGTAGAAGGAGATAGGAGCAGCTGATCCGCCGAAATCTCCGTCGCTCTCATTAGTGAGTCGTAGTTGGAAGACAGCAGGTTGGTCTGCTGGCACGTTACTGCGCTCATGAACGTTAATATCCAGTTTTTGGTTCTCAAGGTTCATTGTTCCTGCAGAGAGCGGCATGGCAGGTTCATAACAACTAGTTGTATAAGCTTGTTCGTACGGACAGCGTGAAGCACCGCCCTCAAGGAAATAGACATATGCTCCATAGAGGCTATCGGGCTTTCCGTCAATCAGATTCAACCCATAATCGTTATCTGAGATAAAATCTCTGATATCCTCCGAGCCGGAGTTAAATTCATCTTTAGTATTTACCACACGATAGACGGAAACTGACTCATGACCGAAGTTATCAGGTTCTAGCACAAATCCAGTTTTTTTGGTATGCGTCGTTCCCGTTTCAGGATTGTAGTTGACGTCCATACTGAGGATAGGTGTCACATCGAATATGAGGTGACTTGTCGGAGTATTTGTAACAATCTCGTAGGGTTCGTTGTTGCCCACATCTTTCAACCACTTGCCCGCTATTTGATCACCAATCGATGTGCCGAATGCATTTTTAACCGTGCTTATGAGTCCCTGGCTTAAATTAAACGAACCACCGGGATAGTCTATGCGTTTGGTGTACATTGCTCCGTACTCGTAGGTCTCATTATGCGAAACCAAGGTACCTCCACTCACGGACCATGTACCTACCTTCTGTTTGCGGTTTCCATAGATGGCATTCACTTTCTCCGTCTCGTTCTGGATGAATTTATCTATCCATTGAGCTATCTGACGGTTGTAGGCATCCACTTGGTTGTCATAGAGTTTCGTATCGCCAACAGGAACTATCATCTTGTAGTAACCGCTATCGGCAAAGTGAACATTATCCGGATTTACAGTGGACAAATAGACAGGTTTGCCTTTGGCGTTAGCAATAGCCTGTACAGTTGCGCTGTCGCCTGTGTAAAGCAACTCATTACGTTGTTTGCGCAACTGCGGCAAAAGTGTATTCTCTATATAATCATGCGTATAAACGAAGGACGAGTTGAGGTATGTGCCTACTTCGGTCTCTTCACCGATGACAAGATACCATAATTGATTATCTTTGTCCCTTCCCATGCTCACTATTCTCATAGCACCATAGATGTCCCGTGAGCGCAGCGAAGCGTAGGTGAGTGAATCGATTGGCTTAACGGCATCCGTAATACCATAATACATATTCTGTACTGCGCCGATATATACATCCGCTTCCTGACCTACGAAGTATTTACCATTACCTGTTTGGTCCACAAAGTATTTCTCGTTGTCCGTTTCAATACGGCTGTTGGTCGTGAAAGTGTATGAGCCGGTCTTGTGGTAGAGGTAACTACTGCTGATAGGCAAGTCAAACTTGTTCTCCGTGCTGAAATTAGATACGTATCCGGCGTAAGAGCCAAACGGCGAGCCAACATACGCGCCCATGGTTAAGGTGGTTTGGGCACCATAACCAAGTGTCACATTTAATCCGAATTTGAAATCGAACTTGTAAGAATAGTTGTACTTATAGGTAGTACCCTCTTCGATATAAGCATAACTCTGTGATCCAGGCGGGTCACGCAGGATATCGAGGAGGATAATGTTTCCGTGAGTAGAGGTGACGAAATCACGTCCTTTAGGCCTGTTTCCGGTCACGTAAGCTTTGACCGCCTGTTTCTCCACATATTCTCCTTGATATTCCACACTGAGGTCGAGTACGCGTAAAGCCTCTTCGCCTGTTTTTATGAACGAGACATAGTCCACGGGCAAGGTTATTTCGGCTTTACCGTTTTCGTCTAATTGGTAGTTAGATATTTGCGTGTTGCGGTCGTCGTGGAGTCCGTTATATACTTTGAGTTGACCACCATGGATACGCACTTCTTCATGTTTGATGGACATCTCATCATTGTTGTAGTAATAGTCTTCGTGCGCTGTGATGCGGAACGAATAATCGCCTGTATTAAACACCGGCGCACCGAATAGATATTCGTAAGTGCCATCCGAACGTTTGGTAGCCAACGGCACTTTCACGACTTCGTTTGTGATGTTTTTGCGCACCATATCTTTCTCGCCGAAGTAATCGAGCTCACGTGAATAACTCAACTGCTTGCAGCTGATATGGATCGGACTGTGGTAGATAATGCTATAGTCCTCGTTGTAGCGCACGGTGTCGTTGTTATAGATAGACTCTTTGTGCTGTTTAGCTGCATCGCTCAGGTCGAGCGTCTCGCTAGTTTTGCCGTCTGTGAAAAGCGTGGCGTAACCACGTGCCGTTGCCTGAGTTATCTTATAGCGAACAGGGTATAAATCCACCGCATATTCACCCGTGCTAATGCTCGGCATAATGGTGATGCGCTTCTTCTCAAAGAGTGTTGAGGTGGAGTCTATAAATTGCTGGATAGTATCTTTGTCCAAATCGGATGGGACATGCACTATCTGCGAGATATTATCTCCCTCTAACTCAAATACCATCTTCAAGTCTTCACCTAAGTAGTTAGTAGATAGACCGAATCCAAGTGGTTTGGAGCCCTGTATCTCACCACCGGCGAGACGTCCAATCAGACGCACTTTCGTTTGGTCATAGATACGGATACCGTCGAGTGCTTTGTTGAGCGAAATCAGGCTATCGCCTTCCAAGCGCACAAATCCGTCTCCCGCGAACCAGTGTCCATCCTTGACGGCTTGCAAGGTGAAGGCTTCGCCTTTAGGAACAGAGAATTCGAAGTGACCGGCTGCATCGGTGTTGTATTTATGCCCGCCAACTCGTACCATTTGACCGTTTACAAGGAAGTGGGCACCACGAACCGGTATCGTACTGTTCTCATAGAGCAAACGACCGCTCACGCGTACGGACGAGATATTCTCAAAGTCTATACCGTTAGCGACGCAGTGGTCTAACGAGAGGGTTATCGTAGCAAAAGTTGCGGAGGTGTTATTGTAGTGGAATGTAGCTGTTTGGCTAACAGGTGTAATGGCATATTGTGCATCGCCGATATATGGCACGCTGTCCAACAGGTAGTAACCGCTTTCGTCTGTTAGTACGCGCTGTAGCACTACTCCGTCGGAAACGCGCGAAGCATTGACCTCAATATGTGGACAGCCGGTGCCATCTGCGTAGGTGATACGTCCGCTAATTTTGCCGTAAGGGTTACGACGTCCTGTTGTTTCTACGCTGCGGGTAAGCACGTTCCCGTTGCACTCGTAGGACATTGTCAATCGGTATTGCCATGGGTTTGCTTCTTGCGGGTTGGCGTAGGAGTCCTGGAACCAGTTCTGTTTAATTCCCTCGGTAAGCTTCGTCCAACTGCTCTCGCTATTAGGCCGCGCTTCAACCGAATAGGTGCCTACATCGCCCTCTGTAGCGTCCCAAGTGAGTAAGACATATTCGGAGAACTCTTCGTCCGTGCCGGCAAAGCTACTGATATTAGCTGCAGCAGTATAGTATATCTCCCGTCCTTTGGCTTCGAGAACCGGTAGTACGAATTGCTCGCGACCATTGAGGTCTTTGACCGTTATTCCGGTGGTATCGATATAGGCTTCGTACTTATAGTGCGTACATGGCGTATTGGCATAGTCAGTCATGTACACATGGTAACGCATCGTATTATATACTTCATCGTCCGGAGAATAGAATTGTCTGTTAATAGCGGCTTTAATGCTGTCGTTCGGTATCTCAATGAGGAACGTATCCTTTTGCTCCACCAATATTTTCCGGATGATGAGTTTTTGATTATCATCCCAATAGAAGAGAGCGTATCCGGGCTTAGCTTGCGTACGCGTAGCATTTTGAGACGTTGCGAATAGGTCTATTTCAAAATGTACCGCTCTATTGTTGCTAAAGTCGGGGTCGAGTTCGTACGTCACAGGGTCAGGATTAATGCCGACCTTGAAGAATCCGCCTACTGAATACGTATGCACTACATCAAGATAGCCTTGTGCTGCATACGGATTCACTTCCCACTCCCATATAGAGGAGGAAGTTCGTCTCACGCGGTAGTAGATATTATAGTTCTTCTCTACGGGGTTCCACCAAGCCGCCTCGGTTGAGTCCACATAAGTATAGGTTTGGATATCGTTGACGGTAGCGGTAGAGTCGTAGTACATCTGAACGAGGTTGATAGTCTGAGCATCCGAGAAGTCGGCATTGTATGCTCGCTGGATTTCGATGTAATCGCCTTCCATCACATCCTCTTCCTGTGGATAATAGATTTGCCACGTGAGCTTCTTATACCGATAGTCCTCGTACCATTTGTCTATATCCTCACGATGATAAACCCACTGATTGACTTTGAAATTATGTATTTTGTGGTAGGCAGGGATATCGATTTTATTCGACCATACCCATCTCCAAGTCGCTTTATCAACGTCACGTAAAGCATAGAAGCAAGCACGGAAGCCATGTTGTACGGAGTCCGCGGGTTCTACAAAAAGCATATCCGAACGCTCCATGAGAATACGCCGGGTCGCGTCCTGAGTCGTGAAATACTGTTTCACATCCGTAGTGAGCGAATAGACATACGCCAACTTACCATATCCGGCTGCGCCTTTGTCGTTCGCAGCATAGAAGAACGGGTCGGAGATAATAGGCGCCTGTGCTTCATCTGCACCAGTAAACACACCGAAATCATATTCCTTCGTCTCGAAGCCCGATTGGTTCCATTTATGGTGATCGGAAGTCACGAAGAGTTTAAAGTCCTTTTCGTCCATATCCTCAGGCGGATACCAGTCGAACTCAAACCAGGTGAGATAATTTCCCTCCTCCTTACGTTTCAGTTCTACTTGCACAACATTGCCATCGGGGACGATGGTGCGTTTCGTTCCATCAAACGTATTGGTGCACTCGATAACACCACCCCATAGCTGTACCCAAACGCATCCTTTCGATTTCGGCCAGTGATGAGAACCGCTCGATTTGGGATTGTTGTAATAGTTGTCTCCCCAATAGTGCATCTGAATAGTCTGCGTTTCAGCTCCGGTGGTGAGCTTGGTATGCAAACGACTACCCGTAGCTTCACATATCGGGTCGGGATTGTTCCCTAAATGCTGGTTATTACCACGACCTGCGTTGTAGTCGTAACCACGTTCACTAAAGATAAGTACCTTCACGTGAATCTTTCCGTTCCCGGCATTGTAGGCATCGAAGTTGTTTTCGTTCTCGAAGTCGTAGTCACCCTCTGCGGCCCTAACGGGTGAGAACTGCGGAACAAAGAAAGAGAGCAGCATCATAGCTGCGAAAAGCAATAGTTTTTTCATATTTTCTTAATTTCATATAATCAGATTATAGTTACACACAATTAGCGTGCAAAGGTACTACTTTTTTTGCATACATGCAAATAAAAAGTTCAGTTTGAGCAAAAACTGCTCTTTTTTAGTCAAAAGCAGGGAGTAATGAATAATGAATAATGAATATTTTGCCCGCGGCATAGATGAACAAAGTTGGAAGTTGATGGAAGTCGGATAGTTGAGAGTTTGAAGTTGGATTTAT
>ONMT01000071.1 GCA_900319025.1 uncultured Bacteroidales bacterium
GCCTAACAGGTCAGCATAATTACGGCGAACCACATTGACAATAAACGCTGAGTCCGCAGCTTGTGCAATCGCTTTCTCAAAGCACTTCTCCATCTTGTCATATTCGCCGAGCGAGAAATAGACAATCGCCAACGCATTATACACGCGCTCCACTTCGTCCAGATGAATCGCCTTACCGTTATCCAGACCGATGAGCGTCTCCGTGTATTCGCGCACATGTTCGTAATCATAATCGCGCATGGCTATCTCCGCCGACACGCGCAGTACGATCACTTGCCATAGATGTTCTCCTGATTGTTCCGCTACCTCGTCGGCATATTTCTTTTGCCGTTGCAGCACTTCCTGTGTCCGCGCTTTGTCACCGTTCCACCAGAAATACATCGCCTCATCCAATCCGGACAATATCATATGGCGTGCATCTTCGGACAGCGATTGCATGGAATTGGCATGTAGGTCGCAAATAACGAACCAATACTTAGCCAAATGCTCATCGTCCAACCGTTCAAGACGCTCGACTTGTCGTATCAGCAACTCTGCGGTATCCCTGCTGCTATATAATAACTCTTCCGCAGTATCAATCCGTTCCCTATCCCTCCGCACACTGCAGCTCACCATGAGGCAAAGAGCCATTCCGAGAATGCTAAACCATCCAAATTTCGCTATACTCATTTTCGATGTTATTTTCAAAAAACGGTGCAAAATTACAAAAAATTTCTGACATACGCAAGTTGATATAAACCAATAGAGGCTGTATATAAATTTTTATTTTCTCAAAGTGTTATATTTCAGTAATTTACGCAAAGCAAATATAAATCGCTGAATTTGGATATAAGTGGGTTTTTGTAGTAACTTTGCAGTCGCTTAAGCTAAGGCTCAATACGACTCGCGACGTGCCAAAAGGCAATTGTCTCGGCAGGTTAACAGCCCCGATAATTCCGTCGCTCATATGAATTTTCGCCTTGCTCTACGCCCTCCCCACTGCGTGCGACGCACACATCGGGGACCCCATAAGAGGAAACGTTTAACAACTCAAAAAAAAACTATTATGACGAAGAAAATTTTTATTATCGGATTGGTACTCGCAGCAGTACTTTCGATGAGCGGGTGTATGCCCGGAAGTGAGAAGTGGAACATCCACATTGCGGCACATTGCTACATCATAGGCGGTGGACTGCAAGAGGGCGAAAAACTGGTTTTTGTCAATGGTATCCAGCGCAAGTGTTTGCGTGAATGGCAAGGACAAGCGTGCAAGTATGTGGCGGTCAAGTACACTTTCCGAAAGGCAAACGGCAATCTGGACCAACGTATCATTCATCTGCTGATGACCGAACATTGCGACAGCATCATTGATTGTAGTTACGACGGCAAGGCGGAATGGGTCAAAGACGATGATCTGCTCATGCTGAGAGACATCTTTCCGCATGGTGTCTTCGGCGGCGAACGGTAATGTATCACCTAATATATAATATATAATAATATGCAAACAAAGTATTTCGTATTGGCAGCGGCGATGATATGCGCCGTGTCAATGGCAGCTAACAACAAGGTTAGCGGTGTAATCAAGGATGCAGCGGACAAGAGTGCGCTCGTCGGTGTCAATGTGACATTAGTCGAAAGTCAAAAGTCAAAAGGCGAAAGCACTCGCAATGTAGTGTCCGGTACGGTCACGGACGCGCACGGAAAGTTCAGTTTGGAAACCGAAACCGGCGAGTTTGTGTTGGAATGTTCGTACATCGGCTACGAGCCAATCGGCATGAATTTGACGGTAAGCGGTAACACTAATCTCGGTACGATTGAGATGAACGAGGCTTCGACGGAACTGGGCGAAGTGGTCGTAGAAAGTGACGCGGTGATTCAGAAAGTGGACCGCCAGATTCTTCTGCCGAACAAAGAGCAGTTGGGTGCTTCTTCGGACGGTATGTCCTTGCTGCAGAACTTGCAGATTCCGCGTATCGTGGTGAACCATGCGGACAACACCGTCAAGACCCTCGCGAACCAAGACGTGCAGTTGCGTATCAACGGCATCGAAGCAAGCAATTCCGAGGTCATGGCAATCAACCCGAAAGATGTCATCCGCATCGAGTACCACGACCAGCCGGGTGTGCGCTTTAACGGAGCGGCGGCTGTCATCAACTACATCGTCAAGCACCGCGACACCGGCGGTAATCTGATGCTCAACGCGTCCAACGGCGTGACCATGCCCGGTTGGGGCGAGTACCATCTGTCGGGCAAAGTGAACTTTGGCAAATCGTCGTTCAGCCTCTTGACGCATTATTCGCCGCGTGACATTTATTGGACGCGCACGAACGCCGAGACGTACAACTTTAGCACGGGCACGATAGAGAACCGCGAAGTGGGCGAACCGACACGTTTCAAGGGTAATCCTGTCAATCTCGGACTGACCTATAATTGGACAAACGGCGAGAAAAACATGCTCCAGATAGCCTTGCGCGATTTCATGAACTTTACGCCGCACTCCAAGACCAACCGCGATTCGTATCTGTATCAGGGCACGGACAGTTTTGCCATCCACGACCACGAGAGCAGCAAGTCCATTTCACCCTCATTGGACATCTATTACCAGCACAACCTGCCGAACAACAACCACCTGTATTTCGACCTTGTGGGTACGTATATCAACAGTAGCAACGATCGCCGTTTTGAGCAAACGCCGCTTGGCGAAACGGTTGCCGATACAACCGATGTAACCTCTCGCGTCAGAGGCAACAAATACTCGCTCATCGGCGAGGCTATCTACGAGAAAGACTGGGAGAATATTGCCTTGACGGTCGGCGTGCGCCACAACCAGCAATGGATGGAGAATACCTATCTCGGCAGTGCAGTGCAACCGTTAATATGACAACCGCCGAGACCTACGCTTTTGCGGAAGTGCAGCAACGCGTCAAGCAGTTTTCCTATGCTGTGGGTATCGGAGCCATGCACACGTATATCGAGCAAGCCGGAAAGAAACAATCGAACTGGATTGCCCGTCCGCAACTGACCATGAGTTATGACTTCGGAAAAGGTGTGTTCTGGAAATACAAAGGTTATGTCTCCGGCTACCAACCCTCGCTGTCTGCTATGTCGGACGTGGCGCAACAGATTGACAAGTACCAGATTCGGCAAGGCAATCCGAATCTCAAACCCGTTATGTTCGTTGCCAATGAGATGCAGCTTTCGTGGCAGTCCAAGCATGTCAATCTGAATATATGGGCGAACTACTCATACGACCACAAACCGATTATGGATGAGACCTTTGAGCAGCTGATTGATGGTCAATCATACGCCGTCCGCACATACGCCAACCACCGTGGTTTTCATCGGCTGCAAGTGGCTCCGAGTGTGCAAGTGCGTGTGCTCAATAACAGCCTGATCTTCACCGTTGCGCCGTTCGCCAACTATTATGTGAGCCTTGGCAATTCCTACACGCACAAGCATTTCAATCCGGGCGTTCGCGCAAGTATCATGGGCATGTACAAGGGTTGGCAGTTCTTCGGCGAAGTAACCACGCGCTACAATAACCTTTGGGGCGAGACGCTGGAGTATGGCGAGTTCTACCATCATATCGGTCTTGGTTACAATGCCGACAAATGGGGCTTCCGTGCCATGTTGATGAATCCCTTCTCCGTCAAGGGCTACAGCATCGAGACCAAAGACCTCTCCGCTCTTGCTCCGAACACACAGCACGCCGAGATGCGGGATTTCCGCCAGATGCTCATTCTTAATTTCCATTGCAACCTTGATTTCGGTACCCAACGTCGCGAAAATGGGAAACGTATCAACAATGAGGACAATGAAAATGGTATCTTGAGTGGTACGAAATAAAATTGACTTTTCTTAGAACAAAAACGTCCTTCGTGGCGTTTTTGTTTGCTTATCTCGAAAAAATATTGTACCTATGTGGTATATTTTTTGCTGTAAAAAAAATGAACGATTTGCGTTTATCGGTGTATGCAGTAGTGAGAGCGCACTCGAAAACTGAATATTAACCGATAAAGATTCAACCAAAATGAATAGAAAGTATTTGATTATAGCAGTAGCAGTTCTAGCACTGGGCTGCATCGGGACACTTCAAGCGTTCACACATTTGGAGACGCAAGAACCCCAAGAAATCCGTGGTATTGTTGTGGATGAGTACGATGCCGCATGGTACGAACAACAGCAAACATTGTGGTTAAAGAAGGCACAAGCCAATCCTACTGACGAGCACGCATGGGAACAGTGCTTCAGCGCAGCACGTTATGCCGATATGCTCCAAGAGCAGTATGGAATGACCGATCGCAAAAAAGCTGTACTTGACGAGATGGCGAAACATATCCCTAACTCGTTTACGTATAACCTCGCCATGTACCAAACAAAACGTGATATGTACGGCGAGGACGCAAGTCCGTGGGCAGAAAAGGCATTGCAACAGATTCCGGAAAACATCGGTCGTCAAGATGCATCCATGCTTATCGCTTATCTGGAGATGAGCGGCAAATGCTTCAGCGATAAAAAGACACAAGAGACCAGCCATGAACTCATCGAGTTGCTGTACAAAAACAACGCTTACCCAAGTTATTTGCTCCGTTATGCCGACAATTGTATGCGCGGCATGGAGGGAAACGCACTATACTTCATTAACGGCGATGTGCCTTGGTATGGATCGCGTATTCTGCAAGAAGCCTTGGATTTGCACAAAGACAAGAAAGTAATTCCTATTTCGTTCCTTGCTATACCAGTCTATCGTGACGCTCTCTGTCAATCGCTTGGCATTAAGCCATTTGAAGCCAAAGAGAATTACGATTCCATAGATAATTTGTACCATGAGGTGTTAGAATATATCATCAATAAGAGCAAGCGTCCGGCATACTTCTCGCCGCACTTCAATTCTTCACAAGCCGATGATTTTCCTTTGAAATTATATAACGAGGGGTTGGTATTCCGTTACTCGGCAAAGCGCTATGACAATATGGCTGTAGCCCAGCGGAATGTGGAAGAGAAATATCACTTGGAGTATCTGTTGGAGCCGCAGTATGTCAACGAGGAGCAATGGCAAGGCAGTGAACGCATCCAACTCAACTATATGGTCATGCTTGCACCGGTAGTAAAAAACTACAAGCAAGCAGGTGACACATTGCACGCCAACCGACTGGCACGCTATCTAAGTGCAGCCGTTACGAGAACGTCGCTTCCGCAAGAAGAAAAACAAAAGTATTTCAACCTACTGAGCGACAAGAAATGATAGCACTATTTGTAAACTATAAATCTCTTTCCGACGGGCAACTCATGGAGCGTGTTCGTCGGAAAGACGATGAACGGGCATTTGCAGAAATCTATCGCCGCTATGCCCGATTGTTGCAAGGTTTTTTCTTCCGCAGGTTAGGTGGCGACGAGGGGCAATCCGCGGATCATATGCAAGACACGTTCTTGAAAGTGTGGTCTTCACGTTGGCAGTATTCAGACGGACAACCATTCCGCGCATGGATTTTCACCATCGCCTACAATCTGTGCAAGAACACGTATCGGCAAAATCAGCATGAGCAAGAATATCTTGACTCGCTTCCGACAGACGAGCCGATTGCAGAAGACAGCACTCCGCTGAAATTGGACGCGGCGACATTTGATAGTGCTTTGCAACAAGAACTCGCCCGTCTCAATGAGGCGCAACAAATGTTGTTTGAACTTCGCTTTACGCAGGAGTTAACCGTACCGGAAATAGCCGCGATTATTGACATTCCGGAAGGCACTGTCAAATCGCGTCTCAATACATTAACTAATTATCTACGACTAAAATTGAAAGATTATGAATAAGACTTTTGAATCCCAACTATCTGCTTCTGCGCGTCGTATGCGCAAGCAATCGGAAAGTAATCTCTCTGTTCCCGAGACGATTGTTATTCCGCAAAAACGCACCCGTTACTGGGGATGGATAGCGACACCAACCGCCGCTGCCATCGGCCTGCTGATAGGACTTTTCATTCATCGCCCAGCAGAGCGTCAAGACAATTTCTCTGTACCCGTCGTAGTTGCTGCCGACAATTCCGGTCATAGCATTGTGGAAGACGGTACGGATTATAGTTTGTTAGTATCGCTATAAGACACACATACATATTAGAAAATGGTTCCTCGAACACGTTTCAAGGAGCCATTTTTATTATGCTGTAAATCAATAGTTTACAAAAATGAAAATCGAGTAAAAATGAGTGATTTTACCCGATTTTTACCCGATTTTTTTACAACGAACCCCGTAAGTTATTGACTTACAGGTCTGTGGGTGGAATGTGGGGCTCGAACCCACGAGGTCGTAGATACATAAAATCGAACCTTGTCGATGTCGTAACTTATTTGTTTTCAGTTATTTAACATTTCCCATTTTTTCAATTTTCGGGCTTTTAGAGGGTCATTTTGGTTCGAAACCGACACGTTTTTAACTAATATATTAGTCGTTTCGCGCATTATAATATGCATATTTTTCAGTACGTTCCGAACGGCAAAATAATTATTCCAAGTTAGGTGTACAAAAAGTTGGAATTTTTATTTGGCATGTTTTACCTCATTTAGCTCAAATTCCAAGAGCCTGATTTTTGACTTCAGAAGCTCGTTCGCTTCATTACTCATATTGATCTGCGCTTCCTGTGCCCGGATGAGTTTTTCCATCAACTCTACATCACGGTCATTGGCATTGCGAGGGTTGTATCGACCAAAGAGCTCATCTATTGATACATCGAGGAAGTCAGCCACTTTCTCAATCAAGGCTTCCTGCATGGGTATCAGTTCTTCATAGTTAATATTTTCAAAGCTGGCTGAAACACGAGTGCGCACTATATGCAGTCCTTCTATGTAGACGCTTTCAGCATCGTGGAGTTTGCCCATAATCATGAGCTGTTTCTCATACCATTCAGGTTCGGGCATGAAGTCGTATATGTTGTCGCGACAGTTGGCAATGGCTTTGACTATTCGACCACTGGGCTCTGAACTCCTGTCCTTGTATTCAAGATACAACTTACCTATGGCAGCTGAGATATCGTCCCTTATGGTCTTCCATCTTTTATTGGCGAAGAGGTTAAGCTCGGCCTTGGCCTGCGGTGAGCCAATTACAATGTCTTGTGCCTTATTGTATAAGTTCAGATAGGCTGTGTAGCAGTCACTGAACAGGGTGGTTGCTTTCTTCATCAAATCATTGTCTACTATA
>ONMT01000072.1 GCA_900319025.1 uncultured Bacteroidales bacterium
CGATGCGGAAAGCGTTTGGCTCGAGGTACGGCGGGAAGCCTCCGTGAAGGGATGGTGAAGTCCTGATGAAGTCCTGAGGTGCTACGGGATTTGGCGGCTGCGCCGCATTGGAAATTTGTACGGCTGAAGCCTATTGTAGATTGTAGATTTTGCGGCTGGCGCCTTATTTTAGATTGTAGATTGGAGATTTATAGATGATAGATGATAGATGAACTTTTTGCCTTCGGCATAGATGAATAGATGATAGATGAACTTTCGACTAAAAAAGTGCAGGTTTTTCCACAAACTGCACTTTTTATTTGCATATATGCAAAAAAAGCACTACTTTTGCAGCGCCAATTGGTGTGTACATAAATTATACAACATTATATGAAAGCATTACTAATGATCCTCGATGGCTGGGGAATTGGACAGAAGACTGCCGCTAACGCCATCTATTCAACCAACACACCGCACTGGACAGCATTACTCGAGAAGTATCCTCACTCACAACTACAAGCGAGTGGAGAAAACGTCGGACTACCAGACGGACAAATGGGTAACTCCGAAGTCGGACACCTTAACATCGGTGCCGGCAGAGTCGTGTACCAAGACTTAGTCAAAATCAACAGAGCTTGCAAAGATGGTTCCATCCGCCAAAATCCGGAAATCATCTCCGCCTTCTCCAATGCACAGAAGAACGGCAAGAAACTCCACATCATGGGACTTACCTCCAACGGTGGAGTGCACAGCTCTCTTGACCACCTGTTCTTCTTGCTCCAGTTAGCAAAAGAGTATAACCTGGACGGAAAGACATTCGTTCATTGCTTCATGGATGGACGTGATACCGACCCGCACTCAGGTATCGGATTCATCGACCAACTCGAAGAACAAATGGCGAAAACTACCGGTGAAATCGCAACAATTCAAGGACGATTCTATGCGATGGACCGCGACAAACGCTGGGAACGCGTGAAGATTGCGTACGACTGCCTCGTTAACGGAATTGGTGCTAACTTCGAGAACATGCACGAAGCTATGCAAGCCTCCTACGACGCAGACGTTACCGACGAGTTCATCAAACCGATAGTACACACACGCAACGGCCAACCACTCGCTAAAATAGAGGAAGGAGACGTAGTTATCTTCTTTAACTACCGCAACGATAGAGCGCGTGAAATGACCATTGTACTCACCCAGCAAGACATGCCGGAAAACGGAATGAAGACCATTCCTAATCTGGACTACTACTGCATGACCCCGTACGAGTCCACTTTCACCGGACTGCACATCCTCTTCCCAAAAGAAAATGTACAGAATACTCTCGGTGAAATCGTAGCAAAAGCAGGATTGAAGCAACTCCGTATCGCCGAAACGGAGAAGTTCGCGCACGTGACCTTCTTCTTCTCAGGAGGACGTGACGCACAATTCGAAAACGAAGACCGCATTCTCATTCCGTCTCCGAAAGTAGCAACCTACGACCTACAACCTGAGATGTCCGCTCCGGAAGTAGCAGCAGCGCTCAACGACGCACTCGACAGTCAAAAATACGACTGCATCATGCTCAACTTCGCTAACGGAGATATGGTCGGTCATACGGGCGTTTATAACTCCATCCAACAAGCCGTCGTTACTATCGACATCTGCGTGGACAGAGTGGTTAAAGCCGCACGACGCAATGGCTACGAAGTTATTATCATCGCTGACCACGGTAACGCCGATAACGCCGTTAATCCGGACGGAACACCGAATACAGCACACTCGCTCAATCCGGTTCCATTCGTTTATATCCCTGCTGACAGCAAGGAGAAAGATGGTAAATTCCCTTACACCTGTGAGGACGGAATCTTAGCAGACGTAGCACCTTCTATCTGCCACATCTTAGGACTTGAGCAACCGGCAGAAATGACCGGCCACTGTCTCATTCACGAGGTAAAATAACGTCACTACGCCGATTCGTTACGCTCCGTAACGCTTAATCAGCATATCGACTAACTCAGGCACACCTTCGGAAGCTTTCTTCCGGAGGTGTTGTATTCTATCCCGATAAATACCAAACTCCGGCATACCGGGGTCAACCACATAAATAGTCGATGAAATCGGAGCATATTGCAACAAACTGGCCGCCGGATAGACATTCAAACTCGTGCCGACAACGACTAAAATATCCGCCTCGGATGCTATCGCACACGCTTGTGGGAAATAGGGAACTCCCTCACCAAAGAATACGATATACGGTCTTAGTAACGACCCATCGGGATGACGATCACCATAATGCTGCTCCCAACCTTGCAACGGAACAGTCGCCAACTCGTCGTTCTCAGAACGTAATTTCACGATTTCACCGTGCAAATGCACTACGTCCTTACTCCCTGCGCGCTCATGCAAATCATCGATATTCTGCGTTATAATCCGTGTGTTCGGAATGGCTTCCTGCAACTTCGTTATTGCATAATGCGCCGCATTGGGTTGCGCTGCTAACGTATCACGACGTCGCGCATTATAGAAATCTACACACAACTGCGGATTACGCAACCACGCCTCATGCGTGCACACATCTTCAATACGATACTTCTCCCACAATCCATCCGAATCGCGAAACGTTCCAAGTCCGCTCTCTGCAGACACTCCGGCACCTGTAAAAACAACAATGTTCTTCATAAATAAGCAGTTTATTGGTTAATTCTTGGCAAAAATACACAATTATTTGCATATATGCAAAAAAAACTGTACTTTTGCAGGCTAAAAGTGCAAAGATGACTATTTTATCAATCGAAACAAGTACTTCCGTCTGCTCTGCCGCCCTTTCTGTTAACGGCAAGACTATCGCATCACGCATCCATCGCGATGGTGCTAATCATGCACGCCTATTACCCGTATATATTGACGAACTCTTGACCGAACTAAAGTCTCGCGCACTCGTCTTAGGCGCTGTCGCCCTATCTGAAGGTCCGGGCAGTTACACCGGCCTGCGCATTGGGGCAAGTACCGCAAAAGGTCTATGCTACGGCTACTCCATTCCACTCATCCCCATAGCTACGACCGAAGTACTCTGTGCGGCTTTAGCAGCTAAACATCCGCTCAAAGAAGGCGATTACTTAATCCCTATGATTGACGCACGACGAATGGAAGTCTATACTGCGTTATACCAAATACAAAACGGCTCCTTTGTTCCAAAAACAAATATTACTGCTGCCATTATCGACTCCGAACAAGCTATTCCATTCGGTGACGGACAGAACTACATTTTTGGCGACGGAGCTGCCAAATGCAAGGATATACTATCGAAAAATGCCGATTTCATCGATACCATCGTACCCGACGCAGCCGAAATGGGACAATTAGCATTACGATATCTACAAAATGATAGCACGCGCGTCTCCGACGCAGATATTGCTTACTACGAGCCGTTCTATCTCAAAGAGTTTATCGCTGCAAAAAGTCACGTCAAGGGATTAGTATAATAAAGAGCAAAACTATACATGAAGAGCAACAAGGTCATAGCATTTATCGCCTTAGGAGCACTACTCCTAACAGCTGCTTCGTGTTCTACCCAAAAGAACACCGCTGCCACACGCTCTTTCCACCAAACCAAAGTCAAATACAACATCTTCTATAACGGCAATCTTGCCTTTGAGGAAGGACAACAAGCTATCATTAATGCCCACGAGGATAACTTCGAAACCATTATTCCACTCTATCCCGTCAGTGACCATAAGGCAGCAGAAGCATCCACCTCTCAAATGGACAAGATGATAGAGAAATGCCGCAAGAGCATCAAACTACACTCCATCAAAGCCAAGCCGAAACCCAATCCAAAGAAGCGACAAGACCCAAAATACAAACTCTGGCTACAACAAGAGGAGTTCAATAACCAAATGGACAAAGTATGGATTAGACTCGGAGAAGCGGAGTTTTGCAAAGGGGATTTCCTCGGTTCCATCGGTACTTTTACCTATGTAATGAAGCACTATGACTACGATCCCGATGTCGTAGCACAATGCCAATTATGGATTGCGCGCGCGTATGCCGAAATGGGTTGGCAGTACGAAGCGGAGGATATGCTTAATAAAGTAAATGTCGATGCCCTAAGTCGCAAACACTCCTCGCAATACGCTTCCACAAAAGCCGATATTCTGCTTAAAGGCAAACAATATCACGAAGCCATTCCATTTATCAAACTCGCCCTACCGGACGAGAAACGGCGCGTCTATAAACCTCGCTTCCAATACGTATTAGGACAACTCTACCAAATGGAAGGACGCAAAAAAGAAGCCGTGGAAGCTTATTCTAAGTGCATTAAGATGATTCCGCCGCAAGATATGGAGTTCAACGCGCAAATCAACAAAGCTATCTTGCAAGGCAAGTCATCCGTACGCGCACTGCTCAAGATGACTAAACTGAGTAAGAACAAGGATAAGTTAGACCGCATCTACGGCGCTATCGGTGATATCTATATGGCGCAAGGAGATAGCGCTAAAGCGGTTGAGAACTACCAACTCGGTATCGATAAAGCCACCCAAGCCGGTGCTGCAAAAGCGGCTGTTCTCATCAAAGCAGGAGACATCTACTACGCACACCGTAACTATGAAAAAGCTCAACCATGCTATCAAGAAGCGATGTCGATTATCTCGTCCGAACACGATGACTACGCACGCTTGCGCAAACTGTCTTCGACCTTGGATGCGCTAATTGCGGAATACAATGTCGTAGTACTCCAAGACTCCCTTCAAGCGCTCGCTAAACTAACACCCGAAGAGCAGCGCAAAGTGGCAGAGAAAATCGTTGCCGACCTGATAGCTGCAGAAGAGAAAGCTGCCGAAGAAGCCCTCATCGCACAACGAGAAGCTGAGAACAGCGGCTTGCAGAGCGTTGATACACGAAACATGCTCGGCGGAGGTGGTGGAGCCGCAGCTGATTGGTACTTCTACAACGAACAACTCATGCGTTCCGGCAAACAACAGTTCACTAAAAAATGGGGCAACAGACCACTCGAAGACAACTGGAGACGATTAAGCAAAACTGTCACTGCCTCCTTCTGGAACGACACTAACGAGAACGACTCCGATACCGACGAAAACACCAATACCACCGATTCCATCGGACAAACGACTCCTAAACTGGAGACCGATAACCATAAACCGGAGTTCTATCTGCAACAGATTCCTAAAACCGAACAAGACTTCGCCATCTCCGATAGTTTGATTGCCGACGCGCTATATAATCTGATATTTATCTATCAGGACGAAGTGGGCGACCAGCAGTTGGCAGACGAGACATATGAAGACTTCAAACGTCGTTTCCCCAATGACCCGCGGTTGGAGAAGATTCATAACATGCAGCAACCTGACTCGGCGATGATAGCACAGCTTAGAAAGATGCTCGCCGAACAAGATTCTGTTTATGAACAGACTTATAACGCCTACCGCAAGAGCGAGTTTGCTGCCGTTAAGACCAATAAACAATACGCCGAAGAGAACTTCCCCATGACGCCGCTCATGCCACGTTTCCTCTTCCTCAATGCCGTAGCGGACGCGCGCACGGTCGGACAAGACGTATTTATTGCGGACTTACGAGATATGGTAACGCGTTATCCCGAGCACGAACTGAGTGCTATGGCAAAAGATATGTTAGCCATGATGGGACAAGGAATGGAGAGCCAAAAAGGAGACATGGGTTCTAATCTGGACGAGCTGCGTTCCGAGACATCCGAAGAGACACCGGACACCGATGAAACCGTAGCTTTCTCCACCAATCGCAACACGCGTAGCCTGATTATCTTAGCTATTCCTGATGCCGACGAGACCAAACTCAATAAGTTGCTGTACGAAGTGGCGCTGTTTAACTTCTCACAGTTCCTTATCCGCGACTTCGACTTACAGAAGATGCCGGTGTGGTTAGATGGCAGCGCATTACGTATCTCCGGCTTTGAAAGTCTCGATGAAACCGAGTGGTATTTAGGTCTGGTAGCTAAAAACGAAGACCTCAGCCGCTTTATGCGCGAGAATAAGATTACTCCTCTCTGTATCACAGAGGAGAACTACCAACTTATTCCTGGCAAACTGTCTATTGAAGACTACAATACCTTTATTAACCAATAAATATTTACTACTATGCAAAACGCACAACTATGGCGCGATTTAGGGCGCAACTCTCTCATTTCTATTCTTCTTTTTGGAGCACTGTTAGGCTTATTATGGTTAGTGGAACTTATCTTCCCCTCTCTCAATCTGCTCAAATGGCAAGACACCGCTTGGGTAGTTGGTATTCCCGCATCGGTAATTGGCGTAGCATATATCCTTACTATTCGCGACCCGAAAAACTTCACCGGCTTCTACGCAGGTATTATTATGTCTATCCTTTTAGGCGTACAGTTCTTGCTGCAGAAACAATTTGACAGCGCTTTCCTCTATTTCCTCATCTTTATCCCGTTCCAGATGATGTCCATCTATAAATGGAGTCGTAAGAAAGATGACGGCGGCGCAAGCTTCGAACCGAAGTT
>ONMT01000074.1 GCA_900319025.1 uncultured Bacteroidales bacterium
TTTGAAAAGTGGTTTCGTTACGTCTGCGCCGTGCTGTTTCTCGGCTACGGCATATATCTGGGCGTACACTTACTATGCGAAGATGAGCATCATCACCATAACCACGATCATGGAATGAGTAAATGGTTGCAGACGGTGGACGACAAATCAAGCTGGCTGTGGGCATTTATGTTAGGTATATTCTTCGCTATTGCGTTTTGTCCACATCGTTTAATCTATTTCTTCACGATGGTTGATACGGCTATCACGTTGCCTGAACCGCTTAACTGGCTGTTGCCTATAATCTTTGGTTTAGGAACGGCGCTGCCAATACTGATTATAGCATGGGTGATATGCTATAGCGCAGTAAGTGCGCAGACGCTGACGGCTAAAGTGAAGCGTTTTGAAAAGTGGTTTCGTTACGTCTGCGCCGTGCTGTTTCTCGGCTACGGCATATATCTGGGCGTACACTTACTATGCGAAGATGAGCATCATCACCATGCACGGACGGCGTATTGTTGGGAGCATGGGCATTGGATGTACAAAGGGACAATGTACCAGGTACCATCTTAGATGTCGGCACGGGCAGCGGACTGATAGCGTTGATGTTAGCGCAACGGTTTGCAGATGCACAGATTGATGCAATAGATATAGACCCGGCTGCTGTTAACCAAGCAGAGGAGAACTTCGCCCGCTCGCCATGGAGCAATCGATTGAGATGCAAGCAGATAGCATTTCAGGACTTGGTGCAAACAGGCTGTCAGTACGACGTTATTGTGAGCAACCCACCCTATTTTGTGGATTCGTTGAAGAACCCGGATGCGCAACGACGTGTGGCACGGCATACAGACACGTTGAGCTATGAGGAGTTGCTATCAACCGGCGCGCAGTTACTGACAGAGAATGGCAGTTTGTCGCTCATTTTACCGGCAGAGAGTGAGACTGCTATATTAGCCATGGCGGAGAGTGTCGGCTTATACCCTACCCGCTTGGTGCGCGTATATTCCAAACCGGGCAAACCGGTTAAGCGGCTGCTTATTGAACTCCGAAAAAGAAAAGGCTCGCCTTGTGAGCAGAGCCAATTCTATATTGAGTCAGAGTCTTCGCCTCGCAGCGACGAATATACAGCGCTGACGAAAGAATTCTACTTGTGACTATTTCACCGCCTTAAAGGACATGTCGAGTGACTTAACGGAGTGCGTGAGTGCACCGACAGAGACGAAGTCCACACCACACAGTGCGTAATCGCGGATGGTATCAATGGTGATACCTCCAGAAGACTCTATCTCCATGTGACGACCAGCTGTTTTCTCCCAATCACGGATGAGTTGCACAGCTTCTTTGGTACGCTCAGGCGAGAAGTTATCGAGCATGATGCGGTCGGGGATATTGGTAGCGAGTGCTTCGTTTATCTCAGCAGTATTACGCACCTCAATTTCGATGCGAAGAGGCTTATTTTTCTGTTCGCAGTATGTTTTAGCGCGTACGAGTGCATTAGTGACACCACCAGCGAAGTCCACATGGTTATCCTTGAGGAGAATCATGTCGAATAGTCCGATACGGTGATTCATGCCGCCACCTAATGCTACCGCTTCTTTCTCGAGATAACGCAGACCGGGAGTCGTTTTGCGAGTGTCCAAGACATGACATCCTGTGTCCGCGATAAGGGATTGGTATTTATGGGCAGTTGTAGCGACTCCAGACATACGCTGCATGATATTAAGCATCGTGCGCTCAATTTGCAGCAGGCTGAGTTCTTTGCCATAGACGCGGAAAGCGATATCGCCAGGTTTGACGGCATCGCCATCGTGCAGGAGCTGCTCCACGCGGCATTCAGGGTCGAAGTAATTGATAATCTCCTTCGCCACCTCTATACCGGCAATTATTCCTGTATCTTTGATGATAAGTTGTTGGCAGCCCATTTGTGTTGGTGGGATGCAACTGAGAGAGGTATGGTCGCCGTCGCGAATATCCTCTTCGAACCAAATGGCAATCAGTTTACGTAGTGCTTGTTTGTCCATAGTCTTAAATCATAGCTCCATTAACTTGAATAACCTGTCCGCTGACGTATGAGCTGAGGTCAGATGCAAGGAAGAGCGCCACATTAGCCACTTCTTCCGGTTTACCACCACGGTGGAGAGGTACGCTCTTAACGAACTCCTGAATAGTCTCTTCAGGTAGAGACTCCGTCATTCGGGTTAAGATAAATCCCGGCGCGATAGCGTTAGCGCGTATACCTCGACTACCTAACTCCTTAGCGGTCGATTTAGTGAGTGCGATGATACCAGCTTTCGATGCGGCATAGTTTGCTTGACCGGCATTACCGTTCAGTCCCACTACCGAAGAGAGGGAGATAATCGAACCGGCGCGTTGGCGCAGCATAATCGGCGTCACGGCATGGATGTTATTAAAGACAGATTTGAGGTTGACATCGAGCACTTCGTTCCACTGCTGCTCGCTCATGCGCATCATGAGTGCATCACGCGTGATACCGGCATTATTAACGAGAATATCTATTCTGCCGAACTCTTGCAGCACGTCTGCAGCCAATTTATGCGCAGCTTCGAAGTCAGCGGCATCGGACGCATATGCGCGACAATGTACACCATACTGTTCAATATCGTGCAATGTTTTAGCTGTCTGTTCACGGAACTCGAGGTCGGTAAAAGCGATATTACATCCTTGCGCGGCGAATTGTAAGGCGATAGCGCGTCCAATTCCACGTGCGGCACCGGTAATAAGTGCAGTCTTACCCTCTAATAATTTACCTTCTAGTAACATAAAAGTTATTCGTCTTTTATCGGGAAAACTCCCGTTGGATTATGTATTGTGTATTTAGTTAATTCTTGATTGGAGTCAAAGCCAATACCTTTGATGATAGATGTTTGGCGTGTGATGGTGATTGAAGAGTCGGAGTGAATCCGTTCGGTCTTTTGGTCCCAAAAGAGTTGTGGTGTCTCGAAGAACTCGCTATCGGTATTCATAGATTGCACGTTTCCTCTGAGTTCCCACACTTGTTGGCTCTCGTCGTAGTGTGCATAGTCCGATTTAAGCCAAGTATCGACTTCGAGGTCGCTATTGAATTTCTCGAGATAGATTCCATCGGGGAACTCCCAGTAAACGGGTTCCGCTTTGTCGTAGACCTGCCATGTTTGCGTAGTGATGCGGTAGCGTGTTATTCCTGAGTCGGATATTAACGTAGTAACAGCAGAAGCGTCCAGACCGGGAATTGAAGCTCGGTCAAGGACGGCATCTGCAGTCATTTTCTTATCTCTCTGGCACGCTGCCAGCAGAGCCAGACTACTTAGCAGGACGACAAACAGTTTTCTCATTTATCCAACCACCTACAATAAATGTTGAGCCACCTAATTCGTTTGGTAAGTCGAACATTTCCTCTTTAGTCGGGAAATAGCGGCTATACATTGAGATTAGTTTATCTGCATCCGCAGTAACGGAAGGATCAACTTGTTTAGCACGTGCGAATTGGTCCACAGCAGCCCAGAATACGGTTTTGTTCAGGATAGCGGCTTTCGCAGCAGGATAGTCCGTTGTTGAGTACGGTTTAGCAGCAGCGTAGCATGAGCCGATAAGGA
This sequence comes from uncultured Bacteroidales bacterium, assembly GCA_900319025.1. Taxonomy (GTDB): domain Bacteria; phylum Bacteroidota; class Bacteroidia; order Bacteroidales; family Paludibacteraceae; genus Colicola. The sequence goes on from ONMT01000074.1 coordinate 3,573, forward strand.
TAAAGCAGCGACCTTGGTTAGGCAGCAGTTCGAGGCTGCGACGGCAGTACGAGCGTGCTTCAGGATAGTTCTTAAGCTTATCGAAGTAGATATAAGCGATATTAAACAGGTAGTCTGCATTATCTTCCGGTCCGTCGTCTTCGATGGTCTCATCGTCGATACGAAGCGCTTCGTTGTAGTAAGCGATAGCTCCGCGCCAATCCTCTTTCTTCATGCACATACGTGCGCATCCGGTAGCAGATTCCTCAGAAGGTTGCAGTTTGTGAGCAGCCTCAGAAGCAGCGAAATAAACGTCGGACTCGGTGCAGTTCACGCGCTTGTAGAGGCGAACATACTTGAGCAGTTCCTCGAGGTTATTGAGGTTTGCGTTCACGATGTCAGCATAGATCTCGTCGAGTTTGGAGCACTCAGCTGCGCCGGAGATAGCGAAGAGGTTATCCACATAGTCTTTCTGTTGTCCGGCAACCGAAGCGCTCTTGTTAGTCGGGTCTTTAGAGATAACTTGTAGCAGCTCGGAAACCTTTGAGTAGTCAGCAAGGAATTGCTCGCCGTACTTCTCCGGATTGGATTTATAGAGTGCATAGCTAACCTCTGCCAACTTGGTGAGTACAGAGACTTGTGATTTTTCCTTCATGCCCAAGACGGACTCTTTGAGCCACGGATATGCTATCTCTTTGGTCTCATCTTCGGGATAGTACTTGCAGTACTCTACACCTTTTTGACCAAGGATATAGGCTTTCGGGTAGCGTGGATCATCGCCGAAGTACTTGATACGTTTGTCGCAGAGTTCGAGTGCGAGTTTACGATAGCGATCTTTCTCTGCAGGGTCAGTTGCCTGATTGTACATGTACTCCACGATATCGGAACCTTTGGTATATATAACTTTATTTGCACTTGGGCAAGTTGTATATACAGACCACCAAGGGTTATATGCATCTTGATACTGTTTATTCTTCACACTCTCGTTGAAGAGGGAGATGTTCATTAAACATTCCTCGGTGATGACGGGTTCCTCTTCCGTTACTTCCGGTTCAGCAGCCGGAGCCGGTGTTTCAACTTTGGGTTTCTTAGCGCATGCAAGTGCCGGAACAGCAGCACAAAGCGCGATAATAAGTAATGATTTCAGTTTCATAATTGTATGTTTTTAAGTTTTCAGTATTCAGTTGTCAGTATTCAGTTGTTTGTAGTCAGCTATTCAAAAACCGTGCCAAACTACAATCTGCGTTTAAAGAACCAATTCTCGCAGATAGCGGCATTGATAGTAAATCGGATGTAGTTTTCCTCTAACGAAGCCGCAGGTCCACGGTGTCCATACTCGATAGTTGCGTTAAAGACTGTGCCAGCGTTACGCAGCGGAAAACCGAATCCGAGACTTACCATATAATCGGGTTTGGTTATCTTGGTCACATATGAGTCTGCGATATTGCACCCTACTCTCCAGAACATCCGTTCGGCGTAGTTACGGCCAATGGGGTTATGGCGATACTCCATACCAAAAGCATATTTATTGCGGTCACGCAGGGCGTCAAAGCCGTCCATATACTTCGTTTGCGACCAGTACTGACGTGAGTAGTCGAAGCCAATCGTGAGTCTATTGTCCCACGTGTATGAAGCACCGACTCCGAACATCATCGGCACTTGTGCAATATTCTCTGCGGTCCAAACAGTATCGAGCTGCGTTGATTCTGCAACGGTATAATCGCTCCGCAGGGTTCGTTTGTTCTCGAATATACCTCCCAGGACGAAGGAGTGTTTACCGAACGTGTGGAAGAACTGCAAGCCCTCGCGGAACCGAACGCTGCTGACGCTGGTCTCTGAGGCTTGAATGACGGCGTTCACCTCGGCTTCGTCAAAGATGACGCTACGGGAGTTCGTTACGTCGCCGAACATGTAGTAGAAGTTAGCTCCGACAGCCACCCAGTCGAACAAGTTGAAGCTCAGTCCGGCGTAGACTTCGCTAATACCTCCATTACCGAAGAAAGTGGATTTATAGTGGTAATCAGACTTAATGGAGTCGCGTATGACGATATCGTATCCGACGCTACTATAGGGCATCAATCCAGCGCTAAAGCCTATCCAACGTTTATAGATAGGGAATTGGAGGGTGATATACTCTAAGTTACCATTCGCTTTGTTCTTCTTTCCAGCGTCATCGCCATAGCGCGTCCACATCACATCAGCGGCGAGGTCGAACATAAACGTCAGGCTATCGCAGGCAGTAATGGAAGCTGGTTGCGACGGGCAAATCACCTTACGGTTACGCATACCAATGCCCACGCTACCCATTGCGCGGTAGGCATTAGGGACATTATCGTTCACGTCACCCAAACCGTAGCATGAGAACGGGGACGACGTATTATTCTGCGCGGAAAGGAGCAGGGTAAAAGGTAAAGCTATAAGCAGTAATATGTAGCGCAAACACGCACGCATAGTCATTCAGCCTGCAAAAGTACTGCTTTTTTTTGATATACGCAAATAAAAAGTGCAGTTTGTGGCGAAAACTGCATTTTTTAGTTGGAAGTTGAGAGTTGAAAGTTGAAAGAAGGCGGCTAGTTGGAAGTTAGAAGTTAGAAGTTAGAAGTTGGAGGTTGGAGGCGATGTAATTGGTTTATAATAATAGTGAAGTCAGGACATGGTCCCGCAGTGCATCCGTTAAGCAACCGTTCAGCAACCGTTCAGCATCCGTTGAGCAACCGTTGACAGCTGGAGGGGAGCGGGAGGGGAAATTAAAAATTAAAAATTAAAAATTATTCAAAGAATAATGAATAATGATTAATGAATATCTATTTAATGAATAATGATTAATGAAATAATCGTGCCCGGCAAGGGCTAAGAATAATGAATATCTTGCCTTCGGCATAGATGATAGATAATAGATGATAGATAGACCTTTTAGTTAATCAAAAAAAGAAGTAATCAAAAACCCATGCGGAAGGAGATATTCGCTCCTTGAGCGATAGTTTTTTAGCGTCAGACTGCGTGCAGCATATACCCGCTCGGCAACCGGTTTTCGGTTGGTACATCCTCTGTCTCCGGTTCGCAATAGCACGAAAAAAGAGATTGCGCTATATTTTCGGCAATTGTTCACGAGTCGAGCAGTAAGATGTACACAACCTGTCCTTAGGGCGCTAAAAAACAAGCCTGCGGTATAG
>ONMT01000025.1 GCA_900319025.1 uncultured Bacteroidales bacterium
AAACTTAAATTAAAAATGAGTCCGGTAAAATATCGAACTCACTTTCAAGATCAAGTCAAATAGATTTAATAATCCGTCCAACTTTTGGGGGTCACATCATTTTTCGTCAGTATGTGCAATTTTTGTTGTACTTTCGGCACGCCCCTTCCCTAAAAAATTAGGGTGGGTATCCACTCCGAATATACGTTCGCGTCCTGCGGTACGTATGCAAAGGGAAAATGGATGAATAGATGATAGATAATAGATGATAGATGAACTTTTTGCCTGGCGGCGCAGGAACACTAAACTATCGACTACGAATGTGGTGCGATGCGGAAGGTGAAGGGTGCGTTGTCGGTGGCGAAGTAATAGCGATGGGCCTTGACGTCAGAACCACGGACAGGTTCCCAGGTGTCGTGCCAGTAGCCTAAGTGCTCGGGAGTGATGGTAAAAGTCACGGTGCAACTGTCTCCTGCGGGGATAAAGACTTTCTTGAAACCTTTGAGTTCGGCAATGGGTCTTGCGACAGCTCCGCTGAGTTGGTGCGCATAGAGTTGCGCGGTTTCGTAGGCGTCGTAAGAGCCGGTGTTCCTGATTGTACACGATACCCTTGCCTGCGGCATAGATGATAAATTTGGCGGCTGACGCCTTATTTTAGATTGTAGATTGTAGATTGTAGATGAACTTTCTGCCTGCGGTATAAAACCATTTACCATTTTGTCATTTACCATTTGGACATGGGTTGGGCCGTATTCGAAAGTGGTGTAGCTGAGTCCGAAGCCGAAGGGGAAGAGCGGTTCGGTAGGTGTTTCGAGCCAATAGGATGATTGTCCGATACTGAACTGCGGGCAGCCGATAGGGATACTGTCTATGAGCATCGGCGGGTCGTAGGACGGACGGCCGGTATTGAGACGGTTATAGTAGAGTGGCACTTGTCCAACCATCTTGGGGAAGGTAATCGGTGTCTTGCCAGAAGGTACGGTTTTGCCTGTGATGATGTTGCATAAAGCCTGACCTGCCATTGTTCCGCCATGAAAAGCATAGAGCACCGCCGCAGCTTGTTCAACTTCTGCTCCGATAGTGAGCGGACGGCCCGCCATAACGACCATGACAACGGGTTTGCCTGTAGCAGCAAGGGCCTTCATCAATTCGCGCTGTGCGCCAGGGAGATTGAGGTCTGCTCTACAGCGTGCCTCACCGCTTAGGATAGCCTCCTCGCCGCAGAAATAGAGAATGACATCGGCTTGTTTGGCTTTAGCGATGACCTTGGAGAAGTCGGTATTCTTATCGCGGCTATAGGCGAGACCGGGCTCGAAGAGAAGTTGGAAGTTAGACCGCTGCGCTGTTGGAAGTTGGACGTTGAGCGATTGGAAGGCTTCGAGCGGTGTTACGCTATGCTCCGGCTGCGCATCGAAGACCCAGGTACCGAGTTGCTCTTTTTTCTGGTGAGCGAGAGGACCGGTTATTAATATTGATACGGCCGAAGGCCTTATTTTAGATTTTACGGCCGATGGCCTATTGTAGATTTTAGATTGTAGATTTTGCGGACTGATAGAAAGGGGGAGGATGCCGTTGTTTTTGAGGAGGATGGCAGATTCTTCCGCTACGCGTGTAGCGAGTTCCAAGGCTTCGGGCGTATAGGCAATCACTTTATCTTCGTCTACATAGGGGTTATCGAAGAGTCCTAAACGATATTTGAGTCGCAAGATAGAACGCACACAGTCGTCAATCTGACTCTCTTTGACCTTGCCTTCGGCAATCAGTTCAGCCAGATAATCGGTGTAGATATTTCCTTGCATGTCCATTTCCATTCGGGCGTTGATACAGCGTTCTGCCGCCTCTTTCTTATCGGTACAAAGTCCATGCGGCACGAGGTCGCTACCGCTTCCCCAATCGCTGACGAGCAAAGCATCGGAGTGCCACTCGTCGCGTAGGATATCGACATTGAGATGATGATTGGCAGAAGAGGGTAAGCCGTTGAGGGCATTGAAGGAGCACATGACACTCATCGCGCCAGCGTCAAGAGCGGCTTTGAATGGTGGCAGATAGATATCGCGCAGCTGTGTTTCGGGAATCCAAGTGGTGTTATAGTCTCTGCCTCCTTCGGATGCTGAATAGCCGGCGAAGTGTTTGACACATGCAGCCATAGCCGGTCTTAGACCGGCTGCCTGCGGCATAGATGATAAATTTGGCGGCTGGCGCCTTATTTTAGATTGTAGATTGTAGATTTTAGATGAACTTTCTGCCTGCGGAGTGGAAGACAATTCATGCTGGTAGCCTCGGACGGTGGCGGCGGCCATTTGTGAGGTGAGGAATGGGTCTTCGCCATATCCTTCTGCCACACGTCCCCATCGCGGATCATGTGCGACATCGACCATTGGGGAAAAAGCCCATCGGATACCATCAGACACGGCTTCCTTAGCCGTTAGTTGTGCTGCTTGCTCAATGAGTTCGGGATTCCATGTTGCACCTTGACCGAGCGGAATAGGATAGATGGTTCGATAGCCATGAATCACATCTCGTGCGACGACGAGCGGAATGCCCAATCGTGTTTCCTCTACTGCCATTCGCTGGAGTCGGTTGATTTGCTTAGCACCGACAACGTTAAAGATAGAACCGACTTTTCCTTGGCGTATAAGCGCTTCTTTCGGTTCGGCATCCCAGGAGGGGTCAAGCTGATTCATTTGCCCAATCTTCTCCTCTAAAGTCATCTTAGCGAGAAGATTATCAACGAATTGGTCTTCAGCGCTCTTCTTGGCGCATGAACACAAAACCACTAACAGTAAACAGCATACCGTTGTGCGAAATGAATAATTGTCCATCTTTGATAAATTTACGATTGAGAGATTGGCTCGCGACGTTGTGCTCTATGTCGGTCACGATGTCCTGGCAGAGTCCTTCTCCATACACTTCGAGTTCCCAGAGCGAGACGCCGTAACCGGTATTACGCGTTTTACACGATATGCGAACGAACTGCGCTTCGACCGCCTCATTGTTCAGGCGGATATCCCATTCTTGCACGCCGCCTTTGGCGTTGGTAACGGATTTAACAGGGGTATAGTTCTCGCCATCGTCACTAATTTCGATATCGAAAGAAGTAGCGTAGGCATTCTCCCAGAATAATTTGACTTTCGTCAGCTTATAACATTTCTCCAAGTCCACAGCAATCCACTCGCCGTCTTGGAAACGACTTGACCAACGGGTCTCCAAATCTCCGTCGACGGCTTTGGGTGCTTTTGTACCATCGCCCTCAGCACCGGAAGCGGTTGCGGGTTTATCAAGTGCGAGGTTGACATCTGAGAACTCTTTCACATGGATAAGAGCTGTGTCTGACAAGTCAGCGCACTCAACCGGATAGTCGAAATCTCCGACTTGTGTTGCTCTGTATGTCGTTTCGCAGAAGTCGAGTTGTTCGCCGAACTGATTGAGTACAGAGACTACGAAGGTCTGTTCTTCGCCCAGAGGAAGTGTGACCTCTTTCGGCGTTACTTGGGCGGCGGTAGGTTGCTCTGTCTCGAGCACCACAATCGTGAGCGAAGCCGAGAGTCCTTCGAGTGTTCGTGTCTCGGTAAATAGGCCGTACTTCGGATAAGTGAGTTGTTCGGAGGTAGTGGAGAGAACGGTTCCGCTATAGCTATAAGCGGTTGTATAGAGCGTAGTACTCTGTCCCTGGCAAATGACTGTATCGGAGGCAGAAAGGGCGATAACAAAAAGTTTGTTCGGGTCGCCGGTTAACGGTTTGCCGTACGCTTCGAGTTCGTAAAGAGATGTGCCGTATGATGTAGCTCGCTGAACACCTTTTAAGCGAATATAGCGCGCACGAGTACGGGTATTAACTGTCTCGACGCCTCCGGAAGAGGAATACGTGGCTGCTTGCCAGAGGATATTATCATCACTAAAGGACAATTCGTATTCCGACGCGTACGCCGTTTCCCAACGCAGAACGATATAGTCTATATAGCACTTTTGCTGCAAATCGACGATGACGTATTCGTTATCTTGATGCACAGAGCCCCAACGAGTTTTCGGGTCCCCATCGGTAAGGTTAATCGCCCGACAGCCTGCGTTCTCTTCGGACGAAGCGGTAACGGGTTTATGAAGCGCCAAGTTCGGATAAGGCAAATCCCAAGCTAATGGGTCTTGCGGGGTTTCTTCCTCGTCATCTTCTATCGTTGTGATAGTTTGCTGATTTGTGCCGTCAAAAAGCGTGAGGCCATGCGGCGCATAAACTGTTGTATCTTTCGCGCCGAAGAAATGAACCGGCAAGGAAGATGCTCCGACGTTATAGACCGCATAAATGGTCTTAGAGCTTATTGTATCCGTATAAGCGCAAGCCAAAGGATGGTTGGCAAAGATATCGAATCGTTTCTCGCCGAGTGCTTTGTGTGAATGGGTTAACCAATAGGTGATACCTCCTGTATCGGGGTTCTTAGCTAAGGCTTTTCCCATCTTGTCCATACGGTTCCATACCCTTGCAGCAGAGTCGGCATCGAAGAGGGAGAGATAGGACAGGCACACATTTCCCAGTCCGGACTCATCGCCCAATCCTCCTTGGGGTGCTTCGTAGTCTTTTACCTCTTTCGTCGCGTACATCTGGGCGTAGTCCCAACGGGCAAACGCCAAGTCTTCGGAGAGGTAGTTCGTCAGAATGGGTGAGATAGGTAGCCATTGGATAGAGTGCATCCAGACAGGGTCACCGGAGAACCAAGTCCACCAGCCTACACCTTGCATTGTGAGATTACAGCAATAGGGGTGTTTGTATTTGGTATAGTCGATGTTTCGTCTCTTACGGTCAAACCAATATTCTGCAGTAGCCCGTGATTCGAGGGTATATCCCATAATGCCGGCTTCGACCATATCTTGGTCTTGGAGTGCAGCGCCTAAGAGCCATACTCCACCCCAACCCTGCATAGCCTCTGAGGTGGACTCTTGACCGTTACCGTTTCCTTGATTACCTAATCCTCCGGCGAACGAATGTCCACAATAGGGGTCGAGCGTACGGAACCACGGTTCGTCAGCAGACCGTTGCCAGTTGGCATAATCACGCGCCACTTCACGTGCCGTTGCACCGTATTGTGCACGAAAATCATCATCTAAGAGGCACAAAATTGCTGATGCATAGACGAAATAGCCATAGTGGAAATGGTGATCATTAAACGTATCCGAATCGTAGGACGGGTCAAAGCCGACCAAAGCACCCCATCGTGGATAGCGTGCGAAATACATGCGTTGTTCCCCCGGTGTATAGGTGTACCAATTTTCTAATGTCGCGCGCAGTCGCTGCTTAGCCATACGGAAAGTAGCTGTATCACCGAGTTGGAGCGCAAAAGTCATATAATGCGCCATTTGCGTCAGCCCCTTACCTCCCCAATAGGTATCTTCGCCAAACGAGCCGCGCTTGGCATAATCGACATTCAGTTCCGCCATGCGCGAGGGAGAGAAATCGGGTTTCCACTCCATGGGCGCCGGGAAAAACGGTAGCATTGGATGTACGGGATATGTAAACGTCACATCCTTGCATTCCCAGACTCGCATCTGTCCTCGCGGAGTCATAAAGGTTGGCTGCTCTAAGGGGAGCACAGGTTCGCCTAAATATTCAGAGCTGTAATAGTGGTGCGGCAGGAATCCCATGAGAACGGGTTTGTCTACACTAAACGTGGTGCTGAGGGTAGAAGTAGCTGCGTCGTAGGAATAGGAAAACGTTGTTTTACGCGGGATACGAAAAGCGTAGGGAGTAACTGTCTCTTTATTCAAACCTTCTGTCAGCAAGGCTACCGTCAATTGGTTGGTTTGCGAGAACACCCCATATTTAGCGTCATCGGGGTTGTTGACTTGCAATGAGATTCCCTGTGTCTCCAGCCACACCAGCGGGGAGCCGTGCATGCATGTAACACGGACCCAAGAGTCGCCATCCTGCATGATAAAGGACATCATAAAGTCCGACCACGCATCGACTAACGCTTCCGTAAAAGCAGCTTTTTTGCCTGTAGTGGTATTAGTGAAAGTTATGGACAAAGGGGTATCCCATTTCATTTCGCAGCCCGTAGGTTCCCAATAGGTTGGGTATCCGATTTGCAGTTCTCCGTCCTTAGCCTCAACCCAGCCCGGGTAGCACCAGATCTTGCCTGTCCACTTATTGACCAAAGCATAGGTCCACCAATCGTTGGTAGGCAACGCCAATGTGCCTTTTTGCGAGCCGTCGGGTGTACCCAAGCGCAGTAATAACGAGTCCGGAAGATAGAGGTGGCGATGTTCCATCTGGTAGGCCTGACTTCCTCCGTGTTCTGAGGTTCGGCTGGCAGAGAACGGCGCAAAAGAGGCATACGAACCGCCATCCAAAGGTATAGCGCGTTGAGCACTTAACAGAACACAAATGGCTAAGGCCCAAAGTGTACAAAACAGAGACTTAAAATGCATAGTGTTATAATCTTACAATGATTGTTTCAACGGCATTTGCCGGCATGTTTATATGGGCTACGTAATCCCCAATCTGCAGCGGGAAAGTAACCTCCTTTCCGGTATTGAGAATATTGATAGCGTATGAACCATCTTGTTTCTCCACTGCGCAGAGATAAATCTGATTGTTGATAGCCGGTTGATTGTTAACAGCCAGTACAACGTCTCCGGGACGCATTGAGCGGCTGAACTGCTTGAGCACGTAGTAATAGGGCGTGAAGTAGATGATTGGTGATTGGTTATTGGTGATTGGTGAATAGTCCACCATCACCGGCGCCGCAGCGAAGTTATTGACATGGTTCGGTCCGCCAATTGAATCCAACACAATATTCCAGTCGATAAAACCTGTTAACCAATGGTTCAGACCATTGATAATATAGCGCGCATAACGATGTACCGCCACATATTTAGGATGGGTATCACCAGCCCACTGCGTAGAATATGCCCAATCGGTAGCTATCGTATCCCACCAGAAGGCATCGTTATTGAACCAGCCGGACTCTTTGAATCCTATGGGTTCCGTGACGCCGTCCCACGGTTCGCAACCGAGATTATCGATACATCCTTCGGAGTGGAAGATGGTCTTGTCGGGATTGGCTTCATGCACACGGTCGAGGGTTTCGGGGAAACAATCCAGCGTACTGCCATACCAGTGAACAGCCATACCGGTTGTATAACGCTTGGCATCCTCTCTACCATAAATAGCTCGTGTATAAGGCTCCATCTCGAAAATATTTTGGTCAAAACCATAAATAGCCACATCTCCCAAGCCGCGTTTCTCGAATGTAGGGCCGAGATACTTGCCGATAAACTCGGCTTCCACTTCCGGTGCGAAGTCCATGGACTCCCATCCGCCGTCGTTACCCATTGGTTCATTCACCGGTGTCACAGCCCATATATCTACTCCTTCGGCTTTCCACGCTTCAACGTACTTAGCCAGATAATCGGCATAAGCCTGATAGTATTGCGGAAGGAGTGCTCCACCACGGTGGAAACCGTTCTCGCGCTCGTAATACTTCTTATTCTCTTTCATCCACGCGGGCGCGGTCCACGTATTCGCCATGATACGATAGGTTTTATCCTCCTGCGCTTGCTTGATATTCCATACATCGAGCATAAGATGATATAGGTCATAGTTCTCGTCTAAGACTTGCGGATAATTGGCTTTAGCAAACCCTTCTTTATCACGGTCGAGAGAGAAAGACTCCAGAGCCACATCGTCCTCTTTCTCTGCGAGCGAGTATTTACCTTCCACTGAGAAATCCGATGCGCCAATCTGCGTACGAGAAGCCGAGAAATTGGCACCATTTTCGCCGTATAACTCCTCCAGAATAGCCTGGCGTTGGTCTTTAGGGAGACATGCCAAGACGAAAGCCGATGACTCTGTGAGCGATCCACCGAAACCATCGATAATCTGGCGGTGGTCATTCACATCCACTACGATTGCATTGTCCGCCGTTCCGGGTCGGAAGACAACCGGTTTTACTTCCGAGCACTTGTCTCCTGACTCAGAGGTCAGCCAGACATGAGATGATTTTACATTAGACGTGCAGGACGCACAAATTATGACCGCTGCGCTCAAAGACAAAAGACCGCTAACGCTCAAAGATAAAAGATTATTTCTCATAACTCTATAATTAACTGTTTGATCTTGCCGTCACGGGCAAAAAGATGCGCACTTTGTTCTTTTGTGAGCGTGAATGTCTTTCGACTTTCGACATTAGGGCTTTGCCCGGACTTTCGACTATAAACGATCTCGGTACCGCAGTATGTGAATCGCAATTCTCCGTTGATAAAGTCCTTATCAGTAAGCATTGACGGAGCGAAGGTGATCTTTCCGTCGTGGACAGAAACACCTAATTCAAACCACCGCGAGATGATATCCTCTTTCACTTGTCCGGTCATTCCGGGTTGTTGTACACCTGCCATTGAGGGAGTATGCGAATACGGATCAAAGGGGAAAGCACCATATTCCGCCGGCGACTTATGAGAGCCGATACCTTCGCGTATAGCGTGATATTGATTGCGCAGGCGCTGAGAGACCGCTTCGCTGATAGAATATAGACCGGCTTTGCCTGACAGACCGTCCTTCGGACTGACAGACTGAATTACTTCTCCCACGGCAAGGAGAAGTTTGGACACCATGTGCCAATAGATACATCCGAGTCCTTCGTATTTATAGAAGGTACCACTACGCCCGGTAAAGGCGTGATGGTTGAAGACTTGTTCATAGAGGTCTTTGAGTTCGGCAGGCAAGTCATTGGCATTGCGGTACTTGGCATCAAAATGGATACCTCCGTCACAGTCTTGCTTGAGGATGGTGCCTAAATACTTCTGCACTACGGGTAAGTTCTTCGCCGTTTCAGGTAGGTTGTTGAGTTCGAGGAAGGTCTTACGCGGTCTATTGGGATAAAGCATGTAAGAGCGTTGGTCCGGTCGGTAAATGTCGGACTTACGCATAGCATCGAGTAGGTCAGCGGCTTCTTCCGGGCTCAGCAAACCTGACGAGAGAACCGCCACCTGGCCCTCCAGCATTTGATAGAGATGACTAATTGTAATTTGCGATTGGTCATTTGTCATTTCAAATTTGATGAGGTTATATGCCTCATAGAGTCCATCGGCACGTTTGTTGGCACGGATAGACTCGTCTATCTTACGAAGTGCTGCGGCGCAGAAGTCTTGCAACTCTGCCAGTTGCAGGAGTTGTGTCTTGCCGCTCAAGCCCGCGTACACTTTAGCACGATAGGCTTCTCCCGCAGTACCGACTGCGTCAATAAATTGACGTGGTGAGAGGTCAGCAATTAGGGCTTTATGGATAGCCTGTAGGAAATCCAAAGTCTCCGTTGCGATAGTGGTATCCGTTTGTATGAGTTGTTGCAAGAAAGCGACGTACCGGCGCATATAACAAAGCGTGACCACCGAAGTGCCATATCCGACCAAGGCGTTGTTGGCATCGTTCCACTCAGGTCGCAAAGTATTCATCCAGATGCCAGCGTTAGGGATGAAGTTAGATAGTTTGGTGAGTAGAGTGATGAGCAGTTTATCCGTCATGGTTGTATGGCGAACGTTACCGTTTTCATCCAGCACCAACTTTGCATCGGGTCCCATTTTCGGGACAAGGTCCATGATATGTTGATGCAAAGCGTTGTCGAACCAAATACTATTTTTAGGGTCAGCAACTATCTCTTTGTATGATTTAAGTCGGTACGGGACATTAGCAAACGCATACTGGCTTGCGTTTAACAAGCCACGCAGGGTATCCGGATCGTGTTGAAAACTGAGTTCCAGAAGTTTGAGAAGATAGATAATCTGATGATCTCCCCAATAGCCGATATTGGACCAAGGGTTCTCAGGTTCAATCACTTCATAGTCAATGCCTTCGTTCGAGATGCGGTAAGGGTTATAACCGTCCGCAGTGGTTGCATTCAAGAACTTAGCGATAATATGATTGATAAACAGGGGATAGGAATAGGAGAGCGCTTCCCAGTTTTGGAAGATATCGCGCCAGTTACCCTGATATGCCACTACGGGTTTGCCGTTCTCGTCTTGCACGCGGATAGAGAATAAGTTCCACGGGCGCGAAGGGTCACCATGGCGACGCCCAAATGTAAGCGGCAGGTCCTCATTGGGTGATTTTGGAGGATATGTTAGGTAATATCCGCCTCGCATTGTATTGAACAGCACGTTAGCAAAATGGCGTGCATCGTTTGCCTCATCTCCAGTGTGCTGTACACCATCGTTCTGAGCCACAATTTGTTTGAGTGTAGCGGTAGATTGGTGCATCGCCTTCTCAATCTGCTGAATGGCATCTTTTTGTGCGATAAATCGCATCAACTCATGTACCGCTACGGCATCTTGACTCACGTCGAGAACAGTGTACCAAGTTTTAGATGCGGAAGGTGGAAGGTGGAAGGTGGAATGAGCAATAAAAGCACCACGTACACCTTTCGAATTGGTTTGCGAGTAGTCCGTATTTTCAGGCAAACCGAGCGCATATACTGTGTTGCATGTCAAGGACTCGGATGGTTCAGCGCGGTCAACGAGGATGGCTTCCATTCGAAAGAGTGCGAGAGAAGTTCCTTCGACGAGTTCGGTTTTCTTGTAGCCATCCACGAGGGTTGAGAACTCATTTTGCGTCTTGCGCTCTACGCCGGCAGGAAGGACATTGAGCAGACTATCTTTCAATTCTATATGGATAGTTTCATCAGAAAGGTTCTCCAAGGTTGCTCGTCGTACCCAGCCGTGCTTGCCTGCCGGAGTCCAGAGGTACGAGAATCTGAGTTTGAGGGTGTTATTCTCTTCGCAGAAAACAATAGTGTTACCAACCGTTGATTTAGCAATCTTACGGGTGATGTCATATTTCGGTTGTTGTTTTTCGCTAAACGGTTTCCACTCGTTAATTTGGGTTCGAGGTCCGGTGGTCTCGTAGTTCTCGGTTATCTTATCGTCGGTATAGTACGGAAAAAGCGCTTCATTCGGAGAGCGTCTTCCGGCAGTTAGGCCTCCTGTTGATGCCAAATACATCCAGAGGTCGGTATCGGAAGCTAAAGAGATGAAGAATGGCTGCATCGCATCGTAGTTAGCGATTTCGTAGAACCGCTCTCCGTCTATCGTTATGAATTGTCCTTGTACGTTTTTCATTTATTACGTCTTTTGTCGAGTTCGTTTTTCATTTGCTCCATCGTAGCGGAGTCGAGGTTATAGAAAATCATAACCAATGCGCAAGAAGCATATAGTGCTCCCGGGATGACACTTACGAGCAAGCGTATTCCCAGCATGGCTGTATCCGATTGTACGTCGGCGTTTGCGATGAAATGTGTAACACTGAGTATCCATCCAGCCGCAGCGGCTCCAATTGCCCAACCGAGTTTCTGCGCCAGGACAGAAGCAGAGAAGCATAGTCCTGTAGTACGGCGGTTAAATTTCCACTCACCGAAGTCAGCCACGTCCGCTAACATTGTCCAAAGCAAAGGAACGGCGGGCGCATAGGCCATTTTAGCAAGAATATTGAAGGTATAAACGAGCGGCAAGTTATCTCCTGCCACAAAGATAAGAGCAAAGAAAATACCGGACACCACAGAGGACATGATATATACCATCTTATTGCCAAATCGTTTTGCCAACGGCTTGGAAGCGGGCAATGCAACTATCAGCGCTACTGTACCGAGCACGTTGAAGAGTTGGACATTTTCGGCATTGTGGATATAATACTTGAAATAGTAGGCGATTGCAGCATTCTGCATAGCAAACATGATGAACGACACGATGCCGACCGCAGTGAGTACTAACCACGCCTTATTCATGAAGAGATATTTGAAGTCTTTGAGGACATTATTATCCTGTTTCTCCGGTTGCGGAACACGCTCCTTGGTTGTACCAAAGGCAATGAGGAAGAATACTATACTGAGGATACCGAACAGACCAACTGTGAACTGATACCCTTGCGCCTGGTTGACTACGCCGTCATTGCCTATTGCGCCGAGCCATTTGACCAGATAGAGGGCTGCGCCGGTTACTATGAATTGCCCGATATAGGCAGCGATAAAGCGGTAGGTATTCAATCCTGCACGCTCGTTGCTATCGTCGGTCATGACGGCAGAAAGAGAACTATAGGGTAAATTAACAAACGCATAAGCAGTACGCAGCAAGAGGCAAGTGATAAGCGCATAGGCGAATTTACCATTGAGTCCAAACTCCGGAGTGGTGAACGCCATCACGGCTAAGATAGCGTATGGGACAGAACCGAACAAGAGGTACGGACGGAATTTTCCCCACCGCGAATTAGTACGGTCAGAGATGATTCCTACGATTGGGTCCATAAGGGCGTCCCAAATAGAGCCGACAAACATGATGACACCTGCTAATGCAGGAGATAAGCCGTAGATATCGGTGTAGAAAATGAGTAACCAGAAGCCAACGAGGTCCCAGACGAAATGGGACGCGGTATCACCAAGGCTGTAACCAAGTTTTTCTTTAATCGAGAGTTTCATAAAACCATTTACAATTTTGTCATTTACCATTTACCTTTTTATATACGCGAATGTAATCGACGTACATTTTGACCGGTGTTCCGTCTGCGGGCAGTGCTGTCACGCGCTGGAAGGACGGGTCGTCGGAAGTGATAAGTTCCGGATATTTCTCAGCTGCCGGCATATTTGGGAAGAAGCCTCCAACTGACAGATTGAGTACGATGTAGAAGGGGTGATTAAAATAATGTCCAGGCGCATTGATTTCCTTGTCTCGCAAAGAGAGTTGAAAATACGGAAGGACATCGGGATAGATGTCTTGGTCGAGGTACATTGCGATTGAGTCTTCTGTCCAAATGAGTGTGAAGAGATGGAAATCACCTTGCACGGGATATTCAGCGCTAGTAAATTGGCCAAAGTTGGGATATGCTCCGTTATTAAACGATTCTCCCCAGTGGCACGCGCCGTTGAAATAGCGGTCTTGGATACCGTGCTCAATACCATAGTGGTGTCCCATTTCGCAGATGTCAATCTCGCCGCATTTGGGCCACACGACACGTCCTTGCTTTGCCAGTTCTGCTTTCTTTTTATCAACATCATCATTGTTACCCAGATTGGTAGCCAAATTATTACCTAACATCCAGAAAGCAGGCCACAAGCCGTTTGCTGTATAAGGGAACGCTATGCGTGCTTCCACTTTACCATACTCAACAGTTACTTTATTTTGGGTATTCAGCCGCGCGGAGGTGCAGGGACGATTGCGATAGTTCTCCCTCTGCGCTTTGAGGACCAAACATTGGTCATTGGTAACAGGATGGCGCTCAATAGAGATATTATTAGGCGTGTAATATTGCAACTCGGCATTACCACCTCCACGGGCGTTATCCTCCGTGTTCCAATAGGCGGTATTGAGTGTCGCTTCGTCAAACTCATCAGACCAGACAAGTTTCCACTCCGGTTTGGCACAAGAGAAGAGGAAAAAAGAACAAAGAGTAAAGAGCAAAGACTTTTTCATATTTTATTGAATTAAGCGGCCATTGAGGTCGTATAAGTTACCATTACGTAGAATGTATAGATGTCCGTCTCGCAGGACTTTGTCAGTTTGAATCTCTGTACTTGGGGTGTTACTAATTGAGCTTACGCTCTCGGGTTCGATAGGATCAGAGGCAGCAGCAGAATGGAACGATTGTCCGGCATCACCACGTTGGTAGATACGAATCCAGTCAATATACATTGAGCGCGAACCATTGGCCAAGGCCGTAATTTTATTGATATCGGAAATACCCGGGAAGTTACCACCGATTGCTACGTTAGCGATGATGAAATTGGGTTTACCGAAAACGACACTTCGGTCATAATCCGGATTTGTGTTTGATTCTAAATCGGCATGGAAATAGGCGTTATTCTCAGGGTGAGAATCCTTATCCATATACATATCAATAGAAGTGGGTGTCCAAATCATAGTGACGATATGAAAGGTGTCTTCTACCGAATAAGGCCATGTAACGGCATGTGCATCGCTCCATACCGCATCCCATTGGGAGCCGACGTGCATCGCGCCATTGAAATATCGGTCTTGGACACCACCAAAGCCGTTGGAGTTTCCTAACTCAATGATATCTGTTTCGCCACATTTAGGCCATCCTACTTGTTTATAGTTATTTCCCATTTGCCAGAAAGCAGGCCAAAGACCATTCGCCGTATTGGGGAATTTGATTCGTGCATCGATACGTCCGTAAGTATAATAGGTTTTACCTTGGCTATTCACGCGTCCGGAGGTACATTTCTTACCCTGATAATCCTCTTTGGTAGCTGTCAGGATAAGGCATTGCTTGCCCGTCGTCGGTTCTGCACCTACGGATACACCTTTCTGACAGTAGTACTGCAATTCGTTATTGCCGCCGCCATCGCCATTCACCTCAATGTTCCACACTTGAGTATCCAGCGTCCCGTCCGTAAAGTCTTCATTCCACACAAGGCTGTATTCTTGCGCCTGTACCACAGTAGCATACAGCACACAAAGTATGATGAGTAGTTTTTTCATATCGTTTAATTGCTTGTTCCGTTAATTGTAAAGCCTGAGAATAAACATGATCCAGAAACCAGTTTCAGCGTCAGGGTATGCTTACCTTTCGGCATCTTGATGCCAATAGAAGCCTCTATCCATTCGGCGCTGCTGCCATTTTTGGGCATGTCAATGAAGTTCTGCGACTCGCCGTCCACCAGCACTTCACAAATCGAATTGCTATACCCACAATACCGCAAAGTGATGTTTTTCTGCTCTCCCTCAGACGGACAGAACACTTGATACGTCAACTCCTGTCCTGCGGCAAAATTCGTGATCATCAATCCAGGATGACCTGCTGCCTTTAGTGCCTTCTCATCGGTAGAGGGACGAAGGGACATGTTTGTATTCGCCAAGGCCATGTACTCTGAAGCGAAAATCATACGATTGGCACGTAACCATACTGTCTTATCCATCGGCGAGAAGTAGCAATACATCTTTCCTAAATCCGTCAGCTCTGCCGGATAATCATGAGTCAGCAGTTGGTTATAGGGTACCGACTCTACTTTGCCGCTCATACGCGGCATGAACCATGCGTAGCGCTGGATAGAAGGGCTGCTCTCCATATAATTGAGCACTTCACACATATAATCCATCTGCGTAGGATAACCGCTTGGCGCCGGATCCCATGCGCAGAACTCCGTCATCCAAATAGGTTTGTTGTATTTCTCAAACCGCTCTATAAAACCCTTTACAGCCGAAGGCGAAGACATATAGCAGTGTACAGCAATAGCATCGATATCGTCTATCGACACATTCGGTTGCGCAAAGAACTCATCGAGCCATTTGATCGGGTCGCTATAACCGGGCAGCGTACCGTAGTTCATTGCCGGAGAGACCAGTTTGAGGTTTAGTTCTTTGGCCAACGCCACTACCGGAGGCCATATAGCTGCTGCTTCTGCGGGCGTCATACGAGCTTGATCGGTTAGGTTCGGCTCGTTAAAGCCTAAGAGATATTGCGTCTTGGGATGTGCCGCAACGAAAGCCCGAATCTGGTCGGCATTATAATTACCATTCCAGCACATCGGGCAGAAATCCATCTCGTTGGCATCAAACCACATCGCTACTTCTTCCAAAGGGGTATTGCCCCAATTATAATCCCAACTGGTATAGGGGGAAAGCAATGGCAGGTCGGTAAACTGTGTGAACGAGAAAGCCACACCGCGCTTGGCGGATTTGGGCATCACATCCACCACATTTGTTTCATCCACGGGCACAGGAGTAGGCGTCTCTTGTGGCTTACAAGCCGCAAAGAGCAATGCCAAGCCCGCGAGGATTATTGTTCTTGCCGTTGCCATACACGAACCCAATCTACGTACATGATACGTTTTTGTTCAAAAATAGAGTCATCTACTTGGCCACCCATGTTTCCTCCGATAGCAAGGTTGAAGATTAAGAAGAAGGGCTTGTTAAACGGCCAATAGTCGTTATTGTCGATTTGCTCCTCCCATACTTCAGCATATTGCACGTCGTCCACATAGAACCGAATCACATCCCTACCGTCTTTTTCCTCCTGTGCCCACTCAATACTATAGGTATGGAAGTCCGCGGACAGAGGATAATCGAAGAAATGCGTTTTCGCCCAGTTATTGCCTCTCGTACCATTCCTCATGACGGTATGGAGTGCAAACGAAGCGCGTGTATCTTGTGACCCAATATGCTCGATGATATCTATCTCACCGCAGTTAGGCCATCCTCCGCTGTTTCCCATCATCCAGAACGCAGGCCACGTACCCTTGCCTCCGGGGAACTTGATACGCGCTACCATCTTGCCGTATGTAAAGGTTTTCTTGTTCTTACTCATGATACGGGCAGAGGTATAGTTGTTGTTCTCATATTGTTCCTTGAGCGCCTCTATCTCCAGACATCCGTTTTGCACACGGATATTCTCCGGACGCGAGGTGTAATACTGTTTCTCGTTATTACCCCATCCGTTACCGCCGATATTGTAGCTCCATGTGTTCTCATCCAAAGCAGTGCCGTCAAATTCATCAGACCATACCAACTTGTACTCTCCCCAACTATGAGCAACAGCTACTCGCGCAGTAACGCTCTCTATATTGGTTGCCAGTGTTATAATAGCATTTCCCGCCCCGACAGCAGTCAAATGACCATTTTGATTTATGCTTGCAACTTTGGTATCAGAGCTGCTCCATGTCAGATCCAAATCATATGTATTACCGTACTTAAAATCATAGGTATCTCCTGGGCGAAGCGATACCAAGGGAGGATTGATACGCAGAGACGCTCCATCGGTACCTGTTACGAACACATTCGCTGTAGCCGATACATCACCTGAGGTAGCCGTGATCTCCGCTTTACCAATCGCTTTGGCAGTTACCACTCCGAAATAGACGGTTGCCACATCTTCATTCGAACTCTTCCACTCGATATTCGTTGCCGTGCCCTTGGTATCAATGGTCGCTATGTCTCCCACTGTCAATTCCAAAGTCACAGGGTTGAGATTCAATGTCACGTTGGAGGGTTCGTCCTGCTTTTGTCCACATGCCGTCATACATACAACAGCAAACAATAATAGATAATTTCTTATTTTCATTTGTTGAACTTTTTCATTTACTAATAGGGCAATGGGGGAAAACCAATTCCCCCAAAGCAATGATGTTTGTATTATTTCTTCTCGTAGATATAAACAGCATCAAGATTCAATACGGAACCTTGCGGTCCGGCAGCAAGCATGCAGAACACATTGCCCTCTTTTCCTTCTACAACCTCTGCAAGAGCAGTTGCGTAAGCGGACAACTCAATGTTAAATTCATACCATTTGCCATCACGTGGATAATTTCCAATAACGTTAGATGACCACTCCGTTTTAGCACTTCCAATAGTGAAGTATGTTCCCGTGCAACCAAGGATATAGTACGACACGTTCTGATTATCCGTTGATTTGATAGCCAAGTGCAATGCAAATTTGTCAGGATTTGCAACTATCTCTTTGCGCAAAGCAGTAGCCGCCGATAAAAATTCTGATCCGTCAGCAAGGTTGAAGCCAGCACCACCATAGTTAGGAGTAGCAGTTACTAATGACAGATAACCCTCTGTGTTTCCATAAAAATTAACACCAGTAGATTGTCCACCTGTGAAGCTAGCATCCCATACCCAGAGATTCTTTTCATTATCATTCGGGCGGAAATCTGCAGCAATCAGACTGGCGTTAGCTTCTGCAGTTACACCATCCAGAACAATCGGCCAAATACGTTTAGCTTCGATGGACTTACCTTCGCCGCCACCGCCGCCACCTTTAGCTTTAACAGCTACAACGCAGGTCTTCACTTGACCGCCTTTCGATTTAGCGGTAATGACAGCGCTACCCTCTGCCAATGCTTTTACTTTGACACTCTTACCATCGTTAGCCGGAGTAACGGAAGCTACTGCAGGGGCAGAACCAACCTCAAGGCTGAGAGAAGTCTTGTCCAATGCCAAATCAGCTTCCTGATCCGGATTAGATGGCTCGTCCCCACTACCACCATTTTTGTCTTTACATGCGTTAAGGCTAACCATTGTCAGCGCTGCTAACGCAATAGCAAAAAATTTGTTTGCTTTCATAATTGTTTTTGTTTTAAAAGGTTAATTAAAAAGGTTAATATCCTGGATTTTGCTCCATGTCAGTTGGGTTCAGTTGTCTCTCTTCTTGCGGAATCGGGAACAACTCATGCTTACCTTCCACGAACTCTTGGATATGATGTTGCACTTCCTCGCTTTCAGAAGCTTTATATGCATCCATATGTGCTTTTAGACCCGTTCCTGCCACACCTTTCCAACGCACAAGGTCGAACCAACGATGACCTTCCATCGCCAACTCGCAACGGCGTTCGTGACGCAATGCAGCATTATCTGCCGCTGCACATGGCCCCAAGCCTACGCGAGCACGCACTTGGTCAATATAGTTCTTAGCCGTACCGGGATCACCTGCACCGAGACAAGCCTCTGCGTACATCAGCATCACATCCGCATAACGAATCTGCTTGTTATTGAGCGGACCACGGGAAGCGTGCAAGGTCCATTTGCCGTACCCACCTCCTATTGTGGTAGGATCACGGTACATACCGTATTTATTATTGAGCATGTTGTTACCGAGATATTTCTCATCGGTTTGCTCTTGATACGAAGAAACGATGCTGGTACTCGGAACAAGGATTGCTACGTCACGACGCGGGTCGCCTGCTTCAAACTCGTTATAGAGACTCTGCGTCGGGTGATTGAAGCCCCATCCGCCACCAATCTCCGAGTTACGGCTGCGAACCAGAATCTGGGTGAAACTACCTGCTGTATAACCAAACTTCGTAGGATCTTTGCCATCGCCGTAGTCGCCCCATGGCACATCGGCGTACTGAACTTCGAATACAGACTCCTGGCCATTCTCGCCTGCCATCGTGAAGTTGTCTTCGTAATTAGGACATAGGCTGTACTCACCCGAAGTGATAATGGAGTCACCCCATGCTTTCGCATCCTTATAGCAATCTGCGGGAGATTTCTTCACTCCTTTTTCTTGCCAGAACGGAGAAGCCATATAGAGGTTCACCTTCATCAGCATCGCCTCTGCAGCACCTTTCGTCGCACGGCCCATATCGTCCGCCTCGTACTTACTTTTGAGCCACAGGGATTTCTGGGCGATAGCGAGGTCAGCGAGAATTTGATTGAACACCTCATCTACTGATGAACGGGGAATACCCCATTCGTCTGAGGATTTCACTACCTTTAATGGCATCGGCACACCGGCAAAGACGCGCACCAGACGGAAGTAATAGTATGCACGCAGGAAATGCGCTTCTCCCAAGAGGCGATCTTTCATCCGTTGGGTGAAAGCAGAGTCAATCTCCAATTTGGTTTTTTCTATATACTCGATTGCCAGATTACAACGTGCCACTCCCATGAAATTTCCGCGATAGAAATCCAGCAAAAGGGTGTTTTGATCCGTTGTACGCCAGTTTTCAATATCGTAAGCATCCGCCATGTCGTTCGTCGTGCCACCACCTTTCAGAGCATCATCACTGGCTACATCGCCGATGAACCATTCCGGGCAATACGTTCTGTTATACTCCCACAACAGTGGCGTATAACAAGCCGTCACATTCTGCTCCATAGCCGGTGTAGAGGTATAGAAATCCTCCAACAGGGTCGTTCCCGGCTCAATCTCCGTCAGGTAGTCCTTACACCCAGTCATGCCGAAGGACAAAGTGACAAAGGACAAAGTACAAAGGATTATTTTTTTAATCATATTCGTTTTCATAACTCATGCTCCTTTCCTTTAGAATGTTGCGTTCAAGCCGAATGTGAATGTTCTGCTCTGAGGGTAGTTACCATAATCCACACCACTGCCTACTTCCGGGTCATAACCCTTATAGCCGGTTATAGTGAAGAGGTTACTTGCTGTTGCGTAGAGACGCAGACGCGAGCAATGGAACTTCTGTGTCCACTTCAGGGGGAAAGTATAACCGATTTGCAGGTTCTTGAGACGGAGATAAGAGCCGTCCTCGATGAAACGCGTGGAGTTCTCGGTATTGGTTGGCGAGCCTAACGGATTAGGTATTGTTCCATTACGGTTCTCCAACTCATACGGATTGACTCCGGCATTGATCATTGCGTTCTGTACCGCCGGTGTGTAACCTACCCATACTTTTTCTTTCATGTAATCCGCTAAGGCATAACCGCTACCATCGCCTTCTAACATCTGGCGTTGTGCATTGTAAATAGAGTTGCCCGCTACGCCTTGGAAGAAGAGTTGGATATCTACACCATAGAAATCGGCGCCGAGGTTCAGACCGAAGCTTACTTTCGGGAACGGATTACCGATGACCATCTTGTCATCCTCATTCAGTTTACCATCACCGTTCACATCCTTATAGCGTGCGTCACCGGCGTGTACGCCGATCTCTTCTTTGGTATAGGAGTGTAATTGCGCCAAAGCCTCTTCATCGCTCTGATAGATACCCTCGTACTGGTATCCCCAGAAGGAGTTCAGCGCCAGTCCTTCGTAGGTCTTGGTGCGGTCGCCCCACAGCGGAGAACCACCGTTCACCTTCGTCAGTTCGTTATGCAGGTATGATACGTTCGCAGCAATGCTATAATGTACTTTGCCTACCTTATTATCATGGCTTAACGTGATTTCCACACCCTCGTTACGAATGTTTCCTACGTTCCTAACCAAAGCGCCGCGGTTTCCTACGTGCGCCGGAGCGTTGACATACAGCAACGCATCTTTTGTATCACGGCGGAAGTAATCAATCGTACCGGCTAACATACCGTTCCAGAAACTGAAGTCGATACCAGCATCCCATTGTTGGTTCGTCTCCCATTTACCATTCTCATCCACCAAGGTCAGCACCGTAGCACCGGCAGTTGAGAGCGCCGGATTGGCATTCTGGTTTGGACCGAAAGGATAGCTGACGAACACGTCCTGGGTGGAGAACATCGTGTATTGGAAAGCGGATGAACCGATACCGTCGTTTCCAACCTGACCGAAGCCGGCGCGAATCTTGATATTATCCAACCAATCAACCTCTTTGTCGCGGATGAAAGGCTCTTCGCTCAAGCGCCAAGCCAATGCTACCGAGGGGAAGAAGCCCCAAGGGTTCTTGGTGAACTTAGAGGAAGCATCGGCACGGAAGTTTGCAGTAATCATATAGCGGCTGTCATAGCTATAGAACACGCGCCCTAAGAATGATAGACGACGCGTACGCGCTACGCCATCCGACGAGATCGTCTGTTTCTCCGTAGCACGGCTCAGATACCAGTTACTCTCAATCGGATTGAGGATAGCTGCACCCGATCCGCCCATGGAATAGTAGTTATACTCCGACCATGTTTGACCCGCCATCACAGAAAAACTATGTTTGCCTATCTCGCGGGCATAAGTGATTGTTGTCTCCTCCAAGAGCGTCAGACTGCGGCTCATGTTCGAACTGATGGAGTTCAGATTCGAAGCATTGTAGCTGGTATAGATATTCGGATAACCAAAGTTACGGTTACGCTCCAAGCCGTAGTCAGCAGAGATAGACGGACGGATTGTCAAGCCCTTTATCGGCGTAATCTCGAAGTAGACATCTCCAATAAAACGCTCGTTCTTATTGTTCGGCTCATAGTTATAAGCCATCTGGTAAGGGTTAGTCACATTCTTGAAGTTCGAGCCCGCTGAGTAGTATCCGCTGATATTCTTGCCGTTCTTATTCATCGATCCATCGGGATAATATACCGGATCCCACGGAGCCATTGCCAAGGCGCCGGAGATAATCGAAGCGCCGGCAGAAGAACTGTTATTCATTGCATTACGACCACTGCTGGCTACCAGTGAGAAGTGCTCACCGATCTTTAACCATTTGCGTACTTGATAATCCGTATTCAGACGGAGCGTGAAGCGTCTGTAGTTACTACCAATGATTGTACCATTCTGACCGAAATACGAAGCGGAGAGGGCATAATGTCCTTTGTCGTTACCGCCGTCGAAAGCGAGGTGGTAGTTATGCATGAACGCATTTTTGACAAACACCTCATCTTGCCAATCAGTCTCCTGATCTGCGTAGTTGAAGTTAATCGGATAATACTCGCTAATCTTCATGATATCGGCATTACCGAGTTTATACATATTCAGCCACGGCGTAAAGCCTTTCTGCTGATAGTATGCAATCTCCTCTGCACCGTTACGCATTGCCTGAATACGCAACTCTGTCTCTGCAAAGTCCCGACTGCCGAGCACGTTCATCTTCTTCCAACGATTTTGGAAGCCCCAGTACGCATCAAAAGTGATATTAATTTTCCCATCGCCTCCGGATTTAGTGGTGATTAGAATCACACCATTAGCACCACGGCTACCATAGATAGCCGTTGCTGATGCGTCTTTCAAGATCTCCATTGACTGGATATCGCTTGGTGAAAGCCATTTTATATCGCCAGTGATTACACCATCTACCACGTACAACGGGTCGTTTCCTCCGATTGCCGAACCGATACCACGGATACGGATTGTAGCCGCTTCACCAGGTTGACCGGATCCGGTAGTAACAGTTACACCGGCAGCCCGTCCTTGTAATGCTTGGTCAATACCGGCCACAGGAGCCTTTAACAATTGGTCTGCACTAACACTGGTTACAGCACCGGTAAGGTCAGATTTTTTCATTGTACCGTAACCAACGGCTACGACTTCTTGTAACTGCACGTTGTCAGAGACTAACGTGATATTAATTGGACCGGCGTTGGATACTTTTACGTCCTGCGTCTTGTAACCCATGAAAGATACTTGCAGCACGTCGCCGGCTTTGGCTTGGATAGAGAACTTACCATCAAAGTCCGTGATTGTACCGTTCGTGGTGCCTTTAATCATCACGTTCGCACCAATCACAGGATCAGGTTCGTCCTGAGCCATCACGACGCCCGTAACCGTCATGCTCTGCGCCCATATACTGAGCGAGAGCATGACCATTGCGGAGATTGTTAAGATTCTTTTCATATCTTATTTATTATTGTAAGCGTGCACCTTGTACATTATATTTCGTACCGTTGTTCAGGATATAAAGCTGACCGTTCTCAATCACCTTAGTTACTTGTACCTCATCCTCTTGTACATTCACAACTGATGTCGGTACCCAAGTAGCACCATAGACACGGAACTCAAAGATCTTCATACCATATTTCGTAGCTGCTTTCGTACTCCAGAAGCGGACATAACGCACTTTGGTATTATTGTTGAGCTCGGTCACCTCATCCGTACGACCGTTCACGCCAGGATTGCCTATGGAGTCACAGCCCAATGCCCAGTTTGTGTTGTCCTCCGAGAAATCAATATGGTAATCTTGCGCGCACGCGCCCTCAAATTGGATATCTACTTTATCTACATTATATAGACCGCCAAGATCCACAACGAACCAAGCGTCATACGTGCGCGATTCTTCATCCTCTTCGGTTTCATTGGTAGGTGAGCCCTGCCATTCGGTGCCGGCATTGCCGTCCAGAACACGATTTACATCATTGTAGCCAACGGACGAAGCGACGATGGTCAGGCCGGTGATTTGGGTATAAGTCTTCGGAGGCTCGCTCAAGTAATAGACCTCAAACTCCCAGAAGGATTGACCCCACTCGGTAGCACGCTTAATGCCCTGGTACTTGATGTACTGAGCCGTTACTGGTGTCTCTAAATAAATCTTCTGCCAGTTGGCATGATCGAGATTGTTCTCGGTGTAGATAGCGGTGAAGTTCACGCCGTCGGTCGATGCCAACAATTGGTACTGTTGTGCATAAGCACCTTCCCAGTTGATTTTGAAATAGTTGAACGTGCGGCTCTGCCCCATGTCAAGCAGGAACCACTCTTCGTCGTTCTTATCACTCTCCCAACGGGTGCCTTGATTGCCGTCGATAGCCAATCCCGCAACTCCGGACGAGGCCGTAGCACTTGATCCTTGAGTAGCCAACGCAAAGTTGACATCCTCGGCACAAATCATGATACTTGCGCTCAAGAAAGCGACTAAGAAGAAAAACTTTCTCATGATAATAAATCTTTAGTTAAACGATATTGTTAGTTGTTAGCTTTACTAATTTCGAGTGCAAAAGTACTGCTATTTTGGCAAATACGCAAGTTTTTGGATATGTTGTGCAACATAAAAGTACTGTACCGTATAAAAAAGTACGTATTTACTTACTAACTATCAGCCATTTAGCATTTACTTTTGCATCGAAAAAAGTACGCTATTAGTATATTTGGCTTTCGTCTACATATAGCCCAAAAGTTTCCAAAAAGAGGAAAGTTTTTGGTTCTATATTGGTTCATTAATCAGGTATGACACCGTTACCGCCGCCACCACCTAAGTCAATATTACCCCGACTGCCCGCAAGGACGAAGTGTGATAATGCAACTTGTACCACTTCAATAACCGGTGTATTATATACATTCTTTTTCATAATTATACTCATTAACTCGTTAATAATTATTCATTAAATTTACTTCGTTCGTTATTTCACCATACGACCTGTCAAGTCATATAGTTTTCCCTCACGAAGAATGTATAATTGGCCGTCAATTATCACCTTAGTCAGTTTATCTGAAACATTCAGTGCATTCAAGCCCGTAGTTACGTTCGTGCCGCTAATACTCATGTTTAGACGTTTGAGTCCTGGAGCGGGGGCAACAACACCACGTCTCGGCTCAGTACTATTGATATTGATGTAGCAACGTTCACTATTCAACATCGTACCGCCTTGATTGATACGGAATACCGAATTATTGTAAATAATAAAGGTATTATACTCCTCATTTGCATCATAGTCAGTATGCCAGTTCGCCAATTCCATCGGAGCATCCGTTGAGCTGATATATCCATAGAAGCCGTTCACTCCGTCACCTGCAACAGTTAATTCTGCGCCGGTCTTGTTACCAAGAATCTGTGTGCCATTAGCGACGAAGAAGTAAGGTTGACCAGCAGTAAGTGTGGTACCTGGAATCTGGTCAAATACCATATTAAATGGCAGACCGCCTTGCTCCTCAAGATACGAAATCTGATAGAACGTTGCTCCCTCCACATTCTCCACCGTTTGTTTCGGACAAATTGTGCCCCATTTACCGGCGCTCAATCCATCACGAACTACATCTTTTGCTGGAACTTCAGCATAGAAGTAAACGTTGTCGATAAAGAATTCGCCGAGGTCGAAGAAATTCACGAAACCGATTTGGTTCAGCGGAGCAAATGTTTTGTCAGTGTAATCAAGCACGATTTCGTTCCATTGACCTGCTGTGAGCGATTGAGATACTTTATGGAACTCGGCTTCCGGAGCAACAACAGGATATATCTCGATAGTTCCGGATGTGGACGGATAGATGTGCATATGGAACTTCTGGTAACCAGAGAAGTCTATCTTGTTACCTGCATTCCAAGACCAGCCGAACGAAGCACCTGCCGCATGGTTGTTGTCATAGAACAGCACATTATCGTCTGCGCCCAATACATGATTGGTATGTACGGTTGGTGCTTCCCACCACCATTCACAATAGTTTTCTACAGCAACTACAGGAGTGTATGCATTTGAATAGAGTGACTTCACTTCCGCTGCCGTATGTGTAGGAGTCGGAGCAGGTGCCGGTGCAGCCAACGTGCTTGCGTTTACATTAATGGCATCTGCTGCATTGTCGCTACCATCTTTCGCAATCACGCTAAATTCATAATCTGTACCGGGAGCCAAATTCTCAATCTTGACATTAACCGTAGCATCAGAAGCACCGGAGGTGGATGCTACTTGAGCATCGCCGTTCTTAATGATATAAGTCACCGCGCCGCTGTCGTCCGTTGAAGACAGAGCCAATGTTACAGAGAAGTAGGATTGAGAAGCCATATTTCCGCTGACATTATACGGGGCATCATCATCTACAATAGCTGATTCTCGATAGAAATATACGTTGTCCAGATAGAACTCCGTCGTAGTCGCTTGGTCAAACTTAAATTGGAAAATACTTGCTAAGTTCAACTCTGCATAATCAGTAGCCAAAACCAGATCAATGCTATTCCACTGCTGACCTGATAACGCGCGTTTAACACGGCGAGTATCATCTGTAACCAGACCGGCACCGCCATAGATAGGAACAATACCTATTTCGCAATCGTTCTCTACCCATATATCCAAGTGCAGTTTCTCCATCGTAAGCGCGTTGTACGGTGCGCCGGAATTAATCTCCCAACCTGCCCAATCAAAACTGCTGTAATGGATAACGTTATTCTCAGCTATCACTACTTGCTCATAAACAGTATTACCACCCCAAGGAGCACGATAGTTCCACGTGGACGGTTCTTCATATTTATCGCTATAGAATGAGATCACTTGATCTGCAGGCCAAGTAGGAATCGGAGCTGCAGTAGTCGGTACCAACGAGTGTGCATCGGTGGTGAAAGATACCTCTGCCTGGTTGTCAGAGATATTGCCGGCTGCATCTTTTGCCTTAATATGAAGCGTGTACTCGGTAGAAGCGGTTAGGCCATCAACAGTAATCTTACCTTCTGCAGCTACATAATCTGCATCTTTCTCTACCACGTAATAAGCGGTTACGCCCTTGTTATCCGTAGCGGCCACATTGATAATTGCGCTATGCCACGTCTTGCTCTCCAGCGAAGCAGTACCCATTATAGGTTTAGTATTATCGCCTTCCGGAGTAACGATGATATGAGTGTTAGCATTGTTTACACCGTCACTAACCGTCACTGTGAAGTCATACTGTGTACCTGCGGTCAGACCTGTTACATCTTGCGTGAACTCTTCGCCACTTGCGTGATTAGAGATAATCGGCTCTGCACCTGCACGTGCAATAGTATAAGTAAGGACTCCGCCCCAGTTGTCTGTAGCTTGAATGGTCAGTTGTACGCTGGTAGCATCAATCACAGCACCCTCTGCTTTAACAAATGCCGGAGCCTCGGCATCGGAGCAAGTCTCGTTCCAAGCGATATGATAGCGTCCAGGGAAATCAGTATAGCCTACTTCACCTTCAGCAGTCATGAAATAAATTGCATGGTTCCAAACATGGACATCTTCCCAAGTTTTACCTTCCGAGATACCAAATACAGCTGTTGCAGATCCATAACCGCTTGCATCAAATGCCCAGCGAGCATTATTAAACGGCACATCCTGACCTGACATTTTCTTGTCACCATCTTCTATCGTCGTTGTTACCCAGTTGATGGTATAGTTAGCATTCGTCAGCGCTGTAAGTTGAGCCTCAGCCGAACCCTCAATCTTGATTTGATATTGACCACCGCCGATAGAACCCAGTGTCAGATATAATTTCTTGTTTTGAACCGAATTG
>ONMT01000085.1 GCA_900319025.1 uncultured Bacteroidales bacterium
TGCGCAGAGGATAATCATACCAATATTGAGTTGTCTGCCACAGCACTCGCAGGTATAAGGTTCTTTGAGTTTATATTGTTGTTTGTCGGCGCATTTCTTGAGTCGCTCCATGATGGCGTCCTTGTTGGCTTCTCGTTTAGCGAGCGTCTCCTCTGTATCGGGGTTAAGAATAGGTTTATTCGCTTCCGCCTGTGCAGCGATATTCTTCTGTACGTTCTTAACGGTTTGCACATTTTGCGCAGAAGTGACGACGAAGGCCTTAGGCATCCGCGCGATGAGGTCTTTGTTCGCTGCCCAGTCGGAGAAATGGGCTTTCTCATAGTGTTTGAGAATAGCATCAGGATTGAGCGGTAGTTTAGCGCCGCATTTTCGGCAATAGTACGTCACTTCTTCCATCGTTGTTAATGAATAAAGATTAATGAATAATGAATATCTCTTATCGAATATCGCGGCAAAGGTACAACTTTTTTTTTGAATACGCAAAAAAAAAGTGCAGTTTTTTCGTAAAAGCTGCACTTTTTTAATGAATAATGATTAATGAATAATGATTATCTATTAATCATATTTATAATTATTTGAGGAATTTCTGACCGTTGCGGATAACTACTCCTTTGTAGTCCTCGTCCACTTCCATGCCGAGCACGTTGTAGAGTTTACCATCGTTAACGGTACGAACAACGTTATTAATAGCGGTAGGTTCTTCCACTGCAACCACTTTGAAGACGAGTTCTCGTCCGTAACGAGAGAGTTTAATCTCATCACCTACAGCAGGAGCGTCCACAGAAGTGTCAGAAGCGTCACCCCAAATGTCAAGGAAGTATGCGTTGAATACGCTCCAGTATGTACGTGTTGCATCGGTTTTAGAAACGGGCGTGTCGTACCCTTGCATATCAACTTGTGCCCAATCCGGAGCATAGATGTTGTAGTTATATTGATATGATACGGTATCGTATAGCAATTCAATTGCACGAAGCGTAGGAATGTAACCTTTAAAATCGCCATCTGCATGAACGGCTGAATATTGGTCATGTGTAGCATCGTACTCAACAGCAATATTGATAGTATCGTTAATATATTGTGCTGGGAAATCTTCATACATGTCATGTGTGCGCAGTGCGTGTTCAAGAGTATAATAGATACCATTAAGCATTACGAAAGGATTATAAGGAGCATAGCGGCGAATATTACCGTTTACATCCATAACACTCGTCTTTGCACCTCTCAGATAAGGATCATAAGCACTCCAAACACCGAATTGGTTGTCTGGACGATTCAAACCGACGATAGCGACTTGGAACGGCTCATTAATTGTAACACCTTCAATAATAGAACCATATGGGTCTTTTTGTTGGATTTTAAATGTAACTAATTGACCCGGGAAAGAAAGCATGTCAACAGTGTCGAGCTTAGTAGCAAGAGAGGTTGCAACTACACCTTTTTGTGTTATAATAACCATCTTAAGAGAGTCTATCTTGATGTCAGTCCATACAATGCTATCTTCTCCAGCAGCATCAGGCACAGCAATGGCATTTCCGAGTGCAATAGTTACATCCTTAATATAGAGTGGAGACATCGGTTGGTCATAACTGGTTAATAATGCAGAAGAACGAATTGTATCATACAATTGGATAATTTCTTTAATTGTTACTTCGTCATCCTCCCATACGGTGTCTTTACCTGCAGGAACAACAACAGGTTTAGTACCATAGATGAAGGAAACATCTTTGTCCTCAGCGATATCATAGATTATACGTACTCCATTTCCTGCTATAGGAGTTTCGAACATAGCGTTTGACAGTGGGAACATTCCATCTGGCGATACATTTGAAAATACACCACCCATAGTTTGAACGAGATAATCCCCACTTTTGAATATAGTATCCATACGCTCCGTTTTCGGTCCAAGGAGATAGAAATAATCTGAACCATTATCGTTGGTTGCTGTTTGCAAAGGTAAACGAAGGGTGGAGTAATAGTATTTACTAATACCATAACCGAAGTTTGTTGCAACCGTAGAATCAACGAAGTTTTTATTAGCATCTAACGTCCAACCCTCACCTGCATATTGAGGAAATTCGCTATCCAACCATGTTTTATAGGTTACAGAATTAGCATTTTTTGAATAGTTAGGCCAAACCCATGTCTCATGACCATTCAAGCAAGAGCCGATGATAGTAGGATAATGCTCGAAGATATTTGTTCCAACGCGAGAGCCTGCATTACCAATACCTAATGTAAAGGCACCTTTAGGCAGGTAGTAGAAAGCGGAAGGAGCTTCTCCTTCTAATGTAGCTTTCGGAGATTTAGCAATAGGTTTCTTAGCGTCAACGGCGTTAAACTTGAGCATACTTGGTTTAACACTCTCAACATCTAAAACCTGAGAACTTTGACCGGCTAAAACTTTTTCGGGAGCCATTTTAGTTACGGCCATTTTCTTTCCGGTGGCGGAGATGGCGAAAACACTAGTTGCCAACATGGCCACGCTCAAAAGTGAAATCAATTTTTTCATTGTAGTGTTTGTTTTTTAAGTTAATAATAAAGTTAATTATCGAGCGATTAATTTTAATCGCTTGTTAGAGTCATTTGTACCTGTTAGATATAACTCTTGTGCATTAAGGGTCGAACCTGACGCTGAGGACACTTGGAACTGACCTGTGATAAAATCTTTGAGTCGTTTGAGTCCCACTTCTTCTTTACCTGTACCACCACCTGCACGTTGCAGGAATTCCTTAGCAGCGATATCCGCTCCGGGTTCCCCTGACGGATACTTATAGGAATAGGTAAGTGAAGTGCCGTTTAAGTCGAAGTCCATGATGAAGAAGGCTTGTGTTACACCATTTGAGCCATTGAATTCGACATTAAGACGGTCAACCATATATTTTATTGTGTCCAAGTCGTCTATTTTAACGCTATCAACTCGTTGGATTTTCATGCTTTTCAGAGAGCCTCCGGAGTTTTTGACTGCGTTAGCGATTAGGTTATAGGCAGTTTTGGAAGCTGATCCAATATCGTTTTTGTCGATACCCCATTGGATGTGGTGGTCGAGTTTGACATTGAGTACTTCCGCCAGCGTGAGTGCCGGAACGAAACGTGCAGAGATTCCGCTATCGGTGCAGACCAATGCGTCTTTAGCGTCATTGATTTTGAAGTTCTTAGCAAACGTCGAGTCGTTGCCGCTTGGTACACCCTTGCCATAGAAGGTAACCATGTTAGGACGAATGGTAAACGGATAGAGAATACCTTCTTCGAGGTTAACAATCATCATTCCGTCGCTATAGACCATTTCCTCGGTCTTACCATTATTCTCAAAGTTGAAGGCGGTGCCGTCATTATTGGTTACGAGCATGTCGCGGAGTTTATAGACTTCGTCAAAATACACTTGCCAATCCTGTCCTTTAGGCATAGGGTGGAGTTCGCAATATCCGGAGTGTTTTTTACCTTTGAGTCGAACCAATTGTGGTGTAGCTTCAAGGATAAGGAACTCATAGTCACCGAGGTAACCGTCGCCGTCGCTTTGCGGGTCAGCCCATGCGTGCATAACGTCGTTATAGGTATCGAAGGACAAGATAGGTCCATAGTCAGCGCGAATAGCCCATGTGCTATTGTTGTCCTCTTTGTAAACGTTTTTCGTCGTTTGCGGGTTACGCGAAGCAGCGAGTACGCTTCCGTGCTCATCAAACTTGAGCAGGACGGTGTATCCGGCGTTAACGGGGTTAGCGTAATATAGCATCTCCCATCCGTTTTCAGCGCTGGTCAAGACATCGAAGGCGTTCGTCAGCGCCTTTTCGGTACGTTCAGCAGCTGATTGGTCAAAAAGGCTATCTTCGTCGCGGGAACAAGCTGTGAAGGCAAGTCCTAAAGCCAGAAGTAGTATAATCGATTTATTTTTCATATTCGTAGTCATTTATATTATCTTCGTTTATACGTAACCTGTTTACTTTTTATCTTCGTGTAAGAAGCCAAGAGACATAATCATATCCCAATCGAGATTCTCTTGTCGTTTCTGTACTTCGGCATGCATTTTATCAAGGTCGATTTGCCATTTTTCAGCGAGCCAGTTGCGGCAGATTTCGAGTTTTTGATTGATAATAGGTCCTCCAACGGAGCCTGCTTTTTCCATCATGTAGTTCCACGTTGTATCGGGTTTAACGATGTAGTTAGCGATTGTCTCGACGAAGTCCTCACGTGTTTGGCTACTTCCGTATGGGGAAACGAATCCGAGTTGCCAAGCGGTTGTATCTGCGCGGTCTTGCCAGCGGTTGGGGTCGTAGTCCTCCGGATTGATTACACTGAACTCTTTTGGATACGCTTTTTGTTGGTGCAAGATGTGTGAGAACTCATGGTGCATGGTCTTGAAGATGTACTCATTGAGTTGATTGATATTATTGGTCTCCATTTTGTTAATCTTAAGGAGAGTAATCTTGTTACCGTTTTCAGCGTAACCGAGTTTCTCTGTACCTTGAGCGGCATTGATCATGGCCGATCCGATTAATTGAATCATCTTAGGTCCGTATTCTTTGAGGAAGGTA
>ONMT01000022.1 GCA_900319025.1 uncultured Bacteroidales bacterium
CTCATCACGACTTACTTCGAATTGTTCAACGCCCTCAAACACTTGCAGGAAAGTTTCTTCGTCCAAGTTACGGAGTGCATCCGCTGTAGCATTACCGAAGAGGATATTTGTAGCTTCGACAGCAGCATTATAATCTGCTTCGGAGTGCACCATTGTTGTCACTTCTTTCGCAAGACGTTTTTGCAGGACGCGCAAATGGGGAGCTGCTTCTTGTTCAGCGATAAGGGCATCTATCTCTTCTTTTTCGAGAGAGGTAAAGATTTTGATATAACGCTTAGCGTCGTCATCGCTGACATTCATCCAGAATTGGAAGAACTTGTATGGGCTTGTGTATCGTTTGTCGAGCCACACGTTACCGCTTTCGGTCTTACCGAATTTACCACCGTCGGCTTTGGTAATCAACGGGCACGTGAGCGCAAACGCTTCTCCGCCGTTCAGCTTCTTAATCAGTTCCATTCCGGTGGTGATATTTCCCCATTGGTCACTTCCACCCATTTGCAGCTTACAGTTCTTGTGCTTATTGAGGTAAGCGAAGTCGTAACCTTGCAACAACTGATAGGTAAACTCTGTGAAGGACATACCGCAGTTAAACTCGCCATTGAAGCGTTTTTTGACACTATCTTTAGCCATCATGTAGTTGACTGTAATGAGTTTGCCTATATCGCGCGTAAAATTAATAAAGGTGTAGTCCTTCATCCAATCGTAGTTATTTACGAGTTCAGCTGCATTAGGCTCATTCGAGTTAAAGTCAAGGAATTTCTCCAACTGCGCTTTGATATGCGCTACGTTATGGGCAAGTGTAGCTTCGTCTAACAGGTTTCGCTCGGCACTTTTGCCGCTTGGGTCACCAATCATTCCGGTAGCTCCACCGATGAGCGCAATAGGCTTATGCCCACAACGCTGTAAGTGGCGCAACATCATTATTCCGCACAAGTGGCCAATATGTAAACTATCTGCCGTAGGGTCGATTCCAACATAGCCGGCAGTGACTTCTTTAAGTAGTTGTTCTTCTGTTCCGGGGATAATATCTTGAAGCATCCCTCTCCATCGCAGTTCTTCAACAAAATTCTTCATTACGTAAACTATTTTATATTATTCTCTGTTTTTATACTGATTATATCATCCTATGGTGCTTATTTACCGGTTACGACGAACGAGGGTTTAACGGGTTTACTTACCGTACCGAGGTTCGCATCGTTTTGGAAATCGAAGGCATTTTTCGCAACGAAAGTATTGGAATAGAAAGCAGACCAATACTGCAGTGTAACGGAGCCTTCTGAACCGACTATAAACATATAGAATAATCCATCGGTTGGTGAGGCTACGCCAAGACATTTATCGCCAATAAACGCAGCTAATATGTCCTTATCCTGCAAAACATAATCTTTTGCTAACTCAGGATAGGCAGCGAGTAAGTCCACTTTTAATACAGCCGTCATAGACGAGGTGTAGTCATAATCAGTGGGCGTAGTCCAAGTAGGACGAGCGATGTTACCTTTAAGTGTTTCAGTCGGTGCTGGCGGGTCAACGGGGGTGACCGGAGTATCCGGATTAGTCGGATCCTTTTGCGGATCACTCTTGCAGCCCGCTACCATACACATCAGCGCACAGAGCGCGATTACCATAAATGGTTTCTTCATTGTTTTATTATTTTGCGTATCCATTTTGAGCGTTCAGCCCATTTAGCGCGCAAAGGTACTGCTATTTTCCAACATACACAAAAAAAAGTGCAATATTTATTAAAATACTGCACTCTTGTTTCATATTTGACTATAATTTCTCTCAATAGTGTCGAGAGTTTTTCGTCATTTTGGGTGCATGTAGGAGCACGCTACGAACCCGATAGGAACCCGTTAGGAACCCGTTGGAGTTGGATGTTTCCGCGTACCCTCATTTTTCGTCATATTTTGATAAAGAAAAGATATATTTGGTCATTTTATGCAAGCATAAATGCCCCATAAGCCCATTAAATACATAAAATTATATTTTATTTGGCGAAAAAACATCCAAAAATTTGCGTATATGCAATTTTTGTCGTATATTTGCAGGCGGAATTATAAAAAAGGTCGATATGACAAAGAAAGAGTTATACGCAGAATGGGTACGAGGACAAGAGAAGTTGCCCGTTTTCTTTGAACCATGGTGGCTGGATGCCGTATGCGCAGGGAGAGAGTGGGATGTGATTTTAGTAGAAAGTCAAAAGTCGAAAGTCAAAAGCCAAGAGCCAGGAGCTAAGAGCCAGGAGGGAAGAGTTAAGAGCATTTTGGCGGCGATGCCTTATATGCTGTGCAAGAAATGGCTATGGCGATGGATTGATATGCCGAAAGAGACGCAGATGAACGGTTTGTGGCTCGACGGGAACCGAAGCTTCGACGTGACCGAACTGCAGTATATCCGCGAGGAAGTGACTCGTCAGCTCAACGAACTGAAGTTAGCGTACTACTACCAACAATACCCCGTAGGCAGTCCCGTCTCATCCATGCTGACCGAGAAAGGCTTTAAGATTCGCGAACGGGTGACTTATCGCATCGAGGACGTACGAGACTTGGACAAAGTGATTGACGGCTTCTCAAAGAATAAGAAACGTCAACTGCAAAAAGCCTTGTCCCTGCACGCAGAGCATGACATGACGGCGGAGGAGTTCTATCAGTTCCATAATCATTGCATAGAAAGCCGCAAGAAACGCTTATCTTATTCGCGCGAGTTCCTACTTGTTCTGGAACAAAAAGCACGCAAGAACAACCGCTGCGCCATACTGAGTATATGTAACGCCGACCATGCGGTTTATGCCGCAGCTCTGTTGGTATGGGACAAACAGCGAATGTACTACTTAGTGCCTTGTTTAGACCCTGACTATAACGAATCCGGTGCAGGTGCACTATTGGTTTTGGAAGCCATCAAGATGGCTCGCGAATTAGGCGTAGCGTTCGACTTCGAAGGCAGCATGATCTCCGGAGTAGCAAAACACTATAAGCAATTCGGACCAACACCCGCAACGTACTACAGCGTGGAGAAATACTACAAGTGGTGGTTCCGTTTCCCGATGTTCTTCAATTGGTTACGAAATAGGAAGTATAGATAGTATGCGCATCTTATATCTCACTCCTTGGTACCCGAGTGCTCGCGATGCAATGCTCGGTCTGTTTGTACAAAAGCACGTTGAATGTGTTCGTGCTCAAGGAGAGGATGTGCGCGTTATATCGTCACAGGGACTACTGGCGAGTTGGCGTCAATGGCGACAATTGCGCCGCGAAGGTTGGCAGCCGGATGTTGTTCAGCTAAACGTGATACAAAAGCAAGGACTTTTGGCAATGTGGCTGCACTGGCGCTATAAGATACCTTATATAATAGTAGAACACTGGTCAGGCTACCTGCCGCAAAATGGACAGTATATGCATAGTTCGCCTATCCATCGGAGAATGGCTGAGCACATTGTTCGGCATGCCAAAGTTGTGCTGACCGTCTCCCGGAAATTAGCCGATAGTATGCAGACTTGCGGTTTGAGACATCCGCATTACGAACTGATTCATAACGTGGTGGACGACTTCTTTTATAGCCGAGAGTCAAAAGTCGAGAGTCGAAAGCAGGGGGTCGGAAGTCGAAAGACGAGAGACGAGAGTCGAGAGTCGAGAGTTAAGCGTCTGCTGCATATCAGTTGTTTCGACGAACACGCCAAGAACGTTAAAGGACTATTATCGGCAGCCAAGGCACTGAGCAAAAAACGCCAAGACTGGAGACTTGTTCTGGTCGGCACAGGCGTCGATTATACATCCGTTCGCGCTTTCGCGAGAGACTTGGATATACCCAACGACTTACTCGTTTGGCGAGGCGAATTGCCACCGCGCGAAGTAGCTAAGGAGTTGCAGCAAGCCGATGCGTTTGTGCTCTTCTCCAACTACGAGAACGCCCCGGTAGTCATCTCGGAGAGCTTGGCGAGCGGAGTACCTGTTGTCGCAAGCGCCGTTGGCGGTATTCCGGAAATGGTTCCTTCCACCTGCGGCGAACTCGTTCCGGCCGGCGACGAAACAGCGCTCGAAGAAGCACTGATGCGGATGTTAGACCATTACCAAGACTACGACCCTGACGCTATTCGACGCGAGGGAGAACGCTACTCCTTTGAGGCGGTCGGTAAGAAACTCTGTCAGATTTATCACAACTGTTTATGCACGGACTATTCGGTTCATACGAAGTAAGCACGAATTGGGACTTGGCACGTTTTGCCGAATCGAACTACGTGACGCGCAACTACGAAACGGACGTGTTCGCTCTCACGCATGTCACACTCCCTAAGTTCCTGAGTGATAAGTATTTTGTGGAGCATGACGGCTGCTTCATCGCGACCGAGGGCGTGTTGTTTGAAGCCGATAGTGCAGAACAAGCCATTGCACGCTATCGCAACGGCGAAACGGTGTTCTGGAAACACTGGCGCGGCTCCTTCTGCGGCGTACTGTACGACAAGAAAGCCGAGCGTCTGATTGTGTTTAATGACCAGATAGGCAGCAAGATGCTCTTCTATTCGTTCGACCACGGAGAGTTCGTTTTTGCTTCGGACTTACAGATATTAGCGCAGCATTTCAACAATAGGCTTCCGCAGGAGACGTTTATTAAGGCGCTATTAGACCGAGGCTATTCATGCGACGCCAAGACAGCAGTACAAGGTATCTTTCGCTTAACAGCGGGCGACTATATTCAGATAGAAAAGGGACATTTTATCAAGCAGCCGTACTATCGTTTTGACAACACCCCAAGGGACTACGATGAAGAGACAATGCTGAGCGAAACCAACCGCTTGTTCCGTCAGGCTGTTGCTCGAGTAGTGCAAAAGAATGAAGCCGAGAGCTTGCAGCATTATTTTCCTCTCAGTGGCGGTTTGGACAGTCGACTATGTCAGTTCGTAGCGCACGAAATAGCTACAGCGCCGATAGTCAATTACACCTACTCGCAGCGGGGACATTATGACCATGTGTTACCGCAAGAAATCAGTCGCGCGCTGGGGAATAAATGGCAGTTCATGGCATTGGACGGCGGCGATTACTTAAGGCAGATTGACGCAATAGCAGGTGCAACGGAGTGGCTAATCAATTACAATGGTCCTTCCGAGATTTATGCGTTTGCCTCGCAGCAAGATTGGACGCACAAAGGCGTTGTACTGACCGGTGTCAATGGAGATAATATACTTTCCGTAATTACGGACCATCGGCACGAGATAGGACTATTGTATTCACTTAGTTTTGCGGGGAACGGATTAGGGTCACCATTGGTACTACAGCATTATACAGAGAGTTATTCGCCCTTCTGCGACGTGGACGTACTGGATTATGTACTGCATATACCCACTAAGAAACGCCATAATTACCGATTCTACGACCGGCTGCTACTGCGCTATTATCCACAAGCCGCAGAGTGGCACCATAAACACGAGCAGATTGGTCATCGGCAAACGATAGTGACCTTAGCCGGACGCGATATGCCGCTGCGCGATGTGCCCAAACGGATGATGATGTACCTACTCAAGCAATTGCACCTGTACGACGCCTATGGTTTAGACGGAGAATCGATGAATCCGTACGACCAATGGATAAAGAGTAATCCGCAGTTAGCCGAATGCTTTAACGGATACTATGCGCAAAATAAACACTTGCTCCCTCCACGCTTTGCGGCGGAGTGCAAGACGATGATGCGAATCGGTTCGGTGACGGAAAAGAATAAAGTGCTAACTGTTCTCAGCGCACTTAAAGCGCTTTCTGGTAGCGGCGAATAAGGGAGATAAACCAAAGCAGCTGTATCAAGAGATAAGCAAAACCTACCCACGCATACGCAGAAATAGTAGTAAGGAATGAGCCATATCGGGTGCCAATAAATAATGTTAGCGCCAGTGCTGCAACATAGCCAATCTCCATCCACATAGCTATTTTCTGCTTAGCGAACACGTCGGACAGGAAGCAGATGGAACCGCAAATAGGCATAAGCAGCAGATATGGATAGAGACAACGAATAATATCAGCACTCTCAAGCCATTGAGCACCGAAAAGGAGTGTCACCAAACTTGGAACCAAGAAGTATATGATTGCCAGTCCCACGATTAAGATTGCAGCCAAGGACAAGATGAATCGCTGCATGAGTTGCTCAATAGAGCGCGCTTGTTGCACGGCATCGGAGACGCGCTGAAAAAGGACTTGGTAACACGCACGCGCAATGATATTGAGAGGAATAAATGCCGCGAGAAGTGCGAGCGATAAGTACCCTACTTTCTCCAAACCAAAGCACGGCGTGAGAAACCATACGGGCAGCGCTTGTCCCAAGGAATTAACTAAAGCACGCGGAAGGTTAAAGACCGGGAAATTGCGGTACTCTTTTCCCGCTGCACGGCAGTCCGTCCACGTTACTTTTTCCCAGTTGGCGCAGAGTTTCTTCCAGGCAAGTGCGACGGATAATCCAACAGATGCGACTTGAGCGATAATAGTTGCTAAAGGCAGTCCGAGCGCAGTCTTGCCGGCAGCACCAAATGCCGTCTTAGCTCCCGCAGAGAAGATCGACTGCGAAATGAAGAAACCGGAAATACGAGGATATAGTTTTGCGCGTAGGTAATTATAGTTCAGCACATTCCACAAGCCGCTAAAGAAAACAAAGATAGGTAACATCCAGTAGATTTTAGTTAAATCGGGAGTGTTAAAAAGAGCAGCAAGAGGTTTAGCAAGCGGAATGGAAAGAGTAAGAATTACCGTTACAGCGACAAGGATTGTCAACGCTAAGATAGTGAGCGCAGTAGCTTTTTTATTATCCTTAGGCAAAACGACAGCATATTGATACTCCGCCGTAGCAAAAAGTGCCATCACTCCGGCGATGCTGATGAATAAATTCAGCAATCCGAAATCGGAAGGAGCATAGAGTCTTGTCAGTATAGGATAGACCAATATTCCGATTGCCTGCGCAACGACATTGGCAGACAATAATTGGGCACTATCTTTGAGTATTCTTTTCATTTTCGGGCACAAAAGTACTGCTTTTTGTGCAAAAAAACAATTATTACGCTAATTTTTGTAAAAAAATTTGCATAATTCATAATTTAGCAGTAAATTTGCAGCCGATTTGGTAAAATACGACCTTAAAATACACGTGATATGCAAATAAAGAAGTCACAAAAAGCAAGTCTTGAAGACAAGAAATTGACCTACGTATTGTTAGGTTTTGTGTTTGTGCTCAGCCTATGCTACGTTGCATTAGAATGGACCGAGCAAGAAGTTACGAAGTACGAAGTAGCTGACATGGATTTCCAGTTTGAAGAGGAAATCGAGATTCAGCAAACGAGTCAAGAGACCACTCCTCCCCCTCCACCTCCTCCAGTACAAGAAGTAGAGGTGTTGAACGTTGTGGAAGATGACGTTGAGACGCAGGAGATTGAGATTAACACGGAGGACGACAAGAACACCGAAGTGATCATTCAGGCTCCGGTAGAGGTTCAAGAAGAGGAAGAGGAAGAAGAGGTTGTCTTCGTAGTAGTAGAGAAGATGCCGGAGTTCCCAGGCGGTCAACAAGCACTGTTTAAGTACTTGAGTGAGAACGTTAAGTACCCTGTTATCGCACAAGAGAACGGTATCCAAGGTCGTGTAATCTGCCAGTTTGTGGTGAACAAAGATGGTAAGATTGTTGACGTAGAGGTAGTTCGTTCCGGTGGTGACCCATCGTTGGACAAAGAGGCCGTTCGCGTGATTAAGTCGATGCCTAACTGGAAGCCGGGTCAACAACGTGGTAAACCCGTACGCGTAAAATACACAGTACCTGTTAACTTCCGTTTACAATAAGTGGAATTAGCTCATTTGGACATAGGATATTGCAAGGGTGTCGGTAACAAGCGTGCCGACACTCTTCGTAAAGAGTTGAATGTAGTCACGGCATTGGACATGCTGACGACTGTTTTGCCGTATAAGTACACCGACCGTAGTAAGTTCTACAAGATTCATGAGATTGTTGATGAAGACACGGCGGTTCAGATTATTGGCGAAGTGACAGAATGGCATATAGTAGGCGTAGGCAAAGGTCAGCGGCTAAGTGCTACATTCACAGACGGAAGCCATATCATTGAGTTGGTGTGGTTTAGGGGAATACAATATGTCAAGTTGGCAAAGGGCGTTAAATACTTACTCTTTGGCAAACCGAGCCGGTTCAACCACCAGTACAATTTTGTTCATCCTGAGTTGACACCGATGAGTAAGGTTACGCCGCAGATGATGGAAGGTTTGGAGCCTGATTACAACACGACGGAAGGGATGAAGCGGATTGGTTTGAACTCAAAAGGGATTCGAACGATAATGGCTTCGCTACTGCCTGAAGTGCGCAAAGGCGTACCTGAGACGATAGGACAAGATATATTGGACAAGTACCACTTGATGGGTCGTAGAGATGCCATCTTGAATATACATTTTCCGCCGGATACCGCTACGATGCAGAAAGCTCGCGAACGGATGAAGTTTGAAGAGCTGTTCTATATTCAGTTGCATATTCTTCGTCAGATGAAGCGCCGTGAGAATAATGAGGGCTTTATGATGCCTAAAGTAGGTTGGCGTTTCAACCGGTTCTACAAAGAGCTGTTGCCATTTGAGTTAACGAATGCGCAGAAGCGCGTTATTCGCGAGATACAAGGTGACATGAAGTCGGGTAAACAGATGAACCGTTTGCTGCAAGGCGATGTAGGAAGCGGAAAGACGCTGGTGGCACTATTATGTGCACTTTTAGCAGTAGATAATGGCTATCAGGCGTGTATAATGGCTCCAACGGAGATATTGGCTAATCAGCACTACGCCACGCTTCAGGAGTTATTGCGTCCAAAGGATGGCGGCGAGCCTGTAGCACAAGTGGCACTATTGACCGGCTCTACAACGCAAAAACAACGCGGTCCGCTTCATGAAGACTTACGCGCAGGACGCATCCATATATTAATAGGAACGCACGCGCTAATAGAAGATGATGTTCAGTTTGGCAATTTAGGTTTAGTTATAGTCGATGAGCAGCATCGTTTTGGTGTAGCTCAACGGGCGAAGTTATGGGCAAAGAATGTACGTCCGCCGCATGTGTTAGTAATGACAGCTACTCCTATTCCCCGCACGCTCGCCATGACAGTCTATGGCGATTTAAAGACGAGTATATTGGATGAGTTACCTCCTGGACGCAAACCGGTGACGACACTGCACTATAATATTCAGCGAAAGGCGAGTGTTAATAGATTTATTACGGAGCAGATTAGCCAAGGAAGGCAAGTGTATGTAGTGTTCCCGCTAATTAAGGAGAATAAGGAGTTAGAGTTAGCCGACCTGCAGAACGGCTATAACGAGCTATGTGAAACATTCCCACAGTATCGCATTTCGATGGTTCACGGCCAGATGAAAGCGAAAGACAAAGATGAGCAGATGCAACACTTTGTGAATGGTGAGACGCAGATATTGGTAGCGACGA
The DNA here is from genome assembly GCA_900319025.1 of uncultured Bacteroidales bacterium. Taxonomy (GTDB): domain Bacteria; phylum Bacteroidota; class Bacteroidia; order Bacteroidales; family Paludibacteraceae; genus Colicola. The sequence continues at coordinate 9,451 of ONMT01000022.1, forward strand.
CAGTGATTGAAGTGGGTGTCAATGTGCCTAACGCGAGCGTGATGATCATTGAGAATGCGGAGCGTTTTGGTTTGAGTCAGTTGCACCAGTTGCGTGGTCGTGTAGGTCGCGGCGCTGACCAAAGTTATTGTCTGCTAATGACCAAAATGGAGTTAAGCAAAGAGACTCGTCAGCGAATAGAAGTGATGGTAGCGACGAATGACGGTTTCCGTATAGCTGAAGCGGACTTGCAGTTACGAGGTCCAGGCGATTTAGAAGGCACTCAGCAATCGGGATTACCATTTGATTTGCACATTGCGAGTTTGGTAACAGATGGACAGATATTAGATATTGCCCGCAACGCTGCTAAAGACATACTGGACGCTGATCCACAATTAGAAGACCAATATAATCAAATGTACAAACGTCGTTTGGATATACTGCGCCAAACGACCACCTACTTTGGAGAAATCTCGTAAGGGAAAACTTACGCTTTCGCGATTCCTATTTCCACCCAATCAGCAATTACTTTAGCAGCATCTTCGAGTGCGATGTCGCGGGACACTTCGTACTCGTTGCACAGCCAGTCCGCCATCATTTCGGCGGTTACATCTTCGCCCTTATGCTGCGTGCATTGTTCCCATAGAAACGCCGAGGTTTCGTTAAAAGTAATCATTTTGTCGAAGTTGACTTGCTCGGCACCTTCGGCGAGAAGCATCCACTCGTCTCCGATTGGACGGAGTTTAAATCCTTTCTTAATTTTCATAATGTGTTATTGTGAAGTTTTAGCAGTTTGCGATATACTTTGAGTAATATTCTTCTACATGGTTTGAGATAGAACCAGAGTCTTCCACGTGTGAGGCATTTGGTATGTCCATCAGGTTTGTATATTTGAACAACCTTACCAAAGATGTCATTGGCAGTACATTGCTCCGTTCCTTGAAGGTTACCATCGCCTTGGAGCGTAATGAATTGGTCATTGATAGCGATAATGCGGTGCAAGACGTAGAGAGGAACGGAAGTTGGAGGTTGGAGGTTGGAAGTTGGAGGTTGGAGGTTGGGGATTTGGGCAAGGACAATGTCTCCCACTCGGAAGGAGTTACATTTTCGGAGCACAATGGTATCTCGTTCGCCTTCAATAAAAGGTCGCATACTCACCCCAGTAGGAGTGAAGCGCACATCTTTACCTTCTTGCAGTAGTTTACCTATTTCAGGAATTAAGATGCTATTATCTACTTTGTGAGGCATGACTACTGTTCTTTTTGTTGGTCTTTGTCTCTTAAATTCTCTCGTGCTTTAATAGAGCCTCGGATAACAATGATGAATAGTCCGGCAATGAGGACATAGTTAGCATACTCCTTCCAGGGTGTGAAGGTTAATACCGCTCCGGCAAGGAGAACGATGAGACCTACGACAAGTAGGATTGGGGATTTCTTCTTAATCATTTGTGGGTTATTAAGTGTTTGCGTTTAATCAAAGCTACTGCGGCATAGATTACGGCAGCCAAGAGTAATACCCCTAATCCGTCTCCGATAGGATCTAAGAATGGATCAGCGTCATGCTCTTGAGTTCCGCCCCAACGCCTAATATTTCCATGGTGGGAAGGAGCCTCAGCCGAGTTAGCAGCAATCAGTTGTTGTTCAGACTGTCTTGTGTTTTGTACCGATAGTGCACGTGATGAAGTCCAAACGGCAGTTGGCATGACCAGACTGGATGTAGAAGTACTGAATGGTACAGCAGACGATTGCGTCGAAGTAGCTGCTGCAGCCTTACCACCTCCTGCGCCAGAGCCCACATTATGGACCGTGGCGGAGGAAGTAGTATGCACTTTAACAGCTTGCGCACCTACTGTGGCGTTGGGCGTAGCTACTTTATTGGCAAGAGGGTCAGTTGCTACTTCATGGCGAATCAAGCCGGAAGGGGTATAATTCGAGCTGTGGTAAAGAACCGCTTTTGTTGGTCTGTAATGCAGCGTTTGAGCAGCAACGTGAGCGTCCACGCGAATAATAGACTGCTCGTATTCATTTACAGTAGTTGGACTGGATACATCTCCTGCGTTTCGTCTGAGCACGTAAGTGGACAAAAGGACAAACGAGTAACATATAACGGCGATGAGTCCGAAGAAGATTACCCATCGGCGAGTGGAACGTCGTTTCTCCTGCTGTATAATAGCTTTCAGGTTTTTAGCAATGTCGATACGCATAGTCTTAAGATTTTAGAGGTTAAGTAGATAAACGATTAATAAACTATGGTTTTAAATAATGCATTTTCACCGTTTGAGACAACTCTAACTTGATAAACTCCTGATGGTACAGAGTATACGGCAGTTGAATGATTCGATATATGATCTCTGCTTACAATATGTCCAGCCATATCATAAACATACACATCCGCATTTTTAGGTAGTCCAGTCAACATAATTGCTCCATCACGTGATGAGATATACATTCCAGAAACCACTTCATCAATAGAAGTAACCACCTTCGGACGAAGAACAAGCGTTAGGCTAAACCTATTATTAATTTGCTCTTTTGTTCCCTCAAATGTATATGATTCGCCTATCAAATCCACATGTTTATTCATTACATTGTCCGTAAGATAAATATGCTCAAATGCTCCGAGGTTATATCTTTCGTCAATTGAGAAAGTATATTCACCTTGTTTTGGCAACCGTACTCCTACAGGAATTGGTTGTGCAAGGCGGTCTGGATGTACTGCATCAAAAGCAAGCATCAAATTATCTTCATCTTGCAGGGTGTATCCTTTAAGAGAATAAAGTGAGCCAAACTCCTTACTTAAATCGGCTTGCATGTCGTATTTAGGTGAATAATTATCTCCAACAATAATACCAAAATTATCTTTTGCATCATCACCAGTGATAAAGAAGCCGACTCTTGTAACGGAAGGACGTTCTTCCTTGTTTACGAATTTTGGAGCCGCGCTAACTTTACGGCTTGTCTTATTGAATGTCAGATTAACTTGAGTACCCGAAGCCGTTTCCGGTTTTCCGACCTGTACAAAGAAGGTTCTAAATGGGAGCAACTCAGTTGTCGCCACATCCACTTGCATATAGTCATTATGGGCAGAGTTAATCATAGTAACATAAGGAATGGCACTATTATCATTCTTCCACCACCCCGGATGTTCTTCGTCAGGAACAAGTTTTCCTGTGGTAAGCATACTTTCAGCCTCTGTATACAGGTGGTCATTTCCATAGGTCTGGAGATAAGGGTTGCCTATTAAATTCCATCCTTTATGGTTTGGACGTGTTTCTTCATTACCCCAAGCGTTGATATACAATGATTTTGAATCCGGTTCGCCTGTTGACAAGTCTCCATCCGGCATTGGCAGAACCAGTTCAGCATATGTGTGTCCTACTTTAGGAGCAACAGCCATCGTATATCCTACACCTGGATGTAAGATGTCGCCAGTATATTGTGTCCAGTTTCCTCCGAGTTGAGTTTGAGCACGTTTTTCGCCATCATAAACATCAATGGTATAATCTAAATCAAAGACTGCTTCTTCTCCGTTAGCGAACGTGATTTGAGATTTTCGAACTGGATAAGGAACAATAAAGTTATAGTATCTTCTTCCATCAATTCTAATCCATTGCGTAATACTCTTTGCTTTGTGTTGGAGACTTCCATTTATAACCAATTCAGGCACATCCAGATTTAATCCATCACTTGCCAATTTGGTTCGTAAAGTAAGGGCTCCAATTTGATAATTTGTTCCATTAGGCACAACCAATTTGCCGCCTGCATAAATATCGAGGTTACGAATAATAGCTTTATCCTTCGGCTCGGTATCGGCTGCTTTTGTCAGCGTAGCGCCCGGCATAACGATTACGTCGCAAGAGGCGCAAGCGTCATGCTGATTATAGAATATATCATCATCCGTTTCTACATTTGTATTATCTACTATAATTGGGATTTTGAATTCTGTTTCAGCCAATTTTTTATCGGATGCATCATTGACAGTTATAAGCAAGGTATTACATGCTCTATCTGCCATATCCTTAATAATAATAGTTTGCGTACCATCAGGATTATCGAATGATGACAGTGTTTCAGGTGGGAGGTCTACATAGGTCACATATTCTTTGGCGTAGTCGTATTGGGCAATTTCAGCAAAACGTTGTCCTGAATAGCAGTAAGCCTCCTGTTCTCCACCAACCGGAGTGCCATTCCACTCCTCACACAGTGTAGCAAAACTGGTTTTGTTTGCATCTACTGCATGCAAACCGTCTTTAACTTCTTTTTTACGAATAAGCATGTAACGGTTTGTGGAATAAGGTATAGTTATGCCATCACACTTAGCATAGAATCCAATGGCATCATTTAGAGCTTGCGATTTTCCATTAATATAATACTTGTCTGTACATTGCTTAATTTTACCTTCAGATTTTAGAGTAGTAACAGAATATGGTGCAGAAGAAGTACCTGCTCCCAACACATCAATAGCTTCCCACTGACCGGTTTCTGAATTATAGCGTTCCAAAATCATGGAATCATCCCCATTAAAAATGAATTGGTTATTACCATCGGCATCCTTTGTGTTATATGATACATTATCTCCTAAACAATACCAATTGGGGATGTTCTCATTTTTCATGTCGGCATATTTGTAATTCTTACCATTAATAGTCATATTGATACATCCTGTTACTTTCGAAGCTGATCCGGTCATATTATTTGACCAGAAGATTAATTCCGTTCCTTTAGGTATTTCCAATTCGGGGTACGTTTCGCAAAGACGCGTAATATCTTTCAATTCCACATATCCAGCGTCTCCCTTTTTACTTGCCCACACATCGATTCCCGCCAAGCTACAGTTACTGCGAACGCGAATATCATCAAACTTAACGGCATGATCTGTACCATTAAAGATTGCGAATAATTTCATGTTCGATGCAGCCTCGAAATATTTGGATATGAATAAATCGTTTGCATATTCACCAACAAGCGTTGTTTCGCGTTCCTTAATAACTATTTGAGATGTTCCTTCCAAGTCATGATCTACAACAAGTCCAAAATACTCATTTGGGTCACTTGGGTTATTAAGGTCTTGCGTTTTTGTTATTTCAACCACTTCGATGGCAGGGTCTTTAACTTCCAATTCATATTGGAGTACTTGCGCACAGTAGTGTGAAGTTTTCGCGAGTTTAAGTGTAATAATAGTTGTACCTTTTCCGACAAAGGTTACCTCTCCAGTAGAAGCATTTACAGTAGCCACATCTTGATTACTACTCTTATATAGCACAGCTCCTGTTGAGGGGTGTTCTTCAATTACAACATTCGTGTAATTAGGACTACCAATTGTTTTGGTTACATGTTCGCCATCTCGGAAACTCCATCCTGGTTCAACACATTCGTCACACTGTGGTGCGCAACTATAATAGGTGGTTCCAGCAGCGCCTTTGAATAAGGCAACACAATAGGTATCGGAAAGCGTACTAGATGAATAGTTGCGAATATAATCACTACTTTTATTAGGTCCGAAGAAATAAGTATTATCACCATCATCAAATTGGAAGCGCCACCAATGAGATGATTCAGATTCCTTTGTAGCAGTATAAGCCAAAGACGGAGTACGTGCAGACCACGTTAAGTTACCATTAGAACCTGCTCCGAGATATGTTTCGTTACCCAAATTAAATAGCATCCATTTACCATCGGTATTAGAGAATTGGAAGACATAATCACTTAAAGAAGGCGAATTAATGGTAATAGAAGATGGTACAGTTGACTGCTCATATTCTTTTTCGAAAGGAATACGGCCACTATTAGGTACAGCGTATTTTAAGCGTCCATAAGAATCCCCCATTTGATAGAGGAGAACGAGATACAAACCTTCTTCAATAGAAGAAGCCGTATAACGCGAGAACACCACGTCTCCATCTCCGCTGATATCCACTTTAGAATAAACGGCATAGAGTGTTTGGTTATTAACAGAAGGAACATAGGTAGCATTTGCTACGCCGGCAAGGTCGTAGGATGTATTATCATCGCCCACTAACTGAGTGGTAGTCCATCCCACGAAATGCCATTCGTCTGCACATTGTCCCACTGGTGTTGCGGTTGGTAACTTAACTCCATCGCCACGTGAATTTTCAGTTAGTGAGGTTTTGCTACAAAAGCCATTACCTGCATCAAAGTTAACTGTATAAGGATTCTCTATCCATTGTGCGGTAAGAGTTAATGAACTATGAAGAGATATGATTTCTTCCTCTGCATTATGAATTGTTCCCTTTTGGTCTTTCCAACCGGCAAAGACATATCCTTCGCGAGTAGGAGCTGCGCAGAGTTGCCAATCCTGGTCGCAAGTACCACCTGTTACATTATTACATCCTGTAGCCAGAGTTCCGCCATTAGCATCGTAGGTAATATCTACACTTGTGCAGAGGCAAGTTGGATTACTGTTATAGGTGAATGTACCTCCGGCGTCAGTTTTTGTAAGAGTATAAGGTATGCTGCTTAAGTAGCCAGCAAAACGGTCTTTATTGTTATTATTAAAAGTAAAGTATCTATTGTTATAAGAAGAATACAACTCAATCGTCGAGCCACCATCAGAAACAGTCCATTCACTGGCATCGTTTATATTAGCCGAGAATGTCAAAGTTGCTTTATCGCTTGTAACACATGAGATATACCACGTTGAAGAACCATCAATCCACGCAAGATACTTCTTACTATCCTTTTCAACGATATTAAAAGTTGCGGCATCAGCTGAGTTTGTTGATGCCCCCATGTATGCATTAGTGCCTGTTCGATTAGCGGCAAAATACTCGACTTCTTGATATACAATGCTTAATTTAAATCCTTCAGTACCAGTGCCTTGTTTATAGACAGCATATAGCGTCAAGTCATCGCCTGTATAGGTTGTATTGGCTGCATAGAGAGCGGGGCTGGTTGTTGTTTCAGAAACAGACGCAGTTGCCCATCCAGCAAAAGTAAATTCAGGGTCACAACCAGCAGGAGCCGTTGCAACAGGGAGGGTTACACCCGCTCCATAAAGGGCTTCCGTTAAAGAAGTAGTAGCGCACGTGCCAGAACCGGCGTTGAAGGTATATGTTCTACATGGGATTGCCTCAAAAGCGACATTGATGGTAGAAGAAACATTGGTATGTTGCGCATAGGTAACAGTCCATGTTCCATCGCCATTGTTTACAATTGTCGGCGAACCTGCTGAAGCAGTTACGCCATTAGTAGCTACACGATAGCCGGTTGCAGGAGTCGGAGTTACGGTAACAACAACTGTATGGTCACAAGCAGCACGTTTGCCGAGAGGTGATACTTCGAACGTACCATTCTCTTCGAGGCCTTTATAGATAGTAACGTTTTCGTTACAAACCGTGCAGTTAGTCATATAATCTGTGCCGGCAGAGCCGTAAGATATTGTCAAATCCTTTAGGCGCAAGCCCGCACTTGTTACAAACCATCCAGATGTTGCAGTTGTATTACTACTCAAATCCCAATCAAACGACGTTACAGAAGAAAGTGTTAATTTGGCGATATCGTCAGTGTCACTATTTCCACGAGTTTTTGAGGACTTAAAGTGCAATGTTCCCGAATAACTTGACCCCGAAGCATTCGCACATTCAGTTGTAGATATGCCTGTGATTACACCAGGTAACGTAGGAATTTGGATATAGCTGACTGTAGCATTATCACGCATTTGACACATACTACTTTGCATACATGCATTAAGATTGAATACATACTCATCAGCACCAATGGTTTTGGTTATCGTTTGGTCTGCATAACTTCCAGTGAGAGCACTTGTAAAATCACTATTGGTAATAGTTATCGTCTCAGTCCCTCCTTTGCAGAATACTGCGTAATACGTGACAGCTCCGCTTACGGCTGGCATATCGGAAGCTTTAGTATATACGGTTTTACCGGTGAGGTCATCAAGTTTTCCAGTCCATTCGGATGTAGACCATCCGTAGAATGTTTTACTTCCGCTTTCGTCTTCATCACAAGAGGTTGGGTTAGTTGGGAAAGTAGGTTTTTGTCCACCTGTCACACTGGTAGTCGTATAGGACTCTCCGTTTGACATCCAAGTTACGGTGTAAGTTGGAGCAGCACTAACAGTAATGTCCTGTGTAGTAGTCTTACCTCCGTATGAAATGGTGATGGACTTATTACTTATCGTTAAGGCAGTAGAGGTTGATGGCGAGAAAGAGAAATCGCTTTCATGTCCACCATAGGCGTAAGTATCCGGATCTCCAGTATCATAGTTACGTGTGATAACTAATCCTGCAGGGTCAAAGGTTTCTCCTGCATAATAAGTTGTTTTCGTTGGTGGCGTTTGCACTGCGATAGATTCCAAGGTTTTGGTACTGCCGCCGGAAGTCGTGTAGGTAGCCCCCCATACAACAAAACGTTTAGCTATACTTGAAGTAAATGTGATTGTAGTTTCTTCAGTAATATCAGACAAAGTTATTGTAAACTCAAAGTCATCTTCATCTCCCGAAAGTGTAAATGGAGAATTGTTGGATATTCCATCATCAGCAGTTAGGCTTATAGAAGTAGGTGAAACAGTAGCTCCAGAAATATTGAGACTTAATCCAGATACGCCTTTCCAAGCTGCAGCATGAAGTTTTAATTCAGTAGCATTTTTGCCAACAGTAATAGACATATCTCCCCCTTTACTACTTGATCCTACTTTTATGGCATCTTGACCATTAACTGTTGCAGCAGAACCATTTGTTCCGGGAGTCATTACGGCATCTGCAGACCAGAGGGAGGTAGCGAAGGATAGAGATAGTAAAACCAAAGAGGTTTTAAGGACGAATGAGGTTTTGTGAAGGGAAGAGTTAATGAAAGAGTTAAGACCTTCAACGATAGAAAAATGTTTATTCATGGTTGTAATTATTTATTCAAGGTTAATACTGGGCGTAAAGACACAGAGTAATTAAGCGTGCAAAGGTACGGATTTTTTGGTAAATACGCAAAAGAAAATGGAGAAAAAATGACAAACTATGTTATACAACATAGCGATTTAACAAGTATTAAGAGGAATGGACTGTCAGAGATTTTGTTTTAAGAAAAAAGGAAAAACAAGGAGAGCGTTTTTCGGAAGTTAAATAGGAAGCATAGTGGAAGTATATCGGTAGAATTATATGAGCCCGCAATGGTCCCGTATCACCGCCGGTTGACAGGCGGCTGACAAGCGGTCGATTTTCGGTCGACCTTCGGGTGACCTTCGGGTGACCTTCGGGTGACCTTCGGGCGACCTTCGGGAATAAGAGGATGGAATGACTAAAACTGAAAAAGGTTGACTCGATAACTGAGATGCTATCTTAAAAATCGTAAACTTTTGACTCGATACCTAAAAAGGTTGACCAGAGTACGAA
>ONMT01000079.1:0-4054 GCA_900319025.1 uncultured Bacteroidales bacterium
GAACTTGGATATGACCAAATTAGTGGAAGATTTGGACACGCGCAGCGTAACCGATATGAGTTATATGTTTTACAGCTGCGAAAAGTTAACCACACTTAACATTAATAAGCGGGGTTATATTTGGGATAAAGCCAGTTGGCAAAAAGTGAATAGCATGTTTAAATACTGCTCCAACTTAAAAACCATATACTGCAATGAGGACTGGAGTAAATTATCTATTACAAATGGTTGGGCGATGTTTGATGGTTGCACAAGCCTTGTAGGTGGCTCCAAAACAAAATACGACGAGAACCATATCGATATCGAATACGCTCGTTTGGACAGAGGAAACATTAAACCCGGTTACTTCACCAAAACCAAGACCGCTATCGATGCCGTTCCTGCGGCTCAGGTACAGGCTACGAAAGTGCTGCGCGACGGCGTTATACTTATAGAGCGCAACGGTAAGACTTATACCGTAAGCGGACAAGAGGTGCAGAAATAAGTTCGGACTATCTTCCTATTGATACAAAAGAAACAGGCACTTGCAAATCGAGTGCCTGTTTTCTTTATCGTTACGAGTTGTCGTTTACTTCTTTGCGATGCTACGTCTTATAGCTATGCCTAAGATGTAGAGCAACGCTAAAGCTAATAAGATAAACGGCTCGCCAATAGGTAACTTATCAGGTAATACACCAATTGGGTCATCTTCCGGATCACCACTGGGCCATTCGCCAATTACACCACCATCTTTACCTGACCTTCTAACAGACTTTCCTACTACGGATGAGTACGGGGAAGTGGATTGGAACTCGTAAGTAGGATAAACATCCGACGAGAGGGTATAAGCCTCCTCGGTGCTGTTCGTTGTAGTATATACCGGGCGGTATCCCCACGATGCAGACTGCGCATTCCGATCGTAGGCATACGCGCTGGATATGGTGGCACTACCACACATCATCCACAATACTAAAATCCACTTATATTGATTCAATTTCATTTTCATTGCTTATCTAAGTTGTTGTCCCATTGTTGTATAAACATGTCCGTTGCGCAGGATATAGACATGTCCGTTTCTAATTATCTTAATTACCGGCGTTTCTTCTTCAACGGCGGCGGATTCTATTTCGGTCATAATCGGATCAACAACTGTCGGGTCATCCGGCGTAAGTTCACCGTGGCGACGGATGTAGTACCGTTTCTCGTGGCTCGTCTTAGGCGTTTCAATCTTGAGGCAGATACCGTCCATAATCGGACGCTCAGTCATTGTCAGGGAGTCGAACAGTACCAGCGAGCCGCTGATGTTATTCACGCCTGTGAACCACAGCTGCGTCTCTTCGTCAAACGGCAGCTTGCTCATGTTGAACGATATCGGTACATTCACTATCTCGTCACGCAAGTCAATACTGAGACCCTCATTGCCTTCCACTGCGTAGATATTGAACGGCGTAGCCGGCATGGAGTAATTGGTATAGTTATTGATATTCACGGTCGTGAGCATAGCATCCTCACCTCTAATTATCTCTGCATTATAGCCTTGTCCGAGCTTCAGACGTGAAATGCAGCGAGTCGAAACAGGGTTAACGGCCGTAATGGTCATAATACCTTTTCGTAGCGGAACACTCGTCCTATGTAGCGGAACAGAGCGAACGATTTGGCTTGCCGACGTCACAATACGGCTGGCATTCAGCGTTACCTCTTTCACAGTAGTCGCTGTAGAAACATAGATTACCATTGCGTGCATAGGTGGCAGATAACGCTGCAGCTCAGTAATAGTGTTCGGTGTTTCTTTTTCAACCGTTTCTTGAGATACCGTACTCCAGCTTCCATCTGCCATAATGTAGGAGATCTCTTCCTCCAAACTATTATCTGCAATGAAGCCCCAGATATCGATATATCCCATCGACGGGTTAGCAAATACAAACGCATCGGAAGCCACCTCATTGGTCAGCGTGTACTCTTGGCTGGTAGCAGAAGCACCCGGATAGAATGCTAATTCACCTGCCTTACCACTACCGCCGGCTGCCGCATCACGTTTAGCTTGTACACCCGATACATAGTAGTCTTCCGCCTTCTCACCATTTGCATAGTAGTAATAGTATATATCATCATTCTTCGGCAGTCTGACATCGGCTGCTTTACCGGAAGCCGTGTTGGAATAAACGGCCCAACCTTGTGCAGGCGGCAATGAGTAGTCCATACCATTCGTTACTTTAGACCACTGGGCATCAGCTGTATAGGTAGTGTCTTTGACATTATCTCCATTACCTCTGTGTTTCACAGCGCGGTTGTAGAGTGAGAGCCAGAAGGAACCGGTACCGGTAGTGTAACTACGTCCATGAGCATCGAACTCACCTACCTCCCACAACGCAGAGTGCGCATGGAGGTCTGCTTCCGCCATAAACAGGTCGCCGCTCAGCATACCGGTTACCGGTGCACCACGCAGTGCCCACTTCTGATGCGGTGTACTCATATCAACAATCGCATTCTCATATTGGAGACGTTGTTGTTGTCCGATAGCTGCACCCGGCATGAAGCGAATATCGCTACATTGGTTATACTGGAAGCCTGTCTTCTGCACGGAGTCAGCCGGAGCGAGTGTACTCGGGTTCGGCAGTTCCGGATAAGGCAGACCATTCTCCATCTTAGGAATAACGACCTTACTGCTTGCCAGTGGAACGAAACGAGCATCCGAGTGGATAGGATTATTCAGTGCGTCTATACCAATCCAGTTCTCAGCATCGTTCCACTTATTGTTTTCGGTACTCTTCGGATCCCAGCGTAAGTAATTCGGTACTACGCTTACAATGAATGGAACGGTACCAATCGGGCAATCATCACCTGCTTGCCAACTTGTTTGTCCGGTTTTAGTTGCCATCTCTATACCGAAGGTGTAGTTATATCCCTCGCGCATGAGATAGTTGTTATCTTCAGACGGTACAAGTTGGAGTGTATCGTTACCATTCTGGTAATATCCCGGTTGTTCACCTTCATCAAAGCTCCATATCCTATCCGGCGTAAGTGATAAGTGGTGAACGCCATCACGGAACTCAGGGTCGTTGGTTGATACGAAATGAATATCCTTCAATACAACTCTTGGTGACTCATTGCTATACATCAGCGAGTCAATAGGAATAGTTATCTGGCTCTGTGCCTGTGCTTCACTAACCAATACGGTAATTGGCAATTGCGACTCTTCTTCCGATCTATTTAAGCCACCGATAATCATTGGGACACCTTGTCCTGTACCCGATGCGAGCTTAATATGAACCGGCGTCGGGCAGACATCGATATTGAGGTCTTGCATCACCTCTGAGCCGGTGCCCGGAATCGGGAAGATGGTATATTTAATCGAGTCATCAACTGCAGTAATAACGGTCAAATTGGACTGATAGAGTGTGAGATATCCACCATTTACCAGATTGGCAAGAATGTCATACGGGTGGTCACTTGAAGTGAGGGGCACTTTATTTCCATCCTTTACTCTACCCATCACAACCTTATCCACATCAGCAAGGGAGTGTGCCAAATGGTTCGGATTGTCAGTAGTACCGGTACCCGCTGACGGATCGGCACGGAGAATATCCTTAATGACCGCCACAATATCGGAGTAATAATAGCCATAGGTTGCGTGACTGGTAGCAGCAGCCGTATCGCCGTAGAGCAGCCAGTCGTTATAACACGAGCCGGTAACCTCAATCGGTGCCGTGTTATTAAGCAGAACGGTACCTTTGACATGCAGCGAGACATCGTAGGTCGTGTTGGCACACATACTGGCTATCTCCTTATCAGGCATCTCATCGCCGTTCAGCGTCAAAATCATTCGATTTCGTACTTTGAGTGGACGAGTCAACGCACATTTACTGGACAAAAGCTCCTTATAATTACCGGCCATATGCACGACGTAGTCGTTTTGGGACGACATCTTCGCCGAATGGACGACGTAGAGGACAGGACGAATGGAGTCGTCAAGGTGCTCGAAGACGTATCCTCTACGGAATACTTTTATCTCCGAATGCTTCGCATGCTCATCCAATGTCCACTCAAACTTTTCTATCAGCGCTTGCAGGTTCAG
>ONMT01000079.1:4064-9778 GCA_900319025.1 uncultured Bacteroidales bacterium
AAGATGGAATCATCAACTACCGGCTGATAATGACGGTTAGGCAGGTTGATGGAACCAAAGATAGTATCTCCTCTTGTGTCTTCGTTATAATAGCCATCCTCCAGTTTCACGAATGTGGAGTCACCTAACTTGGTAAATTCCTGAACAGTATAGAACTCACTACCCGAAGCATAGATTTCATCGGTAAAGCCTTGGTAGTCCACACGGAGCACGATGTGCGTAAGGGAGTCGCTTTCGTTCTCGTTCTTACAGGTGGTGTTCGCTTGATAAACCATCAACGGCGGCTTGGTCGCGAAGATACACATATCGTCAATGACGAAGTCGTTACCGTCATCATTCGCACCCATATTATATACGCGCACGCGGAAGTGATTGTATTCTTTATCCTGTTCTATCGGGAAGTAGATTTGGTACCACTTACTGGATTGAGCAAGGTCACCGGTCAAATAGGAGGTGATATCTTCCCAATCAGTACCATTCAACGAACCTTGCACAGCGAACAGGAAGTTCGGACACGTTTTGCCAGTCTCGTTACCTGGGTTTCCCACGTATGCGGAGAAGTACAGTCTCTGTCCCTCGCAGAGGTGAGACTCGAGCGATAGTGCAGCCACCTGACCGGCTGATGACATACCGTCGCAGAAGATCATATATCCGTTTTTAGCACCGCCGTGCTGCTCCATCTTATGCCAATACTGACCAAAGGACGGTATTCGGTTGATGAGGTTATACTCACCCATGTTCGCTAAGTTCGTCAAACCGTTCTTATTGTGCGGACGGTTATCCGGCAGAGATGCTGTTCTCGGATAGGCGAATCCGTAGGAAGCATCGCCCCACGGCAGCGGGTGCGGATAAACGGTATAGTCCGTTCCGGGTTTATTATAGTCGAAGTTCAAACGCTCAAGCACCTCGAATTTCTGTTCAATCTCGTCATTGGTGATGATAGATTTGTCCACACCGTCAACTTTCGCCTCCAACTTCGGACCAAACGCAGTCTCATTATGGTACAATATCTTGTATCGGCAGATATTGAACCAATAATCGCCCTCATGATCATTCTTTTCTTTATCTGTACCCACATTAGTTGATTTTACACTACGTGCACGGAGGCAATAGATAACAGTATCCACACCGGATGGGTCTTTGATATTACCATGTACATTCACTTGGAGGAAATCGTTCGCCTCGGTTATCGGAAGTGTGCACGTATCATAGGTCTGAGTCTTCGTATTATAGGTGTACCATCCACAGGTAACATCCCATCCGCCACACCAAATCATGGTGTCCTGACGAGCAGTATCCTCAGACCACGTATTCCAGTTATCGTCACGCATATAGTAACCGAGCATGGACTCGGAGTGTTGTCCTTTCTTGACATTGTCGTAGTTATAGCGTTGCTCGGTCGTAAGGATCAGACGGTTACCCTTCGGTGCACGAACAACGTGGTCCTCCATATAATGTTCATTCTCAATAGGGAACGTTGCGCCATTCGACGACTTATAACTCTCCATACGTTCTGCCATCTCAGTCCATGGGCGAAGTTCGTATGTCTCGCGCAGCGAGAGGGTCGGTTCCGGGATATTCTGCATCGTATCCAACTTATTGATATCCACTTGGTTGATATCCTTCATAGAGAGTGGCAGGTTGTCGTAATAAACACTCAGGTCCACTGCGTATCGCTCAACCGCTTTATTTTGTGGAGGATAGAGCATCGGCGCCTTAGCGGGCGGGTCTTTACGGGCATTATAGTCCTGCGAAGGCACGTGGAAGACGGTATAACGTCCCTGGGTCACTAATTTCTTTCCGCTGGAAGGATCCTCCGGATCTACAGGCACCGAGTCACCGATGACACGGAACGGAATGTTCCATTTACCACCGGTATTTATTGGTTCTGTCTGCCATCTCTCGGCAGGGATATCGGTATCCTCTGCGCCGGGTTGGAGTGAATACCAACGCCACCAACCATAGAAGTTACGCTCACGGATAGGCAGTTCGACACGTTGGTCGGTCGATTGCGCGGCATTCGATGGATTGTAGTAGTAGATGATATTCTTATTCTCGTGTACCTGCTGTACGCCATCTTTCAGGTCATCACCCGATGCACCTTTGGAGTGCACAAGGTTTTGGTTACCGTACTGGAATCGGCTGGACTGCATCACTTGGAGGCGGAAGTTAATAAAGCGCATTCTGCCCTTTACTTCTATGGCATAAGCAATGTAAAGAGATGCCGAACGAGGAGCACGGATACCATTCCCTAAACAACGCACTTTAATGGTATTGGCACCCAATTCGCTAATCTCACACCAGTCCGGCGCATTACCTTTTTCATCCATCAGACGAATCTCGGCATATGCAGGATTATCGAGATGCATATGGTCGGTATGGTCATGGCTCTCACCGGCATAGGAAACAACCTTACCATCCACATCCAACGTATTGGTACCTGTTCGGTGGTCGGTATGCAAGGTGAAGGTATGTTCATCATTCACACCCGTTGACACCTCCGGTGGGAAGACGAAGTAATGCTCATCGTTTTCGGGATAACAGATAAGCGAATCATACGGAGCCGTATGGTAAGTACGGCGAATAAGCGGAATCTTAAGATGGGCGTCATCCACAGAGGTAAAATCTTTCCATTTGTCCGCAAAGCGATAGGTAGGTGCACCCGACTGCAAGGAAATCTGCACATCCAGTGTATCCACGATATTGACATACTTGCCGCCGTACTGAATGTTCTTCGGGCTGTCACCAGCAGGAGTGACCGTCGTAGTGAGGGTACCGGCATTAGTCGATCTGGTCAATCCACTGGCACCCGCACTAAAGCGGCTATCGGAAACGAGGTTGATGGAATAGTTGGTTTTCCAGTCACCGCCGTCAGAGATAAGATCGGCAATATCATTCTCATCTTCTCGTCCGCAATAGGTCAGCTTATTATTGAGCAGCATCGAGTAGATGCGGTAAGCTTTATACCGCGTCTTTACAGAGGCTCCAGCCGTACTATTATAGCCGAACTCTAATTGGTCTTTATCGGGATAGTTACCATTATTGAGGAGGTTATACTCCTGTTGCAGATAGGTCCAAGAGAAAATGGTAGCTTCATTCTCGTCTGTTGTTAAGGTCAGAGAAGGAGTAGAAGTTAATTTCAGCCACTTATCCACACCATACTTGATTTTAACTTTCTCTTCATAGTTCGCATTAGTATTCACATACGTAGTATCGTACACGTAAGTCAGCGTAGCGGGAGAGGCATTAGCCACATCAGGTTCACTGGAACCATTGATTACGAAATACATATTAACAGGAGCATCCGTTTTCAATGTGAGCTGCTGCTGCGCTTGATCGACATACTCATACAGCCACGGTGTAATATACTTTGCATCGCTGTTCGGAGCGTCGAAAGAGCCTTTAATCAGCTGTTTACCATCTTTAGTAAACAGGACTCCCTTATCTTGTTTGAACTCACGGAAGATAAGTCCGCCCGTACCTGCCATAATGAAATAGCGTTTATTATCACCCGCTTCAGCAGACCAAATCAGTTCATTGGCTGCCAGTGCGGATTGCATCAGCGGTATACGGCCCGTAACCGGATAAGTGATTCCATCCACTTCCGCTGTCGAATTGATGACGAGTGTATCGTATCGCGCACCGGAGGTGTTTTTATCTTTGGTAGCGATAGTCGCATGAGTAGTAACTGCTGCAGGGGCTTTGAAATATCCGTTTACGAAAGAGCAGTTACCCGGACCTAACTGCAAGGCTGAAGTGACATCCTCGGAGTCTAAGATTTCCTCGCCAAGCACATTACCTTCGGTATCGAGCAGTTGGCGCGATCTCACTTTCGCGAGGGTGAAGTTCAACTGTTTACTTGCGTCAGCCAACGGGCCGAAGTTATACTTCGGATACTCCGGTGTAAGTTCCAATTTAACCTCTATATCGCCGTGGTGTACCGTCTTAGTGCGCACGAGGATATCGCGGTAGCGTGAGCCATCCGGACGGATATGCAAACCCGGGGCGCCCTCTTTCCAGCGACCATAGTATTCCTTTATCTTTACTGGGCCCTTGGTACGGAGGGTGATACGCAGGGTATCAACGATATCGATATACGCTCCGTTATCTTTTACATCCAACGGAGTATTCGCACCGCTGAAGATACGGCGACCGAAATAGTTCTTATCCAGTCGCTCGCTCATGGAGGTTGTATCCTCAGGCTCGAGATTATTTATATCCACGCGAGCGTCGCGTATATAATTAAAGGTCTCCTCCAAACGGTAGTTAGCATTGAGACTCAATTGCTTATATTCGGTAATAATCTCGTTGAGATTCGGGTGGAAGTAGATGGTATCATCGTCCAACTTCGTCATCGCCATAAGATGTTTACCGATAAGTTTAGACCACACGTCGTGTTCTAATTTTTCACCCTGGTGAATACCGAAGACAATCTCATCGGTCCACTCCGTAGTCGTATCGGGTATCACAACATAATGTTCATCGGCTACGCGGACACGGGAGATCTGGAAGACGGTTGCGTTCTCCTCCGATGCGTCGCCGTCAAACTGATTATCGGCAACATTATATTTAATCCACGGCGCACTACTATTTTCGCGCGGATAACGCGTAATGTCCCCTACGCCGTTTCTTTTGAGATAGTGAGTGGAAGACAGTTTGGTGTTCTGAACATCCGCTACGGTGTAGTCCGGCCAACCGTTTCGTCCGCCCGTTGCCGACGACATGAACAGACCTGCCCAAGTGGTATTCGCTAAAATGGTATTCGGAGCTTCATAATACAAACCAAGGTATTCTTCTTGACCCGGAGCGAAGTGCTCGTAGAACAGCAACGAGTCGATAGCGCCATGCCGCATCTCACGTCGTGGGTCAAGCACAACCTCCGTTTCTCCACACTGAGAGCAAGGATTAGGATGCGTAAGTACCTTAAAGGTATTGAGATAATTATCATCCAAGTTATCGGCATTCGCCATACCCTGCCATGCGTTGGTCCAGTCTTTTATGTATCGTGCACGGGAGAAACGCGGTGCTGCCGTACCCGGGTGGGTCAGGAAGTAACGCTTGCCGTCGTTCTTAAACGAGAGCGCCACGTGAATCGTACCGGTATATTCTGCTTGCGCGTACAGCGTAGTGAGACCCTCAGACAGATTAATCGTATCTCCTGGCAGATAGGTTTTACCACTTCCGTTGGCTTGCTTATTCCAACCATGGAACTCAAATCCGCCGACCAAACGCGGCTCACGTACGACAACGGAGGTCTCACCATGCATTGGATACTGGTCGGGAATCTGTTCACCTACGAATGAGTTGTTATCGTAGTGAATATGCCGATCGGGGTTCGCGAGTACGAACTCAAGATGTCCATTGGAGTCGGTACTATTGACATGAATTCGTGCCCAACCATCTTGGTCAATAATGGACTCACCACCGACAAGAGGTACATCCGTACCGCGTATCCACTTACTCCAACCCTCAATATCTGCGCCCTCATCGTGTTCGTCATACTCGGAGCCGGTAAACATGGTTGCTTTGATGAACAGATTAGCATATGCCTCTGTGATATGCCACATCTCCTCGCAAGTCCAGATAGTATAGTCTGCATTCGGAACCAAACGGATATTACGACCCGAACTGGTGCGCAAGAAATAGCCGCCGGGTTGGAACTCCGCGCCGAGGTTCAACTTACTTGTCTTGGTCGTATCAACGATGATCTGGCC
>ONMT01000081.1 GCA_900319025.1 uncultured Bacteroidales bacterium
GAGACAATTTGCCCCGCTCCGAAAATCTCAAATATTAAATCTACAATCTAAAATAAGGCTTCAGCCGCAAAAGGTTCATCTATCATCTATAATCTATGCGGTTTACCGCACTTGGTTCATCTATCTTTTACATAAATCACAGCTTGCTGTAGCTCATCCAAGGGCTTGCGAAACATTTCTTTTTCCATTGTTAACAAAGGCGGATCAAAAGTAACATAGCGGTCGTCGTCTTTACTGAGTAAAGTGTATGCAAAGGCAAACGGAATATCAACTGAAATTACTTTTTCACCATATTTTATAGGCACTAAATCTTGTTCAAAATTGAATGTCAGGAAGGTATCCTTGTCTTCCGTCTCAATAACGCAGCCCTCATAATATGGTGATTTCTCCTTGTTATTTTTTGTAGATTCATCTTTATAACATCCGATGGTAGCGAGAATTCGACCTTTAGTCATATTCAAGTCAGGATTAACTGCATCTTTTTTGGCGACTGGGTCATTTGTCGAGGGAACTAATACCTCGTTTTTGCATGCTAATAAAGTACATGCAATTGCTAATAATAAAATTAATCTCGTTTTCATAATGTTTAATTTTTAATGGTTTTATATCAAATTTGCTGCAAAAGTACTGCTTTTTTTTTAATTATGCAAATTTATTTTGCATTTTTATAGAAAAGGGACAAAAAAAAGAGCACCAACATGCTCTAATAATAAATAATTTTGCGTTGCTTAGGTACAAAAAAATGGCACTCCATAAGAGCGCCATTTTATTGAATTCTTCCAGAAGATTACTGCTCGTTCATCAAAAGTTGCATGACAATCTTCGCGGAGTGAGCAACGCTCGTACCAGGACCAAAGATAGCGGCAACGCCGGCTTTGTAGAGGAAGTCGTAGTCCTGCGCTGGGATGACACCACCGGCAGTAACCATGATATCCTCACGACCGAGTTTCTTGAGCTCAGCAATCACTTGCGGGATGAGGGTCTTGTGACCTGCTGCAAGGCTGGAAACGCCCAGTACGTGAACGTCGTTCTCCACTGCCTGTTTAGCGGCTTCTTCCGGAGTTTGGAAGAGCGGACCCATATCTACGTCAAAACCGCAATCGGCATAACCGGTAGCTACTACTTTGGCACCACGGTCGTGACCGTCTTGTCCCATTTTAGCAATCATGATACGCGGCTGACGACCTTCTTTCTTAGCGAACTCAGCCGTAAGACGACAAGCTTCCTGGAACTCGGCGTCCGAAGTTGTTCCTGCTTTATACACTCCTGAAATAGTTCTAATAGTTGCTTTATAACGTCCAACGACTTTCTCGCAAGCGTCGGAGATTTCACCCAATGAAGCGCGGAGACCGGCTGCTTTGACAGCGAGCGCGAGGAGGTTCTCTCCCTTACCGCCATCAGCCCATGCCTGAACGGACTTAGTGATTTCAGCCAAAGCCTCTTGTACCGCCTTCTCGTCACGATGTGCACGGAGTTCTTTGAGACGAGCAACTTGCTCTTCGCGAACAGCGGTGTTATCAATCTCAAGGATATCAATTGGATCCTCATGGTCAAGACGATATTCGTTCACGCCGATGATCTTCTGGTTACCTGAGTCGATACGTGCTTGCGTACGTGCAGCAGCTTCCTCGATACGCATCTTAGGAATACCTGTTTCGATAGCAGCAGCCATACCACCGAGTTTCTCAATCTCCTGAATATGCGCCCAAGCTTTGTCCATAATCTCTTTGGTCAGAGACTCTACATAGTACGAACCAGCCCATGGGTCAATCTCCTTGCAGACTTTGGTTTCCTCTTGGATGTATATCTGCGTGTTACGTGCAATACGAGCAGAGAAGTCTGTCGGCAGTGCAATAGCCTCGTCAAGCGCATTGGTGTGGAGCGACTGGGTATGACCGAGAGCGGCACCCATAGCCTCGATACACGTACGGCCAACGTTATTGAACGGGTCTTGCTCTGTGAGTGACCAACCGGATGTCTGGCAGTGGGTACGAAGAGCCATAGACTTCGGATTCTTAGCGCCGAAGGACTTAACAATCTTCGCCCAGAGCATACGTCCTGCACGCATCTTAGCAATCTCCATAAAGTGGTTCATACCGATTGCCCAGAAGAAGGACAAACGTGGAGCGAACGTATCCACGCTCATGCCGGCGTTAACACCTGCGCGGAGGTACTCCATACCATCGGCAAGCGTGTAAGCGAGCTCGATATCAGCGGTAGCACCTGCTTCTTGCATGTGGTAACCGGAGATAGAGATAGAGTTGAACTTAGGCATGTTCTGCGAGGTATATTCGAAGATATCTGCGATAATCTTCATCGAGAACTTAGGCGGGTAGATATAGGTATTACGTACCATGAACTCTTTAAGAATATCGTTCTGGATGGTACCAGCCATTTCCTCGAGCGAAGCGCCTTGCTCAAGACCGGCGTTGATATAGAACGCCAGAATAGGCAGCACGGCACCATTCATGGTCATGGAGACGGACATCTTGTTCAAAGGAATACCTGCAAAGAGGACTTTCATATCCTCGAGTGAGCAGATACTTACGCCGGCTTTACCTACGTCACCAACGACACGCATGTTATCGGCATTATATCCGCGGTGTGTCGGGAGGTCGAATGCTACGGACAGACCTTTCTGACCGGAAGCGAGGTTACGGCGATAGAAAGCGTTAGACTCAGCGGCGGTGGAGAATCCGGCGTATTGGCGGATAGTCCAAGGACGCAGCGGGTACATAGCGCTGTACGGGCCACGAAGGAATGGAGGAATACCTGAAGCATAGTTCAGATGCTCCATGCCTTGGAGGTCTTCTTTGGTATAAACGGGCTTGACGTCGATGAGTTCGGGCGTCTGCCAGTCGGCTGTATTCGGTCCCAAGACCTTACTTGCAGCCACTTTTTTGATATCAATCTTTGAAAAATCAGGTTTCATAATTGTATTTGGATTAAGGAGTCAGGAATAAGGAATAAAGACTAAAATGAATTAGCAGGTGTCGCGGGCATAGCATCCAAGTCGGGTGCTAAATGCACGCGCAAATTATAAATCCTTTTCTGTAAACTCTCTACTTTCGGACGTAAAGCGTAATAAGCCTCTGTGGAGATGTAACCACGACGATATGCTATCTCGATCTGCGTCTCCAACTCAAAGAGCGAGCCGAGCGAGATAGAAACGAAGCGTGCAAAGTCACGGTCACTACCTTTGCCCGAACCTTCAGCAATATTCGAAGGCACTGACACGGCAGCGCGCTGCATCTGAGACGACAAACCGTAAATTTCCGTCTTCGGGAAAGACGCAGTCAGCGTATAAATAGTATCCGCTAATTCCACGCCGTCAAGCCATGTGTCGAGTTTACGAAAGTTATGCATATATCAGTCTGTACATTTTTGTCTTGAATCCTGATTCTTGATTCCTGATTCTACTTAAGCAACTGCGCATTATATTGTTTCAATGTTTCGAGCACGTTGCAGCGGACGTGAATGAAGTTCTGGATGCCGAGCTTTTGGAGGTCTTCCATGCAAGCAGGAGCACCAGCCACGATAAACATCTCTTTAGCGCCTTCGAGCTCTAACCAAGCTTGTGGAGCAAAGGTTGCATATTCGTCATCAGACGAGCAGAGAACGATAATATCCGCTTTCGCCTTACGAGCAGCCTTGATACCTTCGTGAACGGACTTGAAGCCGTTATTGTCGATAACCTTATAGCCTGCGCAAGCGAGGAAGTTGCAACTGAATTGTGCACGTGCGATACGCATAGCGAGGTTACCGATAGTGAGCATAAAGGCAACAGGTTGTTTCTTAGCACCTTCTGTCTCGAGACGAAGTTGTTCAAACTCCTCTGCAGCTCTTGCTACAGGCAAGGTTGGGAGTAAGGACTTATCACCATTGCAGGAGCATTTCGGTCCTGATTCTTGATTCTTGACTCTTGATTCCTTGCAGTTGCAGATAGAACTGCAAGCGCCAGCGTTGTCCTTAATCTTCTTAGCTGCTTTCTCGTTGAAGTTCGGGAACTGGTTAGAACCGAGCAGCACCTCTTTGCGTTTAGCTACGTCAGCGAGACGAGCTTTGAGGTTAGCAGCAACAGCTTCTTGCACTTTACCTGCCTTCACCATTTCGAAGAAACCACCTTGCTCTTGGATAGCGAGGAACTGTTTCCATGCTTCAGCAGCGATAGAGTTGGTGAGGTTCTCCAGATAGTACGAACCTGCAGCAGGGTCAACAACCTTGTCGAAGTGAGCCTCCTCTTTGAGAAGCAGTTGTTGGTTACGTGCGATACGCTCAGCGAAATCAGTCGGGCGCTCGTAGGTAACGTCAAACGGCGTAACAACGATTTCATCTACACCGGCTAAAGCAGCAGACATAGTCTCAGTCTGTGAGCGGAGCAGGTTAACATATGCGTCGAAGATAGTCATGTTGAAGCGGCTGGTCTCAGCGCAGACATTCATCTTCGCAGCATTACGCAATGCGGTAGTGAAGATAGGCGCTTTATAAGCCTCTACAATCTTCGCCCAGAGCAGACGAGCGGCACGGAACTTAGCAATCTCCATGAAGTAGTTACCGCCGATACCCATGTTGAAACGAATCTCACGGGCTGCGAGATAGTTAGGCACACCGGCTTCGGTCATCATCGTCATGTACTCGGCACCCCAAGCGAGCGCATAAGCCAACTCTTGTGCACAGTAAGCACCAGAGTTATTGAAGACAACGCTGTTCACACCTACAACGCGGTAGTTAACCAACGTCTTGCAAGCGTTGACGGCAGCAACAAGCTTCTCAGCCACTTGTTCGCGGCTCAGGTCCTTACCCTTGAGCAACATGCCCTTTATCGGATCCACGTTAATAGAGCCATAAACAGCCTTGA
Source organism: uncultured Bacteroidales bacterium (assembly GCA_900319025.1). GTDB lineage: Bacteria > Bacteroidota > Bacteroidia > Bacteroidales > Paludibacteraceae > Colicola. Next base: position 4,859 of record ONMT01000081.1, read on the forward strand.
AGTCATAGCCGCAGCGACCATAATAGCGCACGAGGATACTTGCTAACTCAGGCGCTTTGCAAGGGCAGATGGTGAAGTTGATGTTAATAGCGCGTGCATCGATATCCTTTAGCAGGTTCTTGATGTAGCGGTAGTTGAGTTTTTCTGCATTCAGGCAGAAACCGAGAGAAGTAATACCTTTGTTGAGAATATCGAGCGCAAGTTTGTTTGCTTTACGCGCGTTCTCACAGGCACAAACGTTTTGGCGAATAGCCCACTCGTTGTTTGTTTTCGTACCACGAACATAAGGGAATTGTCCGGGAGCGGAAACAGTTGTTTTCAGTCCGCGCAGGTCCTCCTGGCGGTAGAAAGGCTGTACATTAAACCCTTCCGGTGTGCGCCAAACAAGTTTCTTGTCGAAATCGGCGCCTTTGAGGTCGGCGATGATTTTGTCTTTCCACTCTTTGGTCGAGACGGCAGGAAAATCAGCCAACAGGTTCAATTTTTCTTCCATGTTTTTAAAAAAATTTGTTGTATAATGGTGATTATTTATTTGCTTTTATGCCTACTATTCATTTCAGCCTGCAAATATACGACAAAAATTGCATATACACAAATTTTTCTTTTATTTTTAG
>ONMT01000112.1 GCA_900319025.1 uncultured Bacteroidales bacterium
CCGGGTTAACACCGGCACGATAAGCGCGAGCTTGGTTACTCTCGTCCAAAATATTGTGCTCCTGGCGGCTCATCTGATAACGGATAGCACCGAGTGCATTGAACTCTAAACCACGAATAGGCTTGTAGTTCAATTCGCCTTGGAACTTCAAATCCGTCACCTTAATATCAATGTAGTTCATATCCAACTCCTCATTGATATTGAAGTCGCAGTAGTTACGACGATAGTGCTCTTTCGGATCCATTACGCGGGCAGTATTCATTGCGTAAGAGAATGGGTTGATATCAAACTCACGACTAACGACACCGGAGATAGGGTCTGTTTGTGCGGAGATTGTTCCCGGAGCTTTCTGCTTACGGTAGCTACCCATTGTAGCGATACTTGCCGTCAGTTTTTGTTTATATTGACTCGGCAGAATGTCAAAGCTGGCGTTCATGTTACCTGTGAAACGCATCATGTCGCTGGACTTATACCATCCCGGATCGTGCATAGCAGAAAGTGAAGCATAGACACGAGCGCGCTCGGTACCTGTAGAGAAGGACAACGAGTGGTTGTGCATAATCGTGTTGTTGAACAGCTCCTTGAACCAGTCCGTGTTGCGGAACTCCGCCTCGCGGAGATAGTTGTTCTTAGCGTGAGGAGTATTCTCCAAGCCAACGCCACCTGCTTCCGCTTTACCAATCAATTCGTACATCTTACCATATACGCCGTAGTTCTTAGCGCTGGCAAGTGTAGAATACTCAAGCCAACCTTTGCGCTCAAGTTCTTGATAGATACCCATTTGCTCTTGAGAGTTACAAATGTTATAGTCTCTATACGACGGAATCATACGATAGGTAAGCTCTGCCGTATAGTTGAGGCTGGATTTACCGGCTTGACCGCGTTTCGTGGTGACAACAATGACACCCGCCATAGCGCGTGCACCATATATAGATGTAGCAGAACCATCCTTCAGGATTTGGAATGACTCGATATCCTCGGCGTTGATACCTGCGATAGCGCTGGCAATCAGCGTTTTAGCATCACCCGAAGACAGGTCGTCTGCGCTCATCTCTACTGCGTCTTCCAGTACGACACCATCCACAACCCACAACGGTTTGGATGAACCGTAAATAGACGTAGCACCGCGGACGCGGATTTTTGGAGCTGTACCGAAGGTACCGGATACGTTTTGTACGCTCACACCTGCAGCACGACCTTCCAAGCTACGGCTGACATCAGCCATACCGGACAGCATCGTTTCTTCCGCCTCCAACTTTGTTGTCGCACCGGTAAACAGACGTTTGTCCTGCTTAACCATACCGGTTACAACGACTTCTTCGATTACCTCGGTGTTCTCCGTCATAGTAATCGTCATTTTCGGCTTAGCTGCCAGTTCCTGGTTCTTCATTCCCACGTAACTGATTACGAGGACGGCCTTGTCAGGAACATCAAATTCAAAGTTACCATCGAAGTCGGTGATGGTACCACTGGTTGAACCTTTCACCAGTACGCTCGCACCAATGACCGGCTCGCCTTTCTCGTCAACGACTGTACCGCTTACGTGAATATTTGCCATCGCGGCAAGACTAAACACCAGTACAGCGAAAAGAGTAAATACTTTCTTCATCTTTTGTACGATTGAGTTTATACTACTTTATTATGTTTATTCAATGCCATTCTTCGCATAAATACGAAAAATCGCGCAAAGGTACGACAAAAAAATAACATACGCAAATATTTTTTACTTTTTTTGCGTTTTTATGTCATTTTTTCACGTATTTTGTCATTTTGTGACCAAATTATGCATAAAAAAGGGTAAAAATGTTGTTTTCTGCAAACAATTCATTTGCTACACGTTGCAAATTGTCAGCAGATATATGTTCAATCTTGCTGAATACCTCCTGCCAGGTGGGTGAATAATTATGATAGAGCATTGATTTTCCCATCGCCAGCACGTTATTTTCCTGATTTTCAGCAGATATAGCCATTTGTCCATGGAGTTGCTGTATGGCGCGATGGAGTTGCATTGGTGTCAGTCGTTCGTCTCGCAGGCGGCGTAACTCTTTCTTAGCTAAATCCATGCACTGTTCCAAGTCGTGTGCATCGCATGCAAAGTAAATGTTCCAGTAGCCGGTATCGCTCAGTGGTACGTATTGTGATTCTACTGTGTAGACCAGACCTTTCTGTTCACGCAGACTCAGATTCAGGCGTGAGTTCAGACTTCCGCCGCCTAAGATGTTGTTCAATAGATACGCCGTGAGTTGGTTTTTGTTGCCTAATTCGTACGCGCGGCTGCCTAACATCACGTGCGTTTGGTGGGTATGGCGCTTGAAAATCTGTTCGCTTGGCGGAACCGGTTCT
>ONMT01000083.1 GCA_900319025.1 uncultured Bacteroidales bacterium
CTCCTATAGGCCGTCAGGCCGTCCTATCTCCTAATCCCGCGAGAATCTCTACGATTCGAGCAGCAGTATGTCCGTCCCATAACTCCGGGATCGCACCTTTCTTCCATTCTCCGGCAAAAAGCTTGTCCAGCGCCGGCTTGATGGCCTTCGGATCGGTACCGATCAACTCGTTCGTTCCTACCGTGCATGTCTCCGGGCGCTCGGTATTGTCGCGCAGCGTGATACACGGCACGCCCATCACCGTCGTCTCTTCGGTGATACCGCCGCTATCCGTCACTACGGCTTTCGCGCGTTCTACCAGATAGTTGAACTCCAGATACCCCATCGGTTCCACGATATGCAGATTCGAGAATCGCTCATTCATTAACTCGTTAACTCCTTCACTCATTAACTCCTTCAGCCTTAACGCCGTTCTCGGATGTATCGGGAAAATGATCGGCAGCCCGTGTACATTGGTGATGATCTGCTCCATCATGGCCTTCAGATGACTCTCTTCATCTACGTTGCCGGGCCTATGCATCGTCATCACGATATATTCCTTCTCCTTGAGTCCCAGTTCATCCCATACCTGCGGCTTCCGGAACCGTGCTCTGTTCGCCATCAGCGTGTCGATCATCACATTCCCCACAAACCATACGCGTTGCTGACTCCGTTCATTCGTTAATTCGTTCATTCGTTCACTCATTAACGTCGCTCCCAACCGGACTAAATTCCGGTTAGCGACTTCTGATGTGGTGAACATATAGTCCGCCAGACTATCCGTTACCATGCGGTTGATCTCTTCGGGCATCGTCAGGTCCCAACTCCGGATTCCGGCCTCTACGTGACATACTTTGGTGTTCAGTTTCTTCGCTACGATAGAGCAAGCCATTGTGCTTGTCACATCGCCTACGACCAGCACCACATCCGTCGGATGCGCCATCAGCTCTTTCTCAAACGCCACCATGATAGCCGCCGTCTGTTCTGCCTGCGTACCACCGCCGCAACCGAGGTTCACATCCGGAGCAGGAATTCCCAACTCCTCGAAGAACGTGTCGCTCATGTTCTTGTCATAATGCTGTCCCGTGTGCACCAATCTGTACTGAATGAGACTTCGTTCATTCGTTAAACGTTCATTCCACTCCTGAATCGCCTTAATCAACGGCGCGATCTTCATAAAATTGGGCCTCGCCCCTGCAATCAATGTTATATGCATATCAAATCTTAAATTTCTTCAACACCTTTACTCCTATTGTTCCTATCTTGTACAATAGCGGTTTGCAAATATATTCAAACCTCCCGTGCTCAACCATCTTCCCTCCGAACTCTGCCTTGAAATCCCGCACGCCGTACGGCACTCCCGGCTCTCCGGCACCCATCATGTCATATCTCGCCATACCATTCTCTGCGGCATAGCACATCCCTGCGTACGTAGCGCAAACCGACGGATACTGATCCTTGTATTGCGCATTCATCCCGCACTCAAACCACTCATACACACATCCTTCATTCCTTAACTCATTCATTCCTTCACTCATTACCACTACCATACTTCCGCCGATGATCTTCCCTTCGTGCCGCACGATCATAAATTTCCCTACCCCTTGCCGATAAGCTTCCAAGAAGAACTCCACCGGCCAAAGCGGCGTCCTTACTTTCGTCCGATATAACTCCTTCAGTATCTCATACCACTCCCGTACATCTAACTCACTAATTCCTTCATTCATTAAACATTCAACCGTCGCATGTGCTTTTCGCACTTGGCGACAGCGATTCTCACTCATCCGCTCCCACATCGCCTCTTTGTCCGTACAATCCACATGGAAGTTCAGATGCTTCTGATACTCAAATCCCGCTTTCTCAAACGCCTCTTTCCATCGGCTGTAATCATTAAAATTCCGCGTCTCGATATAGATGGGAGAATGAATGAAGGAGTGAATGAGTGAAGGAGTGAATGAGAGTTTTTCCCTCACCGCTTTCATTAGCGCCTCCGCCTCATCCATGCTGCAGTCGTCAGCGAGACAAGGCCCTCCTATAATGATCGCTCTCCTTGTAAAGTACTGCTTTATCGCATTCTTCTCCTTCGTCACATACCCCACACATACCCCACGAAGTGTCCGTTCATTCGTTAAATCGTTCACTCGTTCAACGGCTACTACAAAAGGCCGGAAAAATTCCGGCATACTTTCGTAGAAGCAATACGCCTCCGGCGTCTGAAACCACGTCCCCGTAGCACTTGTCTTCACAAGCCTACTCCATTCCTCCCTATCTATCTCTTCGTACGATAATATCATCTATCCATCTATCATCTATCATCTATAGGCCGCAGGCCGTCCTAAATCCTAAACCCTAAATCATAAACCCTAAACCCTAAATCCTAAATCCCAATCCTCTCCCTCACGCACTCTGCGATGAACTGCGCTATCTGTTTCGGCTCCAGACCTGCTACATTCAGCACCAGGTCATAGTTCCGCGCATCGTAACGGCTCTTGCCGCTGAAGGTATTGGTGAAGTTCTCCCTCGCCTCATCTACCTTGTCTATCAGCAGATCCGCACTTCCCTCGTTGATGTTCAACCGCCGTGCCACTTTGTCACGCCGGAATGCCTTGTCGGCAATCAGGAACACCTTGAACGCATTGGGATTATCGCGGAAGATATGAAATCCCGTACGACCGAGGATGACGCACGACTCTTTCTCTGCTAGCGACCGCACGATAAACTCCTCGTCATTATAGAGGTCCTGCGATACCGTCTCAAACCACCAGCTCTTCTTCATGCCTTTCACCTTGTCGATATCCTCCTGACTCATGTCGTAACGCTCCTCCAGTTGCTTCAGCAACCCCTTGTCGTACAACTCCACGCCTAACTCTTTCGCCAGTTCTGTGGCAATCTGCCTACCGCCGGTACCAAACTCCCGCCCGATAGTCACTACAAATTTCTTTTCCATATCTGTTGTCTATTTTCTGCGTACCAAATTTGGGTACAAAAGTACTAAAAAAAAATGACATAAACAAGATTTTAATAATTAATTCATTAATTTTCTCGTTTTTGTCATTTTTAAAGCATAAAATTGTAATATCAGTTTTGCCTCACAGATGTATAAGATATAAGACTAACACAACTTGATTATCCCTTGCTACTAGATGTTCATGCCATGTTATTTAGATTTCATAAATCCTAACTCATGCAATGCTTCTTCAATAACGCGTTCAGAAATCCTTGAATTAGTTTCTTGTAGTTTATCTATTGCTACTTGCGCTTCTACTTTTGACAACGCGCCACATCGGTATAACTCGATAACCAAACCCAGGCTACCATGCACTTGCACTCCATGAATCTGTGCTACTTTGCGCAATCCGCTATCCGATGTATACAATGGCACGGCCATATCTATAGCCAATTTAAGGACAGAAAAATCGGGTAATGATAGATTCTTCTGAGGATATATGGTTGACCTAAATTTGTTTAGCTCATCATACTGATCAATGGTATCGTATCGAAGAACCTGAATATTAAGCCACTTTTCAATGGCGTTTTTTTGCACTGGAAGCAATATCTCGTTAGTAACCAATGATGTTGTGTGAATTATGGCACCAGCCTTAGATAAAGCTTCCAAAATCCCCATATTTATCGCATCGATAAACACACAAGCATCATATATCACTATATCTCGCATCTATTATACCAGTTTGAGATTATTTGACACCTCTTGGATGCTTGTATTTAGGAAATATGCGGCTTTAGCCACAGTGATTCGTTCGCTGGATAACGCACGATAAACTAATGCAGTATACCTATTCTTATCGTCCTCCTGAAACTCCGACCTATCTATATCTTTTGCCAAGCTCTCATTACCTCTCTTTATCATAAAATAGGTTTTGAATCTATTTTCGGTGATGATATTATGCGACTTTGCAGCATACATGATCGCATCTACTGAAATTCCAAAAAGAGATTGTATTTGTTTCAGTTCCTGCAAAGAAATATTATGCCGGTTTTCTCCAAGCATTTGCTTTAGTTTATTACCCGGCAATATCAATTCCGAAGCAAATGCGTCACATAATCTTTCCTCGTTTTCTATTTGAGTTTGCGGGATATTCAATAGCAGATGCCCTAGTTCATGCGCTATAGTAAATCTCCTTCTCTCTACATTATCAGAACAAGTGTTATAACATATAAATACGTGACCATTGCATTCAAAATTGACTCCATCCATTTTCGCAGGAACGGAAATCGGAAGCAATTTAATACCACATCTTTCAACCATATCTTGCAGACTAACAATAGGTTCTTCTGAGATATGAAGATATTTCCGCACTCCTTGAGCTACTATTCTGGCCATCGAAGCATTCACTACCATATTCCTACGGGTATATGCAATTAGTTCAATAACCGTCGGACGCAGGCTAAACGTTTCTTCTAACTCTATATAATGCTCTGCATCATCTTTTATTTGTTGCAATATAGCCCCTTCGAGATTCTTTGATATACTTTTCCGTTTTCTAAAATTGAAATTTACCTCGTTCCAGTCGATAGAAAAAGGTCTAAACAGGTCATCTATCTTGACATTCAAAGCAGAGAGAAGCTCCTCCATTACCTCACTATTGGGAAAGGATTTACCATTCTCATAATTACGCAAAGTTTCGGCAGAAACCTTATAATTTATTGCCCCCGCCAAATCCCGACTAGAAAAACCGCACCTTATACGAGCGTTTTTAAGCCTTTGAGCAAATATTTCTTGCAGCTCCATGATTTTTGAAAATTTTGGCAAAATTATATAAAAAAGTTGGAACCGCCAAATTTTAGACAAAAAAAATTACTTTTTAGCTTATTTTTTTACTTTCAAGCTTAAATTTGGCAAAATCTTCTCATTTATTTGGTATTTCTCCAACGAGTTGTTGGAGTTTTTTAAGATGTTTTCCAGGACGTTTCATAGTATTTTCAGTTGGTTACAATTTGTAACCGATTACTCATTTACCTCGCCTTTTAACTTCTCATACAGTTCCAGTCCTTTGCCGGTGAGATGATAGGCTTGCTCCGGACAACTTGGC
>ONMT01000084.1 GCA_900319025.1 uncultured Bacteroidales bacterium
GGCATTAAGGCTGTGGATTTGCGGGCAGATATTCGTCATGTAGAAACTTTCCCGCATTGCCTGTTCTGACCATTTCATATCCGCCGCTGGAGCCATGTGGCCTCTGTCATATCCGGATTTTGAATAATCACTCGTCACAACCGGATCTCCTTTTACTAAAGGATCCGGCTTAAAATGATTAGAACGCTCTTGCTCTCCATATGTCTCGGAATTAGTTAATTCATATGCCACCCAATTAGGCACAAGCCATTGGGGATTATAACTGACTGTGTATCCCAAGTGTTCAATCACTTGTTCCGGCTGATGATTATTCAATCGCGGCAATTCGTATGGCAAATCGTCAGTAATAGGAGCACTTTTGTCGGTAGTTTCTCCTCTATCCAACATCCGGAACCCGATAAAAAGCGTAGCAAATATAACTATACCTGCCATCAGTAAAATAGTATAAATTTTGTTTCTTTTTCGCATATGAATTATCTGGTTTGAGTATCTTTTTCCTCATTCTTCGCTTCTCTCAACTCGTCTAAGTAACTTGCCGTAATTACACCTGACGGCAAAGCAATAATAGCCACACCCAGAATAGCGGAAAGCATACTTATTATTCTCCCCATATCAGTTGCGGGATAGATATCGCCATACCCAACAGTTGTTAGCGTAGTAGTGGCCCAATAGAGAGCATCAAAGAAATCCTCAAACATTGCAGACTCTTCTACATTAAACATTATTAATGCTGTAACTACTATGTAAAATAGCGCAATCCATAATACGACAAACAGGATATGACGCTCTTTGTAGAGTACTTTTAACAAAATTTGTACATTCCTTGAGTAGCGAATGAATTTGAACACGCGCAGTATTTTAAAAAGACGCGTAATACGGAATAATTTGAGAGCCTTGTTCACAAAGGCTACAGAAGGTAAGATTGATAGTAAATCTACGATTGCGAAGGCAGAAAATGGGTACGTAAGAAAAGCCACCCATTTAGGGCGATTATTCATGCGCAGGTCAGCAGTTAACCAACGTAGCAAATAATCGACAATAAAGACCGTAACTGATACTTTGTCAAACCATTCTAACCACACATTCTGTTCACGAAACGCAAGCGGAATAATACTGATGACAATAAAAAACAACATTGACCAATCATATATTTTGCTAATGATTGAGTTGCGTTCTGTCTCTATCGTGTCGTATATTTTGTTTCTCCAGCCCATATTGTCGTGTACACTATCATTTAGATTTTTCTTTTAGTTCATCTAGTGTCTTTTGTATCTCTTCCAATTTAGCTTTGACCACATCATTATTATCAGCCACCATTGCATCAACGAAGATAGAATTAATGAATGACATGCCAATAATGCCGCCTAATATAAGCAACGCACAGAAATACAAACGGATAAATTCAGCGGTTACCGAAGACGCACCGTAATAAGATGCGACTGTATTGGGAATCTCGTACCAGCCTTCGATAGTGCATATTTGAAATACTGCATAAATAGAACGCAAAGGCGTTTGAAAGTGCTCAGGATCTGCCTCCCTGAACAAACTACAATTGAGTAAGCCAAAAATAACAATAATAACCGCAAAACTTAATAATATTGCATACGACTCTCGCATTGCTGCTTTAAAGCCTTGCACTACTTTGGTGAAATTAGGAAAGAAATGTAATACGCGGAAGAATCGAATCACACGTAAAAGACGGAAGATCATGAATAATGACAAGCCCGTATACTCATTAGGAATAAAGAGCGCGGCCACAGATGGCAATGAAAGTATTACTAATGTTCCATCCAATCTATTCCACCCGTCTCGCCAATACTCCCGAAAACCGTATTCACTATGTTTGACGATCATTTCAAACAGGAAGATGAGTGTACACACCATATCCAAGGAGCCGATAAACTTATCTTCATATCCGGCTACTTGCATATAGATCAGGACTGAGTTTATCAAAATAACCACAAGGATAAACTTGTCATTTAATAAGAGTTTTTTCAAGCGATCTTTCATCTTCACATATAATTAGTTAATATAATCAGCCATTCCGAAATCTACATCTATATTTGTCGTCAATGAGGTCGGCACACCAGATACGCAGCGAGACTTCGATGGTAAAGAAGGCAGTGGTGAAATAATCCACCACTTTGAGCCTGTTTAGCGTAATTATACGCATGTGTATCCGCCATCTACGGGCAGAGCCACACCGGTAACATATGTCGAAGCATCGGAAGCCAGAAATACCACAGCACTATCCAGTTCGCCCTCATGACCATAACGCTCCATCGGGATAACCGTTTTTGCGTAATTGGCGAAATATTCAGACTCCAAAGTCTCTTTGGTCAGCGGCGTAATGAAATAACCCGGACAGATGGTATTGACCGTAATGCCGTGTTTACCCCACTCTGCAGCCAAAGCTCGTGTCAGATTGACAACACCGCCTTTGGCAGCATGGTAAGGGGCTGCGGGAGCAATCTTATTACCCACCAGACCATACATGGACGCGATATTGATCACGCGACCATAGTTATTCGGGATCATCGATTTCTTCGCTACTGCACGTGCCACACGGAACGTACCAAAGAGATCCGTCTGCATCTCATTTTCAAACTGCGTATCGGTAATATCCTCCGCCGGAGCAACTGCTCCTGTGCCGGCGTTATTTACGACAATATCAATGCGTCCAAACTGTTTGATGGCTTTATCTACCATCCAATTGACAGCCTCGGTATTGGTGATGTCGCATTGTAACGGCAATACCTGAATACCAAACTCTGCCTCAATGGCTTTCTGCACTTCTACCAACTTCTCATACCGACGAGCGATAATCACCAAGTTCGCTCCACGAGCCGCAAGCGCTTTAGCCATCTGCACTCCCAAGCCGCCCGAACAACCGGTTACCAACGCTACGCGGCCTGTTAAATCAAAAATATCTTTCATTCCCAATATATAAAATTTTACAAATATTTATATCTATCACTTATGGCTTGAAAGGAGAATCTCCATCACTTCAGAAGGTTTTCCTTCCGGCGTGAAGGCTCCCATATCATAGCCGTTCCAACCCAGCGGTATATACTCCGCCGGCCTCCAATTACCATAGCACTCCGGCTCCCAGTAGAAGATTCCTGCGCAGGAGTCGATGGCTTGTGCACGTTCTACAAAATCCGCCATGACGGTAGCAGAAAGCGTGTCGTTAGCAAACATACCGATCTCCGCAATCATCACAGGGCAATGCCATTGGCTGATAAGACGGCGGATATTGGCTTCTGCCAATTCGTTCATCTCCTGCCATGTCTTACCGCCGTTCCAAGCGCTCATCATCGGGTAATGAGACAGTCCAATCATATCCCATTTGCCGCCGTGAGCCGCCATCTGAGCCCAGAACCAATCGCGCTGCTCATAGGCGTTATCAACATGAACGATGACGGTGATATCCGGGAATGCCTCCTTTGCGGATTTATACCCCATCGCCGTAAATCCGGCATAGTGCGCCCACTCGCCTTCTTCCTTATTTACCTTTCCCATCGGCCATAACATGCCATTCGGCGTCTCATTGCCGATCTGTACCCATTCGGGCTTGACGCCGGCTTCCTTGAGCGCATAAAGGATATAGAGCGTGTGTTCGCGCACGGCTTCCAGCATCGTTTCGTAGTCGTAGTTCTGCCATGCGGCAGGAATAGTCTGGTGGCTCGGGTCGGCGAAGAAATCCGAATAATGGATGTCGATCATGATCCGTTGCCCCTGTTTGGCTGCCCGTTTAGCGAGAGTGAGCATGTCGTCCTTGTTGCTCCATCCTGTCTTGTGATTGACCCATACACGAAGTCGCACGGCGTTCATACCCATCTCGCGCAACGTGGCCATACAATCGTCATGGAACATGCTATCATGCTCCATCTCACTCAACCAACTAAGATCAGCCCCCCTTGCCCATGAGCCACGCGGACTATCCGTCTTGTGATAACAACTACAGAATAGTCCGCAGGCAAGGGCTATGAGAAGAAATTTCTTCATTACGCTTTAGCAGCCAAAGGTGACGGCGTTGCATATACGCGTGCCGCCAGTTCCTGATCCAGCACATAGAGACCGTAGCTGTTGCCGTCCAGCATCTTGAGTTTGTTGATGATTTCAACGGCGTTCTCTTCCTCTTCTACCTGCTCGTCGATGAACCATTGCAGACGGCTTTGCGCTGCGTAGTCCTTCTCCTCTACAGCGATGTGCATGAGATTGTTGATGAGCGAAGTAACGTGCTGCTCGTGCTCGTACGTGTTCTCAAACGCAGCCAACGGGGAAGCCCACTCGGTCTCAACAGCATCGATAGCCTTTAGCAGCACACGGCCGCCACGGCTGATGAGGTAGTTGTAGAAAATCTGCGCGTGATCCTGCTCCTCCTTGAACTGGATTGCAAACCAGTTTGCCATGCCAGCATAACCTTTGTCCTGGCAATAAGCAGACATACTGAGGTATAAATATGCCGACCACATCTCGGCATTGATTTGGGCATTAATAGCCTCTTCTAATCTTTTAGAAATCATGATGTTAATTA
>ONMT01000122.1 GCA_900319025.1 uncultured Bacteroidales bacterium
TCCACCGCCGCCACCCAAGCAAAGTATTATACCACCCTCCGTGGCTTCATCATCGCCCAACTACGAAAAACAACAGAATGAAAAGAACCATCTATTACATATTAGCCCTTGCCCTCTGCTCCTGCGCGGTGCAGCGGACAACCACAAGCGAGGAATTTGCAAAAGACGTGCAGAACGACATCCCCTTCAAGGTAAACGAACTGAAGGCGGTGAGCGGTCACGACAACACCTATTCCTTCCGCAGCGACGGATATATCGGTTTGATGCCGGACTAGGAGGTGGACAGCGAAGGGGTATGCATGATTTATCAGACTACTTTTGCCCCGACCTACCACACACAGCCGTCCAAGATCATCTGGCGGAACATCGTCATCAACCGCAAAGCGAAGCGTGTCCTCTGTATCGACCGCCTCATCCAGAACGGCAGGACTTTCGGCTATGTCTATGTGCTGCAATCGGAGACGGCGCACTATAGTGACTCCGGCACGTTCCATTGGGATGTGAGTGACCCGAAACTGCTGCTCAACGTAAGTGACGCCATAGAGGGCATGAGCGAACTCTCCGTCGAAACCCTGAACACGTTAACAAAATGAACATTAATATACCATAAAACAACCAACAATATGAAAACCAAACAATTCCTTTCTTTGGCAGCTATCTGTTTAGGGCTGCTCTCATGTGGAAAGCTGAGTGCTCCCGAGTACAAAATCGTTTGGACGGGTATCACACCCAAAGGCATGTATTCCGGCGATGAGATGCCGGGCAATGCACCTCAGTACAGCCTTGACAGTCTTGAGACACTCATGCACAGCCCCTTGCAGGGAAAGACTGTTTTTTGGCTGGGGTCGTCTATCACTTTCGGCCTGATAGCTCACGGCGAAGCAACCGCCGACATGTTCGCAAAACACAACGGCGCAACTTGCTACAAAGAGGCGGCGTCCGGCACGACGATTGCCAATATCCCGCAGAGTCCCGAAGCAGGCGCATTCCTCGCGCAGATCATCGGAGCCGATCCGAGCAAAGAAGATCTCTCTTTCTCCGCCCGTATCCACGACCTGCCGTTGGATGTGCAGCCCGACCTCTTTGTGCTCCAACTCTCCACTAACGACTCACGCCTGCCGGCGGAGAGCATCGGCGCAATAAGCTCCGACGAGATCATCTTCACCAAAGGCACGACCGACAGTCTCAACGCGCAGGCGTTCTCCTTTGGAGAAGCTTTTATCCAAGAGGGCGACGAGATCATCGTGAGCGGAGTAGAGCATCATCCCGAAGTGACGATCCAGCAACTGATGGCGGAAGGAGATGCACAGAAGATATTGGAAGATAGTTATTATAAACCATAAGAAAACATGCGAAAACATTGGATAGATAATTTGCGTTGGGTGACCGTACTGTTGGTACTCTTTTACCATGTTATTTACTACCTCAGTACCAAGACGGAATCATGTATTTGCTATATCCTTGGTTTATGCCTCTTTTGTTCTTGCTGGCAGGTATCAGTGCCCGGTACGCATTGGATGCTCATTCAGAGAAAGAGTGGTTCAAAAGTCGCACCCGCAAGTTATTAGTGCCTGCTACAATAGGATTATTTGTTTTTCAATGGATCGCCGGTTATTTCAACACGCATACACTTAGTTATACGAATGGAATAGACATGCTTGCCGACACTCCGGGCATCATTAAGTATGTGGCGTGGTCACTGAGCGGTACGGGACCATTATGGTTTATACAGAATCTATGGTTGTTTAGTCTGGTTTTGCTGCTCGTTCGGAAGGTTGATGCACAAGACAGGTTCTACTCGCTTTGCGGGAAGATGGGTTTGGCAGGAATTATCCTGTTGGGCGTATTGTATTGGTTAGGTACCCGAACGCTGATCATGAACCCTCGTCCCGAAAGTTTGGATGGTCTTTATAACGGATACAAACCATTCTTTTATCTTCTTTTCTTTTTGAGCGGATACTTCGTCTTCTCGCATGAAAATGTATTAACGTCATTACGAAAAGGATGGATACCACTGATGGTGTGCGCCGTAGCAAGCGGTATAACATTATTAATCACTACCTTCGGTGAAGATAACACGACTCCTGTGTACCTAAGCAGTCCACTCAATTGTGTGTATGGATGGCTGATGTGTCTTGCCATGATCGGATGGTTCGCTGCCTGCTTTGATGACCGGAAATCCAAGTTTGCAGATTACATGTGCCGCAATAGTTTTGCTATCTATGTAGTTCACTATATAATCATCTCCGGTTTGGGGTATAGCATGAAGGTTTATACAACGCTTCCTCCGGTTGCGATGTACGTGTTGCTTACGGTTGCCGTATTTACGTTGTCGCCGCTGTTAGTAGAACTAATACGCCGAATTCCTGTTATCAGATGGTGCGTACTGGGAGAGAAAACAAAACAAATCAAGAATTGAAAAATAACTATGAATAGAGCAGATTTTCCGATATT
>ONMT01000094.1 GCA_900319025.1 uncultured Bacteroidales bacterium
AAGATGTACTCATTGAGTTGATTGATATTATTGGTCTCCATTTTGTTAATCTTAAGGAGCGTAATCTTGTTACCATTTTCAGCGTAACCGATTTTCTCAGTACCTTGTGCGGCATTGATCATGGCCGATCCGATTAATTGAATCATCTTAGGTCCGTATTCTTTGAGGAAGGTAGGACTAACGATGGAGTCATATACATCGTACCACAAATATAATGCCAAGTGAGCGATAGTATCTGCTTTACCGAGGCTAACAGGAACTACGTTATAGTTCGGGTCAGTAGCATTATCGTCCAATTTGTAGAGGAACTCTACGTTATACTTATCGGTATAATGCTTTTTGAGCCACAAGTCAAACTCCTTGGTGTAGGCATCTTCGTCTTCAACAGGGTCAACAAAGATAGTGTCGGTGAAGACGTCGTCCTTACATGATGACATACTTACTGCAACGATTGCGAGTAGTAAAATATAAAAGTAACGTTTCATAGTCTTAGTCAATTATTTTTTGAGTTAAACCACTACCAAAATCTATAAACGGCAAGTGCAATGTTTCTCCGTTGTCTATAGGGAGCGGAGCTGCTACAGCTGCGCCGCTAACATGGTCACCTACGTTAACGCGTGGGTTTTCTTGCATACCAGCGATACGTACGTCTTGCGGAAGTTGAATAGCGCGACGGTCGTCGTTCCAGACGAGTGTACGAACAGGGTCTGTACCGCGTTTATGAGTTATCTCAATGCCATAACGCTTGAGGTCGAACCATCTGAGTCCATCATGCAGGGTCTCAATGCGACGGAAATGGAGGACACAATAGATAAGCGGTTTTTGCTCATTGGTAACAATAAATTTCGGACTCATGTCGGTGTTGTGGAGTGTAGGAACAAAGTGTTTGTCTGCACTTGCGCTATAGAAGCTCTTAATCTTATCTACAGACAGGTTGATGTCTCCATTGGGCAATGTGTCGATACGGCTTGTCCATTTATATCCTTGCATCCAGAGGCGTAAGTCGTTTGCTGCTCCGGTGAGGTCATTTTTGAGTGCTTTAGCTTCAGCACGGCAGAGTAGTGTCTCGTTGGTTGTGAAAGCACGTGTTACACCGTGAATGAAGCCATATCCATTGACTTTATCGGTATATTCAAACAGAGAAAGGAACTTCGCGCAGAAGCAACCTTGCTCTTGGTTGTAGAGCCACAATGGGAATCCATTGAATTGACCTTTCCAGCAAGGCCCAGAGCAGAGCGTGGAGTAGTCAGAAGCTTCACCGTTGTACTGATAGCGTCCATAAGTCGGGAAGATGGTGTACGGAGCTTGTGACATAGTAGTGTTAATCAGCAAGTTATACGGAGCAGACGGTTCAATCCATAACTTTTGTTCTTGTTCCGGGTCACCTAACTCACGTCCTTTTTTAGCATCGTAAAGCAAAGCCAGTGTCGTAGCGTCATCTGCAGTCAGTACTTGGTTAGCGTGGTAGATGACTTTGTCATAGTCGCGCTTGTACAAGTAGAAGCGTGCCGCAAAAGCGTGTGCAGCTTTTTGGTTAAAGTGATACTTAGCAACCGAGTAGTAACTATCTTCAATCAGAGGAAGTCCTTTTTCCAAGTCTTCTTCGATTGCTTTGTATGTATCATAGACAGAACCTCTTTCATACTTAGGCGAAACGGTTGTTTCCGGTTCTTTGATATAGGTTATTCCTAAGTCTTTTTTACTGAGTTCGTCATCTTTGTACGCTTGGCAGAAAACGTTGACCAAGATCCAGTGGTGGTAAGCTCGGCTAACGAGTGCTTCACCTTTCTCAGGGTCCATGTTGACACCATCTGCTTCAAGTTTTTCAATGGCTTGGAGCGCTTGGTTGCAGGTGGCAATAGCGGTATAGCATCCGTCCCAGATGTATTTGGGAGAGTCTTGTCCTCCGTCGGATTTGATTACTTCCCATGCAAAGATCTCATCGTACATTTTGTCCAATGGGTTCAGCGCCATGGTGTGTCCGGTTTTATCCGGTGCGTTGTTATCAACGATTTGGTCAGAAGAGAATTCGCAGATAGGTCCGAAGTTCGCGTTCGTGTACGCGCTAACTAAAAGGAGTTGCACTTTCTCTTTGGTATCAATCGAAGCGCGCATATCCGGGTTCTTGTCCAGGAAGTTACATCCGGTAAGCGCTACAGCTAAAATTGCGAATATTGCTATATTAATCTTTTTCATATCTGTTTGCATTTTTACGGTTAAACAATTCGCATCTTAGAAACCAACTTTAACAGTGAATGTGAATTGGCGTGGGTTCGGTGAGCTAACACCACCGGTGTTATAGAACTCAGGGTCACGTCCGTTCAGTTTCTTGTCCGCATACGCAAGCCAGATGTTTGTTGCTGTGAACTTAACACCAAAGGTTTGCACCGCTTTTTGTTTCTCCAACACTTTCTTAGGCAGGTCGTAGCTGATAGAGATTTCTTTGAGACGGATGAAATCACCTTTAGCCACACGTTCTGTGGAGTAGTTGTAAGCAGAGTAGCCCCAATACAAGTTGTTGATGTCTTGGTATTGGCGTTTGGTAGCGATAGTTGGGATAGTGGTATGCGCTTCGTCGCCAGGCACAACCCAACGGTTCTTCATCTCCTTCATACTTGCGGTGAGGTCGCTGTATTGGCTCGCGTAAACGTAGCATAGCGGGTCGAGACGCAGCTTATTACCGAAGCTGTAAGTGAAGAAGACATTCAGTTTGAGACCTTTCCATGAGAACGTATTACCGAATGAACCTGTGATAGTCGGGTCAACAACACCCTCGTATTTCAGCCAGTCGATGTCCTCGTACTCTTGGAAGTTGATGAGGTCGTATGAACCTGGACCGGCGATAACGGTATGGTCTTTATCTACGTAGAATGTCGGCAGACCTTCCTCGGTCAGACCTGCAAACGGAATACTGAATATTGCGCCTACAGGATAGCCTTCACGACGTGAACCGGTGGATCCGGAAACCAATTCGTATATCTGTGGTCGAGATTGCAGTTTGGTAATCTTATTCTCAGCCCATGAGAAGATCCAGTCCGTAGTCCACTTGAAGTCTTTCGTCTTGATATTGACAGTAGAAATAGTGAACTCGCAACCGGTTGATTTCATAGTAGCGTCGTTGGCGAACTTAGTTGTTTGACCGCCGACACCCATTGTTTGAACCAAACCAATCAGGTCGTAGTTATTACGCAAGTACCAGTCAAACTCTACGTTCAATCGGTTCTCAAAGAAACCGAGAGCAACGCCGATGTTCAGCTCGTGCTTTTTCTCATATGTGAGCTCAGAGTTCTCCAAGTCAGCTAATTGGATACCGGTCTCGGAAGCGTTTGTGCTTGGGCGGAACGGGGTGTAGCTTTGGAAGATAGCGAGCGAGTTACTTACGTACGACGGACCGCGGTCAGCCGTGAGTGAGTAACTGGCTTTCAGACTTGCAAACGTCCACCATTTGGTGAAGGTCGGCTCCCACCAGCGCTCCTCGTGTGCGTTCCATGCGCCGGACACGTTCCATGTCGGCAGCCAACGAGCAGAAGTAGATTTACCTAACTTGTTGGTACCCTCGTAACGGATAACGCCGTTAATGGTGTAACGTCCTTTGTAGGAGTAAGTTGCCATTCCGAAGAATGCCAAGTTACGATAGTATGTAAAGTCGTTGGAGTAATATTGGCTATTCTCCTCTTGGCTCTGTTTGAACAGACGGTAGTCGGTATAAGGCACACCGCCGTTTCCGTACTGATAACCCCAGCCGCGGAACCATGTGTATTGGCGGTCTGTAGAGTTCAACTCGCCACCACCGAAGAGACTGATGATATGGTCTCCGTTAGGACCGAG
>ONMT01000089.1 GCA_900319025.1 uncultured Bacteroidales bacterium
TCATCTATCATCTATCATCTATTATCTATTTAGTCCTTACTCTTGACTCCTGACTCCTGATTCTGACTCTCTCTTTCGACTACGCCAATTCCCGACGGTCGCCCGACAGTCGACCGACGGTCGACCGACGGCAGAACGACGGCAGAACGTCAGCAAATCGACGGTCAGCCGACGACAATACGGGATCATTGCGGGCTCAAACAATCAGATAACAATAACACACAAATCACGTAAAAACAAGACCATTACGCCAAATACAACACTTTTCCAACCCATTTTCGGCTCAAATTGCATTTTTTTATAAAAAAATTTGCGTATTCCAAATAAAAGCAGTACCTTTGCGCGCTTTTTCTGGGTCAAATGGTGGGACTCCTGTCCCCAAAGCCCCCAAAAAGGCATAGTATAAACAAATTAAACAACTAATCATTTATGTTAAATCATTACGAAGCCGCTTTCGTTCTTACTCCCGTTTTGTCTGAGCCACAGATGAAGGAAGCGGTTAACAAATTCGAGAACCTTCTCAAAGAGAATGGTGGTGCCATTCTTGGTCATGAGGAGTGGGGTCTGCGCAAACTCGCGTATCCTATCCAAGGCAAGACTACGGGATTCTATGCTTTACTTCAATTTGATGTAGAACCTGCTGTCATTGCGACGCTCGAAACTGCATTCCGCCGTGACGAACGCATCCTGCGTTTCCTCACTACTCGTCTCGACAAGTATGCTTACGAGTATTCAGAAAAACGCCGCCACAACAAAACGGCAAGTGTTGAACCTAAAGTAGAGGAGGCTTAATCATGGCACAAGAAGAAGTTCGCTACCTGACTCCACAACAGAATCAGGACAAAAAGAAAAAGTACTGCCGTTTCAAAAAAAGCGGTATCAAGTACATCGACTACAAGGATCCAGAATTCCTTAAAAAGTTCCTCAACGAGCAAGGTAAAATCCTTCCTCGTCGTATCACCGGCACTTCGTTGAAGTTCCAACGCAAAGTTGCGCAGGCTGTTAAGAAAGCACGTCACTTGGCTCTTCTGCCATACGTAACCGACATGATGAAATAATCGTTCGAGTCTTCGAGATAAGAAGTAATCGTTCGAGTCTTCGAGATAAGAAATAATCGTTCGAGTCTTCGAGATAAGAAGTAATCCTTCGAGTCTTACGAGATAAGAAATAATCGTTTAACCCTTTTAAAGAACAAAATTATGCAAGTCATTTTGGTACAAGACGTAGCTAACTTAGGCTACAAAAACGATATCGTTAAAGTTAAGGACGGTTACGGACGTAACTACCTCATCCCTAACAAACTGGCTATCATCGCCAACGATAGTAACGTTAAGCAACTCAACGAAAACCTCAAGCAACAAGCTAAAAAGTTGGCTCAACAACTCGCCGACGCTCAAGCTACCGCTGAGAAACTCGCTGCTACTGTTATCAACGTAGCTGTTAAAGCTAACGAGGATGGCAAAATCTTCGGTACAGTTACTACTGCTCAAATCGCTGACGCTCTCGCTGCACAAGGATTTGATATCGACCGCAAGATTATCACTGTTGAACCTGTCAAAGAACTCGGCGAAGCAGTTGCTACTGCACGCCTCCACAGAGAGGTTAAAGCGGAAATTAAACTCAACGTCGTTGCTGAATAAGAAAGTGAAATTAGGAAGGTTCGAGCAAGTCGAGTGTAAGCTTGCTTACACTCCAGCAAAAACAAAGTTTTTTATGAAACAAGGAATTCATCCAGATAACTACCGCGTTGTAGTTTTCAAAGACATGTCGGACGGCACGCAATTCTTCAGCCGTTCTACCGCTGCTACTAAAGACACCATTAAGATTGATGGCGAAGAATATCCGCTTATCAAACTTGAAATCTCCAACACCAGCCACCCGTTCTATACAGGTAAATCCAAACTCGTGGATACCGCTGGTCGCGTAGATAAATTCATGTCTCGTTACGGCGATCGTAAGAAGAAATAATCTTCAACTCAAACAAACAAAAGAGTCCGGTTCTGCCGGACTCTTTTCGTTATACTGCTTTCTTCATTAGGGCTTTGCCCGAACTTTTGTACTTTGTACCTTGTACATTGTCCCTTTGTACATTGTCCCTTGTCCCTTTGTACATCCTT
This sequence comes from uncultured Bacteroidales bacterium, assembly GCA_900319025.1. Lineage (GTDB taxonomy): Bacteria > Bacteroidota > Bacteroidia > Bacteroidales > Paludibacteraceae > Colicola. The sequence goes on from ONMT01000089.1 coordinate 2,118, forward strand.
TTTGCGTCCAACATCCAGCAGCGCAGCGCTCCAACTTCCAACTTCCAACAGTGCAGCGGTCCAACATCCAACATCCAACTATTTTCTCCTGTCATTGATGTATCAACTCGTTTCGACTTGTGAACAACTGCCAAAAACATAGCGCAAAGCGAGCGGCTAAAAAATCGCATGTCTGAGCGCATCCCCAACGTCCGCCTAACGGCGCGAGTTTAGATTTTTAGCGAGCAGCGCTATCTCTTTTTTGTGCGGTTGCGAACCGGAGAACGATTGATACAATCCAGAACAAAAGCTCATCTTTCGACTTTTCTTACTCAAATCCAAAAACAAAATACACCGCCGCTACTAAACAAGCCGCAGCAAGAACGTGATTCCACCGCAAGTGCATGTGGAAGGCGATAATCGAAAACAGAATAAACACGATCATCGTGATCACTTCTTGCATCACTTTGAGCTGCATCAAACTAAACGGACCGCCTGTACCTTCAAAACCGATACGATTTGCAGGTACTTGTAAGCAGTACTCAAAGAACGCGATGCCCCAAGAAAAAACGATTACGGCTATTATCGGCCACTTCTGAAACCACGGATACTCTGCCATCTTAAGATGAGCATACCACGCAAGCGTCATAAATATGTTCGACGCAATTAATAAGGCTACTGTCTGAAATGCTTGTGTCATATATCTAACTTCTAACATCTAACATCTATCATCTATGCCGCAGGCAAAAAGTTCATCTATCATCTATTTAGTCCAACTTCCTCTTCGGCAAATACTGCCCTTTGATATTCTCCATCGCTGCCCACATCGAATCGCGCACCTGCGGATTGAGTTCCGCGAGCAGACCTAATATATTTTTCGTGCGCGCACGCGAGGACTCTTGTTCAAACGGACAGGACTTCACCTGTTTCTTATAGCCAGCCATCTCTGCGTAATGCCTTATACCGGCCTCGTCGCATAAACAAAGCGGACGAATAATACGCAGCGGCATCTTATCCAGTTGCAGCATCGGAGGCATCGTAGAGATATTTCCTCCGTAAACCATATTGAGCAGCAGCGTCTCAAGAATATCATCCCTATGGTGTCCGAGTGCAATTTTATTACAGCCCATCTCACGCGCTACATCAAAGAGCGCTTTACGGCGATACCATGAGCACAGAAAACAATGGTTCTTATTCCGATGCTCCGCCGGCAGTTCGTCGTAGCGCGTCGTCTTATGAACAAAAGGCACTCCCCATTCATCGCAGTACGACTGCAGATACGCCACATCCGTCTGATAGCCGATGTTCTCCACCGACACATAAACCGCCGTTACGCGAATAGACGGCTTATAGATGCGCGCCTGGCGACCCAATAACTCCGTGAGAAGCAGCGAGTCTTTTCCCCCACTCAATCCGATTAGCACGTGGTCGCCGTCCTCTAACAATCCGTAATCCGCACACGCCGAATGGAAGCGACGCATCAAACGACCGCGCTCCTTGTCCAAAGCTATTTGTTCCGCTGTCCGCTTCATTTCGACTGCAAAGGTACTCCAAAATACTGATATAGACAAATAAAAACAAAAAAAAGTTGCATAATCCAAATAATTATCGTACCTTTGCACCGCAAAACAGTAAAATTAGTATCAATATGAAAAAATTCTTTCTTCTTGCCCTTGCCCTAATTAGCGGCATGGTCGGCGTACAAAAAATCAATGCCGCTACGTTGTATGCTGTATTAAGTTCAGACAAAACCACGGTTACGTTCTATTACGACGATAAACGCAGTGAACGCGGAGGAAAAACGATGTGGGAATCAGATATTTACAGGGGTAATGAGAACAAAATTACAACGGTTACTTTTATGTCCTCTGTCGCATCTGCACAACCAACTACAGGATATCATTTCTTCTATAATCTCTACAACTTAACGACCATTAATAACCTGAATTATCTCAAAACCTCCGAAATGATTAACATGGAGGCCATGTTCTACAACTGCGCTAAACTAAAATCACTCGATATCAGTCACTTTAATACCGACAAGGTGAAATTGATGAATCAGATGTTTGCCGATTGCCGTGCATTAGAGACACTTACGCTACCCTCTACATTTGGTAGTACATGGACTACAACTTCTATGCGCAGTTTGTTCTATAATTGCCAAGTACTGAAAGAAATTAAAGGTGCAACCTATTTTAATACGACCAGTGTGACGGATATGGCTTGTATGTTTTATAATTGCCAGAACTTGGATATGACTAAATTAGTGAAAGATTTGGACACACGCAGCGTAACTGATATGAGTTCTATGTTTTACAGCTGCAAAAAGTTAACCACACTTAACATTAATAAGGGGGGTTATATTTGGGATAAAGAGAGTTTACAAAAAGTGAATAGCATGTTTAAATACTGCTCCAACTTAAAAACCATATACTGCAATGAGGACCTAAGTAAATCTACGACCATCACGGATGGTAGTGAAATGTTTGCCTATTGCTCAAGCCTCGTAGGTGGAAAGGGCACTACATCCGGCGGTTCCGGGTTAGCTATGGCGCACCCTGATAACTCCCTCGTACCCGGATACTTTACCGGAGAAGAGACGTCCACCAACCAACTCTACAAGGTTGCAGTTGGTGACGTACTTCACGTTCGATATGATAAAGAGTCGACTTTAATGGGAGGTATAAGTATAAACCATGATCTTAACGAGGATGATAGAAATGCTGTAAAAACGATAAAAATAGACCCTGCCGTTGCTAATGCTCAAATTACAAGTATAGATTACGCCTTCTATAACTTATCGAATATGACCAAGGTGGAAGGATTACAATATATCAAGACGGAATATGTTACAAGTATGAAATACCTCTTCTATAATGATGCCAAGTTAGAGAGCATAGATTTGCGGAGCTTCGATCTCGCGGGAGCAAACTGCTCAAATATGTTCCAAGGTTGCACCGCTCTCAAAACAATCTACTGCGACGAAGATTATTCCTCCAACCTCACAGCATCGGATAATATGTTCAAAAGTTGCTCCTCTTTGAAAGGCTCAATGGGAACGACGTACAACGCTACACATTTAGACGCATCTTATGCGCGCCCCGACGGAGGTACTGCCGAACCCGGATACTTCACCGGTAGTGAGGTTTATACCGTATTCAACAGCAGCAACGGCGTGCTGACTTTCTACTACGACCAACAGCGTGAAACCCGCAGCGGTATTGTAGAACCATACAAAGGCAGCGAAGATCAAGAACGTTTCACTACCTATAGCGAAGATATTAAGAAAGTAGTCTTTGACAAATCGATGGCGAATAAATCCCTACGCTCGGTACGCGCACTGCTTTGTTCAAGTGATCCTGCTATTCAGCTTTCTAACCTTACCATCATCGAGGGCTGGGAGAATCTGCACTTCCATGGTACAGATATGGCATATATGTTCTTTGCTTGCTCAGGACTCACATCTATTGACATCTTCCAAGGTGGTAACTTCAGCACGGAGAATGTAACAGACTTTACCGCTGCATTCGCGTTCTGTTCCTCATTAGAAACCATAAACATGACTCCATTCAACACCGCTAATGCGGAGGAATTGTCCTTAATGTTCTATGCTTGCACAGCCCTAAAGAAGATTGACATATCGATGTTTAATGTGGATAAAGTAGTAAAAACAATAGGCATGTTCTCTAACAGCTCGAAGTTGCGTACTATTTACTGCAACGACGATTGGTCAGAACGCGCTATCGACGGAATGCAAATGTTTGACGGTTGCACAAGCCTTGTAGGTGGCTCCAAAACAA
>ONMT01000029.1 GCA_900319025.1 uncultured Bacteroidales bacterium
CCCGACTATGTCGTACCATTACGCTGTCCAACAATATCGACGAAGTGCCCCAACTGGCAGCATTCGTCGATGAAATTTGTGAGGCAATAGGCGTTGACATGTCAACAGCCATGAGCCTAAACCTGGCTATCGAGGAAGCTGTAGTCAACTGCATGGACTATGCCTACCCTGCCGGCACAAAAGGTAATATAAACATCGAGGCCAAGGCGAACGACCAACGGTTGAAGTTCGTCATCACCGACTGGGGAACACCGTTCGACCCTACAGCAAAGACGGAAGTCGACACCACCTTGCCGGCAGAAGAACGCCCTATCGGTGGTCTGGGCATCCATCTGGTCAGGCAAATAATGGACTCCATCAACTACGAGCGAACAGACGGAAAGAACGTTCTGACATTACGGAAAAAGCTCGTTTGAATAGGTTTTAAAGTTTTTTAACTGACACTATAAGACTATAGTCTGAGAATTTAATTAAATTTGCAAACTTAATAGAAGAAATGACTGACGTCATCATATCAAGTTTTATTAGTCTGTTTGCTCTTTTCGGCAAAGTAGAGCAGGTGGACGAGGAACGGGCAAAAGAAATGCTCGTGAGTTATTTGCGTCACCAATTCGGCATCAGGAATATCGACCTCTATCTGGATCTCTATAGCGACATGCGCATGGCTTATGAGATGACTGACGACCTGAATACTCAGGATACTGTCAGTTCTATCTGCTCCAGTCTGCATGGTAAAATTCGCACCACCGAGGAGGCTCTCCTGCTGCTCCGTCTGATGGAATTCTGTAGCGACGACAGCGATTACTTTAGCGAGGACTCCGAATTTATCTATACCTCTAATTGCAATCCGTTCGACAAATGATTGTACGCGATGAGTATTCCAGCTTGCTTCGCATAGTTGTTTTCCTTTTTCGGATTTGATTTTGAGTGCTTCTGGGCAATCAATCATGTGAATGTGTACGAGTCCTTTTTCGTCCACGAATCCGAACACTTCGTCTCCTGGAATAGGATGGCAGCAGTCAGCGAGGACGTATTGCTTACCTAATCCTTCGTCTGTGAGAACGATTTGACGTGTTTTATTTTTTGTAGTTGGTTGTTCTGTTGTGTTAGCGACTGTATTGGTTGCCGTTTCGTCGTTGGAACTAAACGGGTTGAGTCGTTTCCAGATACTCTTTTTCTTAGGGAAGATAATCTGCTGCAGATTGTCGAGTGGTATGTATCCTTGTCCTATTTGCAGGTAGAGTTCTGAAGGTTGAATAAGGTGATAATAGTTCAACGTGCGTTGTAGTGCAGTATCATGTTGCTCTGTAGCGTTATATGTAACGAGAGCGTCGTTGAAAAGTTTTTCGCCTTTTCGTATTTGTGCTCTTTCTTCTCGTCGGAAATACTGTCTGAGTGCGGATTGTGCTTTGGCCGTAGTCACCATGCTGAGCCACTCTTGTTGTGGGTGTTGTGAAGGAGAGGTAAGAATCTCGACTTGGTCACCGCCCTTGAGTTCGTAAGACATAGGCTGCAGTTCATGGTTGATTTTCGCGCCGATACAATGTTCTCCGAGTTGGGTATGCAGTTGGAAAGCAAGGTCAAGAGCAGTAGCGCCTTGCGGCATCGTCTTGATGTCTCCGCCCGGAGTGAAGACGAATACCTCGCGTGCAAAGAGATTGAGTTTGAATGTGTCAAGGAACTCGATAGCATTCGGTTCGGGGTTGTCGAGAATCTCTTTGATGGTACGCAGCCATTTATCAAGTTCGTTTTCTCCTCGTTCGCCAGTTTTGTATTTCCAATGTGCAGCCAGTCCTCGTTCTGCAATTTCATTCATGCGTTTGGAGCGTATCTGCACTTCGATCCACTGTCCGTTAGATGCCATTACGGTAATATGCAATGCCTCGTATCCGTTTGCCTTTGGTGTGGAAATCCAGTCTCGAATACGTTCGGGATGCGGGCGATAGATTTCTGTGATGGCAGAATAAATCATCCAGCATTGGTCTTTCTCCGGCAGTCCTTCGTGGGGTGTAAAGATGATACGAACCGCCATAAGGTCATAGACATCCTCGAAAGGAATGCCTTTGTTTTTCATCTTCTTGTAGATGGAGTAAACGGACTTAATACGAGCTCTCATCGTGAACTCGTATCCCATTGCTTGGAGCTTTTCTTTAATAGGTTGTGAGAAGTTCTCGAAGCATTCGAGTTGGTTGTCCTTGATAGCTGCGAGTTTATCTTCGATTTCCTTGTAGGTATCGGGATGTTCGTATTTGAAGCTAAGGTTCTCGAGTTCGGATTTAATAGGGAATAGTCCGAGTCTGTGCGCTAATGGTGCATAAATATAGAGCGTCTCTCCGGCGATTTTGTATTGTTTATCTTTCGGTTGTGCGGAGAGTGTACGCATGTTATGTAGTCTGTCAGCGATTTTAACGAGTACGACTCGAATATCGTCGGACATAGTAAGTAGCAGTTTTCGGAAGTTTTCCGCTTGTTCGCTTGCCTGGTCACCGAATACTCCACCACTGATTTTGGTAAGTCCGTCCACGATGTTCGCTATTTTATCTCCGAAAAGTCCTTGTATGTCTTCGACGGTATAGTCTGTATCTTCGACGACGTCGTGTAGGAGTGCAGAGCAAACACTTGTAGATCCGAGGCCAATTTCCTTGACAACTATTTGTGCGACGGCGATAGGGTGTAGAATATATGGTTCACCGGAGAGCCTGCGGACTCCGTCGTGAGCCTGCTTAGCAAAAAGGAAGGCGCGTCTGATGATTTCGGTGTTCTGGCGGTGCATGGAGTTTTCATACGCCTCGACCAGCACATCGAACTCATGTTGGATGCGTTGTTCCTCTTCCTGTGTAAAAATTACTTTTTCCATATTCTATGCCCAAAATCACCAAAAAGCGCACAAAGTTACTGCTTTTTTTGCATATATGCAAGAGTTGTGTGTATTTTTCTTGTTTTTTCCACGTTTTTTATAAAAAAACGCAAAAAAGAGCGATAAAATTTGTGTATTACGAAAAAAAGTAGTACTTTTGCGTTGTAAAATAGGTATTATGCGCCTTAGAGAAATATTTTGCATATTATTGATTTTGGTGGTGAATGTGTTATTTGCTGCGAATTCGATATCGAACGATCGCCCGTTTGTAGTGGTGATTGATGCAGGTCATGGTGGAACAGATCCCGGTGCGATAGGTCATATCGCTCAGGAGAAGGACTTGAATCTGACTGTGTCTTTGCTGTCGGGAAAGATGATTAAAGAGGCGTATCCAGAGGCCGAGGTTTTGTTTACTCGTGAGACGGATGTGTTTATTCCTCTTCAGAAGCGTGCCGATTTTGTGAATAAGCATAACGCGAACCTATTTATTTGTGTGCATACGAATGCGTCGCCGGTTCCTTCTGCGAAGGGAGCCGAGACATTTGTGCTCGGAACAGATAAGTTGGATCGCAATTTGGACGTAGCGATGCGTGAGAATGCTGTCATAAAGTTGGAGAGTGATTATAAAACGAAATACCATGGTTTTGACCCGAATTCGGTCGATTCGTATATCATGTTCGAGTTGATGCAGAACCAATATTTAGACCAGAGCCTGAATTATGCTTCCTTGTTGCAGCAGCAGTTCTCCGGAACGTTGAAACGCGGAGATCGCGGAGTCCGGCAAGCCGCTTTTTGGGTGCTATTGAAATCTGCGTGTCCAAGTGTTTTGGTTGAGATGGGTTTCATCTCAAATCCTGAGGAGGAACGGTTTATGGCATCTGAGGATGGTCAGACGAAGATTGCGCAATCGATATGTGATGCATTTGGCTCTTTCTATAAGAAGGTGACAGGTTTGAAGATCGATACCTTGGCTCCGATTGTAGAGGAAAAACCTGCGGAGGTGAAGCCTGCGTCAGAACAAGTTAAACCATCTGAAACGATAAAACCTAATGCGGAAGAATTGAAGCCGGTGCAATTGACTGAGTCAAAACCTGCAGCGTCAGAGGAAAACAAGACCGTACAAGGTCCGCGATATGGCGTTCAGATTTTTGCTTCTCACGAGAAGCTTGCTGCTAATGATTCGCGTTTTGCAGGATTGCAAGGTTGCGGCTATGTGAAGGCAGGCGAATGGTATAAGTATTATTATGGTTCGACGTCAAGTCGCGAGGAAGCCTATAAGTTGCAACAGCAGCTAAAAGACCGTTTCCCCGGCTGTTTTGTGATTAAATTATAGCAAAAGATATGAACATTAAACATCTTAGAGAGATAAAAGTGGGCATTGTGGCAGTAGTATGCCTCGTGTTGTTGTATTTTGGTTTTAATTTTCTAAAGGGATTTAATATCTTCTCGATAGTGGATCATTATCAGGGTGTATATACTGAGTTGAATGGTTTGACGGCTCAGGCACCTGTGTATATACGTGGTTATAAGGTGGGGCAGGTAGATGCTATTCGCTATGATTTCAGCAAGGATAGTTCATTTGTAGTGAGTATCTCGATTAATCGTGATATCGATTTGCCTCAGGGTACGACGATGGATTTGGTAGCGGATGGATTATTAGGTGGAAGTGCTATTGCATTGTCGTTACCGACTCATGCTGAAGGTCCGATGTATAAGGAAGGTGCGATGTTGCCGACTCAGATTGTACCTGGATTGATTGATAATATCCAAGCCGGTTTGTTAGGTGATTTAGATAGCACGATAGTTGTAGCTAAAACCCTGATAGCTAATGTGAATGCGCAGTTGGCAGATGACCATTTGAAGCATTCGTTGGAGAATATTGACAAACTCTCTGGGGATTTGACGATAACATCTCGTTCGTTGAAAGACTTGATGTCAAATCGTGTTCCCGGAATAGTTGATAACTTAGATACTACTTTGGCGAATATTGAGGTTATTTCTCGTGATATTCGTGAAGCGGATTTGAAGGCAACAGTAGCTCGTGTTGACACGGCGGTTGATCAGGTCAATGTATTGTTGGCTGAAGCTCGCTCAACGGATGGTACATTAGGTATGTTATTGAATGACAAGACGCTATATGTGAACATCAATTCAACAGTTCAATCAGCGGATTCTTTGCTTGTTGATTTGAAGGCTAATCCTCGTCGTTATGTTCATTTTTCACTTTTCGGAGGAAAGGATAAAAGTGATAAGGCAAAAAAGAAAAAATAAAGGAAAAAATGCCTAAAATAGTTATTTTGCCTCTGTCTAAATAATGAAAAAAAATCACTTTCTTTCAAAAGCACTTATTTTTCGCGAGTTAGGTGTGATTTTCGATTGCTAAAAAGCGTAGTTTAGCGGCTATAAATCAGCGAATTGCGGTTGATGTACCTTTGTAACTTGTTGATAATCAGGTTGTTTTTTCTAACTTGTTGATAGTTATTGAAATACAAAAAGTGACGTTTTTTCTTTAGCTTAAAATTTTGCCAGTTCAAAAAAAAGCAGTACTTTTGCACTCGATTTCGGCGGACAATGGCGAAGTTTTTTTTGCGCTCAATCCGTATATTATTGACTATTTGATAGATAACATCAAAACGACTTAAAAACTGTATTTATTGTGACGGAATTAACTCAGAAATGGCAACAATGTCAGCTCTTGCTTCACGACAATCTGACCGCTAGTGCTTACCAGACGTGGTTCGCACCAATTATGCCGTTGAGTTATGAAGATAATGTGCTTACGTTACAAGTAAATTCAGAGTTTGTGGTAGAGTATATAGAAGAGAATTATATCTCTTTGCTATCTTCTGCTATTCGTCGTGTGTTTGGCAATTCTACTCGTTTGGAGTATCGCGTTTTGATTGACTCAGTATCCGGTGCTGGTTCAACGATTCCTTCGCCGGGAAGCAGTCAATCTAAGCCGGTTGTAGCGAAAGACGTCGTTCGCGAACCGCGTGAAGCATTTGATACGCAGCTCAACGAGACCTATACGTTTGACACCTTTATCGCGGGCGAACCCAATAAACTTGCGCGCGTAGCTGGTCTGACGATTGCTAAGCAGCCTGGGTACAATGCTTTCAATCCGTTGTTTATTTATGGTGGCAGCGGAGTGGGAAAGACACACTTGGCAAATGCTATCGGTAATCAAGTTTTGGCAAATGATCCGTCTAAGCGTGTGCTCTATGTTTCGGCAAACACCTTTAAGTTGCAGTACATGGCAGCTACACAGGAGAATCGTGTTCCGGACTTCCTGAATTTCTATCAACAAGTTGATGTATTGATAGTGGATGATATCCAGTACTTTACGTCGAAGGGTACACAGGACACATTCTTCCATATCTTCAACTACTTACAGCAATCGCATAAGCAGTTGATATTGACTTCGGATCGTTCCCCGCTGGAATTGAAGGACATCGAGGATCGCCTGTTGACTCGCTTCAAATGGGGCTTGTCGGCAGAGATTTTACGTCCGGATTTTCAATTACGTCGTGATATTCTATGCTCAAAACTGCACCGCGATGGTATTGAGTTGAGCGATGAGATCATTGATTTCATAGCTGCTAATGTTCGTGACTCCATCCGTGATTTGGAGGGTGTGTCTGCATCGTTGTTGGCTTACTCGACTCTTGTCGATAAAGAGATTGATATGTCATTGGCAGAGAGTGTACTGAGTCGAATTGTGAATATTCGTCCCAAGGCATTGTCGATGCAAGAGGTGGTAGAAGCGGTATCTTGTTTCTTCAATGTGCAGAGCAAGATCTTGTGTTCTGATGCTCGTTCGAAAGAGGTCATGATGGCTCGTCATTTGGCATCCTATCTGGCAAAGAAACACACGGAGTGTTCACTTTCTGAGATCGGATCCGCTTTGGGAGGGCGTTCCCATGCCACAGTTTTGCACTCGGTTAACTTGATAAAGAGTCAGTTAGATCACGACCCCGTATTGCGTCATCGATTATCGCAATTGGAAGCCGCATTGCGGCACTAAAATATACAATATGGACAATTACGTAGTTTCCGCCAGGAAATATCGCCCTGCTACCTTTGATACGGTGGTGGGGCAACGCGCTCTTACCGAGACACTGCGCAATGCCATCCGACAGAATCATTTGGCACATGCCTATTTGTTCTGCGGACCGCGTGGAGTAGGTAAGACCACTTGTGCGCGTATTTTTGCCAAAACGATAAACTGTCTTAATCCGACAGAAGGGCATGATGCGTGCAACGAATGTGAGTCTTGTCAGGCTTTTAACGAGCAACGGTCGTTTAATATCCATGAATTAGATGCTGCATCAAATAACTCCGTAGAGGATATACGTACTTTGATTCAGGAAGTGCGTATTCCGCCGCAAATAGGCAAATATAGCGTCTATATCATCGACGAGGTTCACATGTTGTCTCAGGGCGCGTTCAATGCGCTATTGAAAACTTTAGAAGAGCCCCCTTCGTATGCAATCTTCATCTTGGCAACGACGGAGAAGCACAAGGTCCTTCCGACTATCTTATCCCGTTGTCAGGTCTATGATTTTGCTCGTATTACTGTAGCAGATATTATTGCTCACTTGCAGTATGTGGCGCAGAAAGAGGGCGTTACAGTTGGTGAGGACGCATTGAATGTCGTTGCGCAGAAGGCGGATGGCGGTATGCGTGATGCGCTTTCAATCTTTGACCAATTAGTAGCATTTTGCGGTAATACGATAACCTATGAGCAGACGATTGAGGTGCTCAATGTCTTGGATTCGGATTACTATTTCCGTTTGGTAGAAACGGCCTTAAAGCATGATGTCAGTGGCGCGTTATTGCTATTGAATGATGTGCTGCAACGAGGTTTTGATGCAGGGAATTTTATCACCGGTTTTGCGCAACACTTACGTGACGTGTTGGTTTCTAAGGATGCTGCTACGATAGAGTTGCTGGAGACCTCGGATGCCATTCGTCAACATTATGCCCAGCAAGCGAAACAATGCGATGCCCAGTGGTTGTTTAAAGCATTAGATATTGTGAATACATGCGATATCAATTATCGTACGGCGCGAAATAAGCGTTTAACTGTTGAGCTCTGTTTAGTTAAATTGACGCAGCTTGGCGTTCAGACTCCTCAAGTTAGTCAAGCTCCTCAAGTCAGTCAGCAGACTCCGGCAAGTAAACCGACTGTCGCACCTCAGCCTAAAGCGCAAGAGGTCGCTCAGCCTAAGACAGTAGAAGTTGCACCGTCGAAGCCGGTTATGCAGGCACCACCCAAGATGGCGACGATACCATCTATCCCATCGCTAAATACCAATCCGTCCGTAGCCAATCAACCGGCGCAAGCGACCGCTTCGAATCGTCCGTCAGAAGGGGTGGCTCAATCGGTGGCAAGCAGTGGACAGGAGGAAAATCGCCCTTTTACACTTGACCAGTTCAGAGGCGCGTGGGCTGGTCTATATACAATCTTCAAGGAAGAACCGCGCCTTCTGGCGATACTCAAAGAGTATACACCCGAACTGATCGATGAACAGCATTGTGTGCTCACATTGTCGAACCCATGGCAGAAGACTGCCTTCAAACAGTTTGGTAAGAGTGTGATGGATCATATGCGAGCAACACTCCATAACAGCAAACTCCAACTGACACTACAGGTTGATGAGACGACAGTAGTTCAAAAAGCCTATACCGCTGAGGAAAAATACAAAGTACTATTGGGTAAGAACGAAGAGTTAGCAAATTTAAAAACCGCTTTAGCGCTACAGCTTGAATGACCTGCTATCATATTTGCCTACCACCCGCAAGGAGTTAGATTTGCGTGGATGGGACGAAGTGGATGTTATCTTCTTCACGGGCGATGCGTATGTGGACCATCCGCAGTTTGGAGCAGCGGTCATAGGCCGTGCCTTAGAAGCCGCTGGATTTAGGGTGGCGATAGTGCCTCAACCAGATTGGAGAGGAGACCATCGTGATTTCACCAAATTAGGTCGACCGCGCAAGTTTTTTGCCGTCTCTGCCGGTAGTATGGATTCGATGGTTAATCACTATACTGCAGCACGTCGATTACGTTCGGACGATGCCTATACTCCGGAGGGTCGCGCAGGAGCAAGACCGGATTATTGTACGATAACGTATTGTAAGATACTTAAACAACATTTTCCGGATGTGCCTATCGTCATAGGAGGAATAGAAGCTTCGATGCGTCGCCTTGCCCATTATGACTATTGGTCGGATAAGTTAATGCCGTCTATCTTAGTCGATTCCCAAGCTGATATGTTGGTTTATGGGATGGGCGAGAAAGCGATGGTCGAGATAGCACAACGTGGTCTTTGTCACGATATCCCTCAGACTGCCTATAGAGGTACAACAGGTGATGCAAATGCTATACGGTTACATTCGTTTGCCGAAGAGTTGAAGGATAAACGCTGCCATGCGGAAGATTTTCGTCTCATTGAGATAGAGTCGAATAAAATCCATCCTGCTACAATTGTGCAAGACGACGTAGTGGTCAATCCGCCTTATCCTCCTCAGACGACGGAAGAACTGGATGCCGTCTATGACTTGCCGTTTCAGTATATGCCGCATCCCAAATACAAAGGTAAGCGCATCCCTGCCTATGAAATGATACGCTTTTCGGTCTGCATGCACAGGGGGTGTTTTGGTGGTTGTGCGTTTTGTACTATTTCGGCACATCAAGGCAAGCAGATTACCTCGCGCTCGAAGCAGTCGATATTGCGCCAGATTGAGAAGTTGACACATTTACCTGATTGGCATGGCGTGCTGTCTGATTTAGGAGGTCCCAGCGCGAACATGTACGGCATGCACGGAAAAGATATGTCGCTCTGTGAGCAGTGTGCGCGCCCTTCATGTTTGCAACCAACTATTTGTAAGAACCTGAATGCTGATTTTGGTCCGATATTGGATATCTATAAAACGGTTGATGCCCTTCCTGAAGTGAAACACGCGTTTGTAGGGTCAGGTATCCGTTACGATTTAATGTCGGAAGAATATGGCAAACAACTGATTTTAAAGCATGTATCCGGCAGACTGAAAGTGGCGCCGGAACACACGTCGAGCGAGGTGCTGAAACTCATGCGCAAGCCCGATTGGAAAGAGTATCTGCGTTTTAGAGACTTTTTTATTCAAGTCAATGAGCGCAATAATATGCATCAGCAACTCATACCATATTTTATATCTTCTCATCCAGGCTGCACCGACCAGGATATGCGACAGTTGGCAGAAGAGACGAAACGTATGCACTATCGTCCTGAACAAGTGCAGGACTTTACGCCCACACCTATGACCTTGTCCACAACGATGTTTTATACTGGGCTTAATCCCTATACCATGAAACCGGTGTATGTAGCTAAAACAAAAGAACAGAAACAAAAGCAAAACTCATATTTTTTCTGGTGGAAACCGGATAACAAACGTAAACGATAAGCATTATGTCAAAGAAGTATCATATTAATCCTGATACCCTTGCCATGGAGCGGGTAGAGCAGGGATTTATGTACTGGTTGCGTAGAAGTGGCTGGTATCTATTGGGCGGTATTTGTTTAGGAATATTGTTTTTCTTCCTATTCTTCTTGATATTCCCTTCTCCGAAAGAGAAGCAGCTGCTGCAACAGAAGCAAAATCTCGAGGCTGAGCTCAAGATGCTCAGTCAACAGGTCGACCAGATGCAATTGGTTCTAACGGACTTGTCGCAACGTGATGATAACCTCTATCGTGTGCTATTTGGTGCAGAGCCTATCCCCTTGTCTGTGCGTCAAGGTGCCACTCGTAAGATTGATTATTATGAGCAATTGTCTCTTATGACTAATTCCCAGTTAACAGGCGATTTGGCGCTTAAAGTGGATCTGCTTGAAAAGGGATTATATACCCAGGCTAAGTCCTATGACGACTTAGTGGAAATGGCAAAAACCCAAGAGATTCGCATGGAGAATATACCTGCCATTCAGCCGGTGATGAATAAAGACTTGACTCGTGTCGCTTCCGGCTATGGCATACGTATAGACCCTGTCTATCATGTGCGTCGTATGCATACGGGAATGGACTTTACTGCGCCTACCGGAACCGATGTCTATGCTACGGGTAACGGAACAGTATCTTTTGTCGGTTGGAAACAAGGGTATGGAAATACGGTGGTAGTTGACCACGGTTTTGGTTACTCCACGCTTTATGCCCACTTATTCAAACAGCTCGTTAATGTCGGACAGAAAGTGAAACGTGGAGATGTTATTGCGCTTGTCGGAAACACAGGAAAATCAACCGGACCGCACTTGCATTATGAAGTGCGATTGAATAATCAGCCAATTGATCCGCGAAATTTCTATTTTTACGATTTGTCGCCTGAGGACTACGATCGAATGATCCAACTGTCCAATAACTTCGGCGAGATGCTTGACTAACGTATTAACCCAATCGGCTAATTTTCGTCAACTCTTCTTCGTCGAGGATTTTTATCTTTCGTCCGTCCACGCCCACGATGCCTTCTTGTGCGAATAGACTCAGTGTACGGATGGCGTTAGCAGTGTTCATGTTGCTCATGTTCGCTAAGTCTTCACGACTCATGTACATCGCTATGGTGACGCCGTCTTCGTCTGTTCCGTAATTATGCTTGAGGGATAATAATGCTTCTGCGAGTCGTCCCGGAATGTGCTTTTGCGTGAGGTTGACCGTTTTTGCTTCCTGTACGCCTAAGTCGCTTGCCATGTTCTTCATCACGCGAAAACAGAAAGCATTATTTGATTGCAGCAATTTGATGAAGCACGCTTTATTCAGTTCATACACAATGCATCGTTCGAGTGCTTCGGCATTAGAGTTATATCCACCGCCACCAACTAACGCGCGGTAACTGAAAAAATCGTATGGCTTGAGCATGCGGATGATTTGTTGACGAAGATTTTCCTTGTATATCTTTATCTTCCCGCTCACGAGCATACGCATATGCGTCGGAGTATCACCCTCGCGATGGATAATACTACCTTTGTCGTAACGCTTGATTTCAATTTGACGTTGTACCTCTTCTTTCTCGCTTTTAGTGAGTACGTCCCATATGGGATTTAGCTCCCATACATTGAGTAGCCTAATAGACTCTTTCTGCATGCTATACCGATTTGGACCGCAAAAGTAGTGCTTTTTCACGATATACGCAAATTTTTGAGCAAAAAAAATGCAGTAAATGGATTTTTTTTAACCGCAGAACGCACTATTCTGGACTTTGAAGATTGAACCTAAACACTATTCAGTAATAAACCTTGCCCTGCAATAGTAAACATCATTTTTCTCCTTTTTTTGTTCCAAATTCGAACAAACTAACTGCCGGATTAGTGCGAGATTATTGCGAGATTTTACACCGACGCTGACAATATGCATTTTTCTCCATTTTATAACTTAAAAATTTCGCACTTTTAACTAAAAAATCACTTTTTATTTGCATATATGCAAAAAAAGCAGTAATTTTGCGCGCTGAAATGAAAAAGTGCGAAATAATAATAAGTGACAGCTAAAAATACGGAGCAATAATAAACATTACAAAGCGAAAGAAGCTTGGAAATAGTAAACAATTTAAAACGGAATAGGTATGAAGAAATTATTTATCTCTTTTATTGCATTAGTTATTGGTGCGGGTGTGTTATTTGCTGATCCAATTGTGATTGGCGAGTTTAAGTACAATCTGAATAGTTCAACTTTGACTGCTGAATTAGCCGGAACAAAAGGTGCAGTTTCAGGGAGAGTGGTAATTCTTCCTACGGTTGAGTATAATTCCGTTACCTATACTGTTACCGGTATAGCTCAAAAAGCTTTTATGTACGACGATGAAATGACGAGTGTATCATTCCCTGCTACACTGGAGAAAATCGGCAACAGCGCTTTCGCGGGATGCAAAAAACTGACAGAATTAGAGTTTCCTGCTTCACTAAAGGAGATTGGAGAGACTGCGTTTACAGGCAATACCAACTTGGAGAAAGTGACATGCCACGCCGTTGAGCCGCCTGTATGTGGTGATTATGCTTTTGCTATCTGTCAAGAACTCTATGTGCCGAAAGAGTCCATAGAGAAATATGCAAAAGCAGACGAGTGGAGGAATTTCAACCCGAATATTTTTGCTATTGATGATTCGGCGATTGAAGCTGTACGTGTAGGCGGAGAAGTGGCGAGTCAGAAGGTTGTGCGCAACGGACAAGTGCTGATTATGCGTGACGGCAAGTTATTTAATCTGTTAGGCGCAGAGGTTCGATAATACTAAAAAACAAAAATACGAAATGAGTAAAAAAGAGGTCCAATTTTCGCTTGTCTATCGCGACATGTGGCAGTCAAGCGGTAAGTATGTTCCAAGAAAAGATCAGTTAGCCAAAATAGCTCCCGTCATTATTGACATGGGCTGTTTTGACCGAGTAGAAACAAACGGCGGCGCTTCCGAGCAAGTTAATCTGCTCTATGGTGAGAATCCTAATCTGGCCGTTCGTACGTTCACAAAACCATTTAACGAGGCGGGCATCAAAACCCACATGCTTGACCGCGGACTCAATGCCTTGCGCATGAATCCTGTGCCGGCTGATGTGCGTCAGTTGATGTACAAAGTGAAACATGCACAAGGTGTCGATATCACCCGTATTTTCTGCGGACTGAATGACCCGCGCAATATCATCCCCTCTATCAAATGGGCGAAAGAGGCAGGAATGACCGCACAAGCTACCATGTGTATCACGCACTCCAAAGTGCATACCGTCGATTATTACGTCAACCTCGCTGAACAACTCATCGCCGGCGGCGCACAAGAGATATGCCTCAAGGATATGGCAGGTATCGGACGCCCTGCAAGTCTGGGCAAGATCGTAGCCGCTATCAAAGAGAAACATCCTGATATCATCATCCAATACCACGGCCACTGCGGTCCGGGATTCTCGGTTGCTTCGATGCTTGAAGTAGCTAAAGCTGGCTGCGATGTGCTTGATGTAGCTATGGAGCCGCTGAGCTGGGGAAAAGTGCATCCCGATGTGATCACTATTCAAGCCATGCTCAAAGATGCGGGCTTCATCGTTAAAGATATCAACATGAAAGCCTACATGGAAGCACGGAGCCTCACGCAGTCGTTTATCGATGACTTCCTCGGCTACTGGATTGACCCGAAGAACAGCCTGATGACCTCGCTGCTCGTCGGCTGTGGTCTGCCGGGAGGAATGATGGGATCACTCATGGCTGATTTGAAAGGCATGCATGCCGCTATCAATACCAATCTGCGCAAGAAAGGCGAGAAAGAACTGACCGAAGACGAACTGCTGGTAGAACTCTTCGACGAAGTACAACGTATCTGGCCGATGCTCGGTACACCGTGCTTGGTTACTCCGTTCAGTCAGTACGTTAAGAATGCAGCCTTGTTCAATCTGTACTCGAAATCGATGGACGAAGCTCCGTTCACGCGAATGGATCCGGCGATGTGGGGCATGATTCTCGGTAAGTCCGGTAAACTTCCTGGCGAATTGGCTCCAGAAATCGTTAAACTTGCTGTGGACAAGACGACGAAGAGTTGTTTGAGTTCGCCATGCACGAGAAACAGTACCGCGAGTTCAAGTCCGGACAAGCAAAAGAGCAGTTCCTGGATGACCTTGCAAAACGCAAAGCTGCTGCTAATGCTCCGAGTCAGCCTGTAGCTGCAAGTGCTCCAAGTCGGGCTAATAACGACGAGGCCGCTATCGCAATGGCACTCTACCTCAGCGGTCATAATGCTCCATTCCATATCGTGCGCCCTGCAGGAGGCAATATGCGCTCCGCTTGGAGATGGTCACATGTAGTATATCAACATTAACCGGCACAGTCGCCGGAGACGGAAACAAACATAATCTACACAATACAATGAAAAAGTATAATTTCAATGCTGGGCCAAGTATTTTACCAGCAGAAGTAATCAAACAAACAGCAGAGGCAGTAATCGATTTTCAAGGAGAAGGCTTATCTATCCTTGAGATATCACACCGTGCTAAGTATTTCCAACCCGTTATGGACGAGGCAGAAGCATTGATGAAAGAGTTACTGAATGTGCCCGAAGGATATCGCGTGCTCTTCCTCGGTGGTGGTGCCAGCCTGCAGTTCTGCATGGTGCCGTTCAACCTCCTCGAGAAAAAAGCCGCTTACCTCAATACCGGTGTATGGTCAAAGAAAGCACTCAAAGAGGCTAAAGGCTTCGGCGAGGCTGTCGAAGTGGCTGCCAGCACAACAGATATCCCAACAGACTACGAGATACCACAAGATGCTGATTATTTCCATATCACTACCAATAACACCATTTTTGGTACGGAAATCAACGATGCTAAGTTGGCTGAGATTTACAAGAAGAAAGGTAACGTCCGCCTCGTAGCTGATATGAGCTCCGATATTCTGAGCCGTCCGATTGACGTGAGCCAATATGACATCATTTATGGTGGTGCGCAAAAGAACCTTGCTCCTGCCGGTGTTACGTTCGTTATTATCAAAGAGGAATGTCTTGGTCATGTAAGCCGCTATATCCCGACAATGCTCAACTACCAAACACATATCGATGGCGGATCTATGTTCAATACTCCTCCCGTACTGCCCGTCTATACCGCAGTACTCACACTCCGCTGGCTCAAAGCAAACGGCGGCGTGAAATGGATTGAACAACGTAACAAAGCGAAAGCAGAACTGCTTTATAACTGCTTGGATAACTCCAAACTCTTTACGCCAACAATACTGAAAAAAGAGGACCGCAGCCGCATGAATATCTGCTTCGTGCTCAAACCCGAATACGCCGAACTGCAAGACGACTTCTTCAAGTTCGCAACAGAGCGTGGCATGGTCGGCATCAAGGGACACCGTCTTGTCGGAGGCTTCCGCGCTTCTTGCTATAACGCAATGGACATCGAAGGCGTCCAAGCACTTGTAGATTGCATCAAAGAATACGAAGCAATGCATTAATAGACCGCCCTATGGGCTAAAAGAATAAAGACCGCTTCGCTAAAAGAATAAAGACAAAACACTATCGACTGTGTATAAGCAATTCAGATCAGAATCATTTACGTCTTTACTCTTTATTCCTTTAGTGAACGAAGTGAACGATCCTTAATCAATTAAATTATGAAAGTATTAGTTGCAACAGAAAAACCCTTCGCTAAAGTAGCCGTTGACGGCATTCGCGAGGTGGTGGAAGCAGCAGGTTATGAACTTGCACTTCTTGAGAAATATACAGAAAAAGCCCAGTTATTAGAAGCAGTAGCTGATGCAGATGCACTCATTATCCGTTCGGATATTGTAGATGCAGAAGTGCTGGATGCCGCCAAACAACTGAAGATAGTAGTCCGCGCCGGTGCAGGGTATGACAATATAGACCTCGCTGCGGCTACTGCCCATAAGGTGGTAGCTATGAACACCCCGGGACAGAATAGTAATGCCGTAGCAGAACTGGCACTCGGCCTGATGGTATATGCCGTACGTAACTTCTACAACGGCACCTCCGGTACGGAACTCAAAGGCAAAAAACTCGGTATTCATGCTTTCGGTAATGTAGGACGCAACGTCGCCCGTATCGCGCAAGGATTCGGAATGGATGTTTATGCTTACGATGCTTACTGCCCCGACGAGGCGATGACTGTGGCTAACGTAACTCCTTTGCATAGCGCAGAGGAACTATATAAGACTTGCGATGTAGTGAGCTTACATATTCCAGCAACGGCTGAAACAAAGAACAGTATCAATCACGATTTGGTAGGCTTAATGCCTAAAGGCGGTTTGTTAGTGAATACTGCCCGCAAAGAAGTTATAGATGAGGAAGGACTGATTGCGCTGATGCAAGAACGTCAAGATATACGTTACGTGACGGATATCATGCCTGTCGCTGATGCTAAGTTTAAGACGCTGTTTGAAGGCCGCTACTTTGCTACACCAAAGAAAATGGGTGCGCAGACTGCCGAAGCCAATATCAACGCAGGAATCGCTGCGGCGAAACAGATTGTGGACTTTATCCAGAACGGCAACACTCGCTTCCAAGTGAATAAGTAGTCAAAAGCAGAAAGTGAAGAGAATAAGTAGTGTCATAGTAGGTCTGTGGTTAGCAGTGTCTTGTTGGGCATTGCATGTCGAAACGATGGACCCTATTCTTTACCCCGCCACGGAAGTGAAGGATGGAGTAGAGACCATTCTGTTGTTTCAGGACGAGATAGCTCTTCACTTAACCGAAGGCGCCACGGATGTGTACCGCGTACCTGATAACACGGTGATAAGTTCTGGCCTGGAGGATTTCTATCCGGACGAAGGAACTTATTACATTATTGTAGGCGGTGAGAAGGAGTATTTTACGGTAATATCGTACAAGGCATATCTCAAAGGTTCGACTTTCAAAGTGGACGTGACTCCTAAATGCCGCGAGACGATACTTGACTTCTCTCCTGCTCTCACTTATATGACTTCGGCCGGTGTAACTAAAACGCTGAATAGACATGTGTCTGTCTATTATACAGATATCGGGTGGGGTGAATCGGATTGGCAGGACTCTGCCGCCGTCTATACAGGCACGTTAATAAATAACCGTATCCATATTCCGCCTTTCTATCAGTCAACTGACTTCGTTCTACTGTTCGATAGTGCTTGGCACGAGGCATTGAATCTGCCGTTGGACACTGCTTATTCGATGATAACTACTCCAATCGCTGTCAAGTCCCATGTCGTATCTACCGTGACAGTACGTGGAAATGGCTCTGAACGCTCGAACGAAGTGGATCGCCCGACGGATGCTCATGTGTTAGAGGCACGGTCGGCTCCTTTAGAAGTGTATTTTGAAGCTCATCCCTCACCGATGGTGCTGTATAATTCGTGGCGTATCTCTCGCGGTAACGAAGTGATTGCTACTCGTTCTGATGAGAACGTGCGCTATGTCTTTACTACAAATGGCGGATACACAGTTGTAGAGTCGGTTGCCAATGATAAATGTCCGTGCCATACCGACGATGGCGACTGCGAGAAAGACTCAACGGTGATAAAATTGTCAGTAAAGGAGTCGCAACTGCTTGTACCAAATGTGTTTACGCCTAATGGCGATGGTCAAAACGATGAGTTTCGAGTGCTGTATCGTTCATTGCGCGACTACCACATTTGGGTATATAATCGTTGGGGCAAATTGGTTTATGAATCGACTGATCCTTCCAAAGGATGGGATGGTAATATCGGTTCGCGTCCTGCCGCTGAAGGTGCTTATTACTACGTTATTCGCGCTATAGGAACCGATGCTGCCAAGGATGCAGGGTATCACTCGCGACAAGCTTATGAGAAGGGCAAACTAAACTCCGACGATGCCTATATTGGCGTTTATCAGCTGAGCGGAGATATCAATCTGCTCCGGGGAAAGAATAAATAACAAAATAACTTTTATAATGAAAAAATTAGCAATTATGGCTTTAGCCACAATCACGATGGCTGCTTGCACAAGCAAAGCTCCCGTAGAACACAACGACAATCCGCTGTTGGATTATGCCAATTGGACAACTCCGCACGGAACCTACCCCTTTAACGAGATTCATGCCGCAGATTATATGCCTGCTTTTGAAGAAGCGTTTCGTCAAGGCCGTGCAGATATAGATGCGATAGTTCGTAATCCTGAAGCACCTACTTTTCAGAATACAATCGAAGCATTGGAGAAAGCAGGACACACCTTATCTATTGTAGCTGGCTGCTTCTACAATCTTACCCACTCGGAGACGAATGACTCCCTACAGGCAATTGAGGTGCAACTCTCTCCGATGATGTCCGAGTACAGCACATCTATCCGTCTGAACGATAGCTTGTTCCAACGTATTAAGGCTGTATATGAGCAACGTGAGAATCTGCGTCTCAAACCACATCAGATGAAACTCTTGGAAGATACGTATGAGTCTTTTGCTAATAATGGCGCTAACCTCGACGAGGCAGGTAAAGAAAAATACCGTGAATTGACGTCGCGCTTGTCTATGCTCACGCTGACTTATGGACAGAATGTGCTAAAAGCTACCAACGCTTGGACCAAACTCATCGCGGATGAGAAACAACTTGCTGGCTTGAATGAAGATACCAAAGCAATGCTCAAAGCAAAGGCTGCTGCCAAAGGCTTAAAAGGCTGGCTATTGGACCTGAAGCCGACAACATATATACCGGTTATGAAGGACTGTGAGAATCGTGCGCTGCGCCAGGAACTGTATATGGCATATAACACTCGTTGTATCGGTGGCGAATTCGATAATACGCAGAATATCATTGATATAGCTAATACCCGTCTTGCGCTTGCACAACTCTTTGACAAGGATGATTATGCGCAAAAATCGCTTCATAAAACTTGTGCGGAGACCGAGGAGAATGTGATGAACTTCCTCAACGAGCTGCGCGAAGCATACATGCCTGCTGCCCGCAAAGAAGTGCAAGAATTGCAAGAATATGCGCAATCTCTCGGCTTTGAGGGTGAGATTCAACCTTGGGACTGGTCTTTCTATTCCAAGAAACTGCAAGATGCGAAATATAGCATCTCCGACGATGTGCTCCGCCCGTATTTTGAATTGGAAAGTGTTAAGCAAGGCGTCTTTGGTCTGGCTAACCGACTCTATGGCATTAAGTTCGTTGAGAACAAAGATATCCAGGTCTATAACCCCGAAGTTTCTGCTTACGAGGTATTTGACGAAAAAGGTAAGTATCTTGCAGTGTACTATTCTGATTTCCATCCACGCGATGGCAAACGAGGTGGTGCTTGGATGAATGACTTCCAACCGCAGTATAAAGAGGGGCGCAAGGACCATCGTCCGCATATTGTTAATGTGATGAACTTCACTCGCGCAACAGAGACCAAACCTGCCTTACTGACTTACGATGAAGTTGAGACTTTCCTGCATGAGTTCGGTCACGGTTTGCATGGTATGCTTACACGCTGCCAATATGCATCGCAGTCCGGTACCAACGTGCCACGTGACTTTGTGGAACTGCCTTCTCAATTTAATGAGAACTTCCTTGGTGAAAAAGAATTTCTCAATACCTTTGCTAAGCACTATGAGACAGGCGAAGCTATGCCTGATAGTCTTATTGAACGCATCAAGGCTGCGAATAACTACCACGCAGCTTATTCATGCGTACGTCAATTGTCCTTCGGCTTCCTTGACATGGCTTGGCATACTCTCCATGAGCCGTTTGTAGTGCCGGAAGGAAAGACTACACAACAAGCTGTTATCGACTTCGGAAACGAGGCGATGGAATGCGTGCGCGTGATGCCTAATATTGAAGGTACGCAAATGGAGACTGCTTTCACACATATCTTCTCAGGCGGTTATGCTGCTGGTTATTATAGCTATAAGTGGTCGGAACTGCTGGATGCAGATGCTTTTGCACAATTCCAAGCAGCACGTGACCTGCGCGGTTCTATTTTCGACAAGAAGACAGCTAACGCATGGCGCAAGAATGTGCTTGAACGTGGTGGCACTGATGAGCCTATGAATCTATATCGTGCCTTCCGCGGTGGTGAACCGACTATTGATGCACTCTTGAAACGTGACGGTATAAAATAACATGTTACTACAGACCCCTATACAACCCAAGGTTATACCACCTGACTCAGTCAAACAGGCAACGGCGGATATGATTCGCCAGATGCAGACCGACCCAACGGCGTTTTGGCATGAATTGATGCGTAGTGCTATTGACTTCGGTTTGCGCGTGCTGATAGCCTTAATCATCTATTTGATAGGTATATACCTTATCCGATGGGTGAAGAAGTTGCTGACGAAAGCGTATGCCAAACGAAATACTGAGAAGACGTTAGCATCGTTTATCACGTCGTTTGTGTCTATCTCAATGACGGTACTGTTAATTGTTATTACGGTCAGTACTTTGGGTGTTGATACAACTTCGCTTGCTGCCTTGTTAGCTGCTGGAGGTATGGCTATCGGTATGGCACTATCCGGAACAGTGCAGAACTTCTCCGGAGGAATCATGCTACTTGTCTTCAAACCATTTAAAGCAGGTGACTTCATTGAAGCACAAGGGCACGCAGGAACAGTGGTGGAGGTGAACATTACTGCAACAAAGATTCTTACTACAGATAACTGTGTGGTAGTGCTGCCTAATGGTGCACTCTCTAATGGTACAATTAAAAACTATAGTGGTCGTCCGTTGCGTAGGGTAGAGTGGCTTGTTAGTGTTGGTTATGGCGCTGATGTGAATACTTTCAAAGACACCGTAATAAAGATGTTAGCAGAGGAAGAGCGTGTGCTACAAGCTGACACTGATATGAAACAACTCTACGATGAGTTTGACACTACTAAGTACCAACTCACTACCGTACGCTACAAGATGGAATCTATTCCAAAACCATTCGTGGCGCTCAAATCCCTCAACGAAAGCGATATCACATTTGTCGTGCGTGCGTGGGTACGTGGCACAGATTATTGGGATGTCTATTTTGACATGGAGAAGCGGTTCTACACCGAACTGCCACAATGCGGATTCGAATTTGCATATCCGCATGTTACAATAAACAAAGAAAATTAATTAACTATGGATATATCGGTAATTATACCCCTTTTTAATGAAGCTGAGTCGCTGCCAAAACTTTACGAATGGATTGAGCGCGTGATGAGAGAGAATAAGTTCTCCTATGAAGTTATTTTTGTTAACGATGGCTCTACCGATGAATCGTGGAACGTAATTGAAGAATTGGCTGCCCCGAAAGGAAAGGCTGAGGCCTCTCTGGTACATGGTATCTGTTTCCGCCGTAATTATGGTAAGTCTGCTGCACTGTATTGCGGCTTTAAGGCTGCAAAAGGCGACGTAGTCATAACTATGGATGCCGACCTGCAAGACTCGCCAGACGAGATACCCGAACTATATCGAATGATAAAGGAAGATGGCTACGACCTTGTTAGTGGGTGGAAAAAGAAACGCTATGATAATAAACTGACAAAGAACATACCGTCTAAATTGTTTAATGCCACAGCGCGTAAGGTAACAGGAATTCAACTACATGATATGAACTGCGGGCTCAAAGCATATCGCAATGAAGTGGTGAAGAATATCGAAGTCTTCTCGGAGATGCACCGGTACATCCCGTATCTTGCTAAGAACGCAGGGTTTACTAAAATAGGTGAGAAAGTGGTGCAACATCGGAAGCGTGAGTTTGGTGTGTCTAAATTCGGACTTAACCGCTTTGTGAATGGTTATCTTGATTTAATGACCTTGTGGTTCCTCAATAAGTTTGGCAAACAGCCAATGCACTTCTTTGGATTGATTGGAAGTCTGATGTTTGGGCTTGGATTCATTGCTATCGTTATCGTAGGCGTAATGAAACTGTATGCACTTTACCATGGTCATCACGCGATGCTAGTTGCAAATAATCCTTATTTCCACCTCTCTATCTTGTCGATGGTTCTGGGTTGTATGTTGTTTCTCGCTGGATTCTTGGGAGAGTTGATTATACGTAATTCACAGTCGCGCAACGATTACCTCATATCTAAAGAAATCTAACCGCTTTGAATCTCGACGAACAGCGAAATATGATGGAACACGCTATGACGGAACGCATGCTTAACCATGCGTTTGTCGTCTTGCGTCAATGGGCTAATACTCTTAATTTCGGACCTTATATTGATCGTATTCATTCGTTAGAGAATAACTATCGCCAGCTATTTGATTATTATCTAATAGGCAATGACCCTGAACGCGATATCATTCACGACCAACTCACTACGGAGGTCTATCGCTTAGCGGATGAGATGTATGCTGATATGTTGCTAAAGAATGGTCAACGTCCGGATATGCATGGTTTTGAGCCAACGAATATTTCCAGTGTAATTAACTATTTTTCAACTTGTGCACATTTACAGGAGGAAGATTTAGATTGGCTGGTTGAAGTGGCTACTGACCCTGAAAGAGCCGTGGTAGGTCTTGCTGCAACAGCCGCGTTGAGTGCCAACCTGCGTGATATATTCGACGAGAATGCCCTTCTTGCTCTTATCGAAATTATCGGTTCCGACAATACCTTTGTTGCTGACCAAGCCTTAGCATCTGCAATCTTGTTATTGGCGTATTGGGATGTAAGAATTGACTTCTTTAAGAATATCCAAGAGCGCTTTATGGAGAATGCTGATGAACAGCGAGCTTTTCATATTATGTGTGCGCTTATTCGCTCCGTGAATAAGAGCATAAAGCAAATGATTGACGAAGAGCATATTACCCCTGATGATTTGCCAGATGAGATATGGAATTTGGTTGGTGATCAAAATAAGGAGTCTTCTGTAGAGGATGCTATGCGCAAAATAGAAAACCTCATGCCTAAAACGGAAGAGAACTTTGTTCGAGCAATCGTTGAACTATTGCCCGAGACGTGGATTTTCGATTATATTGTTGGCGAGGATGAAGACCGCAACGACCGCATAGAGCGTATTTATCTCGAAATCGGTTCGATGGATTTAATGTGGGATAGACTGGATGACGCTGAAGAATGGCTTGTTGACCGTTTGCGTTCAGGAAAAGCTACGCCTAAAGATTATATCAATTACGGACACTGCTGTTTTCTTAAGGGCGACAAGATGATGGCTTATGAGAACTACCTCGAAGCTAAGCGATTGTGTAATGGCGTTCGTGCTTTCTTTGACCTTTTTCGACCTGATAGGAAAATGTTAGTTGAGAAAGGTATTCCCTTGGAACAAGTGTATTTAATGGAGGATCATCTGCTTAGTAAGAACGAATAATTATTGTGAAAAGAACATTATTGTTAATAGGTCTCGTATTATCGGCACTCTCGCTATTCGCTGCGCGTCAAGATACTACTCGAACGAAGCTTGATATGGACTATCGAGTGTCGTTCCGTGGCGGTGTGATGACGAACGACCTATTTGGAAACGATAAACTTGCTAAATTCTGTCCGACGATTAAGCCTACCCTTGGTGGTGAGTTCGCTATTGCTTTTCATCCTGATTGGAAGGCTTTGCATGAGTGGAATGACGCCTCTGTAGGTGTTGCTTTATCTGCTTATTACTTGGGCAATAATGAAAAATTAGGTTATGCTATTGCGCCTTATGCGTTCTTGGATGTACCGCTTGTGCGCTTGCCACATTTTGTGTTAGGCTTGCGTTTGGGACTCGGTGTTGCATTCCTCACGAAGACTTATTTTAACACTGTTCCCGAGGGACATGAATACATAGACATGGGGTATATCGCTCCCGACGGCACCAATTTGCGCGCGAACGAATGCATAGGAAGTGTATTTAATTTCCATTTCCCAGAGGCATTATATTTGGAGTTCCCCATCAAAAACGGATGGGCAATCACGGCGGGGGGAGGATGGTATCACTTCTCAAATGGTAGTACGATTCAACCTAATACGGGGTATAATATCTTCGCTGGCGAATTAGGTGTGCGCTACGTGCCGACAACTAATGCGGAACTGCGACCGTGCTGGACAAAGAATCCTGATGGACGCAAGAAGAATTGGGAACTGGAATTGGCTTGGACTGGAGCAGCACGGCAAGTCTATTACAAGGATAGACAGACATTCTTTGGCTTTACACTGCAAGCAGCTGCTTATTGGCGTGCTCATAACGTGTTCCGACTTGGCGGTGGAGTGGACGTGTTCTACGACAATAGTTATATGCCGCGTGAAACGAAGTTCGGCAAGACCAATGTGGCTGCGGCGAGAGCTAACGGAGCCGATTGCTGGCGATTGGGCGTGAGTGTGCAGCCCGAGTTCGTAGTGGGAAAACTTACCTGTGGTTTCCATCTCGGTGTGTACCTGCTCGATGGAGTGAAAGCACTCGAAGTAGGTACTCAAGAAGACCAAACGAAATACCTCACCGATGCCCAGCGTGCTGAATATGCCGCTACGGGACGTGTTACAAAGGGCATATTCTATCCTTACGACTTGGGTAATGCGGGACAAGGAGGTCATCCAGACGGATGGCTTTATACACAACTCGTGCTGCGCTATCACTTGCCTTATCACCTTTTTATACAAGGGAATATGAAAACGCATGTTTCTAAGGTAGAATTTATCTGCATAGGTGTTGGCGCTTACTTGTAAATTGATGAAAAACAATAGCATTACGCAAATTTATTTGCCTATGTCAAAAAAAAGCAGTACTTTTGCGCGCTAATTATTGATAACGTAATATATTGAACAATGTTTGATAATTTATCGGAACGTTTAGAACGAAGTTTTAAGATTCTTAAAGGCGAAGGCCGTATCACTGAGATTAATATTGCGGAGACAGTCAAAGATATTCGCAAAGCCCTCTTAGAGGCGGACGTGAACTATAAGACTGCTAAGCAGTTTACTGACCGTGTAAAGGAGAAAGCCTTGGGTCAAAACGTGATAACATCTGTCCGCCCTGGTCAACTCATGGTGAAAATTACCCACGATGAATTAGCCGAATTGATGGGCTCGGAGAGTGCTGAACTGAATCTCAAAGGAAATCCTGCTGTCATTCTCATGGCGGGTTTGCAAGGATCAGGTAAAACAACTCACGCTGCTAAGTTAGCACATTTCTTGCAGACCAAGAAAAATAAGCGCGTCATGCTTGTAGCTTGTGATGTATATCGTCCCGCAGCGATTGAGCAACTACGTGTTTTGGGCGAGCAGGTGAACGCAAAAGTGTATCTTGGCTTGGATGAACCCAATCCGGTTAAGAAAGCGGAAGCTGCCATTAAAGAAGCACGTACATACGGCTACGATGTGGTAATCGTTGATACCGCAGGACGTTTGGCTATTGACGAGGCAATGATGACTGAGATAGCTGCTATCAAAACTGCTATTAATCCATCTGAGACTCTCTTCGTAGTTGATGCGATGACCGGTCAGGATGCGGTCAATACGGCGAAAGAGTTCAATGACCGCCTTGATTTTGATGGCGTTATCCTTACCAAACTCGATGGTGACGCACGCGGTGGTGCTGCGCTATCTATTCGCTCCGTAGTGGAGAAGCCTATTAAGTTCATCGGTACGGGTGAAAAAATGGACGCGCTCGATGTCTTCCACCCGTCTCGTATGGCAGACCGTATTCTCGGAATGGGCGACGTGGTTAGTCTTGTAGAACGTGCACAAGAACAGTATGACGAAGCAGAAGCGCGCCGTATCAGTAAGCGAATTGCCCATAACCAGTTTGATTTCAATGACTTCCTTGGTCAATTGCAACAGATAAAGAAAATGGGCTCTATGAAAGACCTCGTAAGCATGATTCCAGGAATGGATAAAGCCCTCAAAGGAGTCGAAGTCAGCGATGACGCGTTTAAACCGGTGGAGGCTATTATAGGTTCGATGACACCATACGAACGCGCGAACCCTGCCTGCCTTAATGGGTCTCGTAAAGACCGTATCGCTAAAGGTAGCGGAACATCTATCGTAGAAGTAAATCGTTTCCTCAAACAGTTTGAGCAAACGTCTAAAATGATGAAGAAAGTGCAACAAATGCGCCGTAGATAACATGACTCTTCTTGACGGAAAACAAATAGCAGCAGAGATACGCGCTGAGTTGCGCACGCAGATAGAGGCTATAGTCGCTACTGGACGTCGTGCACCTAAGCTCGCTATCGTCATCGTGGGCCATAATCCTGCAAGCGAAACATATGTGGCTAATAAGCTCAAGGCATGTGCTGAAGTGGGTATATGTGCTGAAAAGATTGCTTTCGAGGACTCGATTACAGAAGCGCAGCTATTGGAAGAAGTGGCTAAACTCAATGCTGATAATGACATTGACGGCTATATTGTTCAATTGCCTCTTCCTTCACATATCAACGAGCAAACAATCCTATCTGCAATAGACTACCGCAAGGATGTAGATGGCCTTACACCGGAGAATGTGGGACGAACCGTCCAAGGACTGCCCTCTATCGTCAGCGCTACCCCAAGAGGTATCAGCGAACTACTCTCGCGGTATCATATTGCAACGGAGGGCAAACATGTAGTAGTGATTGGTCGGTCTAATATAGTTGGCAAACCAATGGCTATCCTGCTCATGCAGCGCCCATACCTTACCCTGCCCAGACTCAGTGCAGCTGCAGTTGGTAACGCTACCGTCACTATTTGTCACAGCAAAACATCCAACCTCAAACAGATATGTCTCACGGCAGACATTATCATTGTAGCAGCCGGCAGTCCCGCTCTTGTTACAGCGGATATGGTTCGGGAAGGTGCTACTGTTATCGATGTGGGAATTACGCGTGTGGAAGATGCCAACTCCCCCAAAGGCTATCGTCTTGCTGGCGATGTAGACTTCGATGCGGTTGCACCAAAATGTGCGTTTATCACACCCGTACCGGGGGGAGTAGGACCCATGACTATTGTTAGCCTATTACAAAATACTTTGCAAGCATATAATAAGCAATGAAACGTTTGTTCCTTTTAATTATAGCTATAATTTCCTCTCTTACTGCTTTCTGCGATGAGGCACGGCAGACGCGTCGTGTAGTGGTGGATCAAGTGTGGAACTGCAGTTACGAACGAGCTAATGAGATTATCGATCGCTTCGTCTTTGAGATGCAAACCGATATGAATCACCTCTTTACGTGGGCGTTCATCGGTACCGAGAATAAAGGAGATACCAAGGGTAAGGATGCTGTATCCATTAAGTACGTCAGCAATACGTATGACCCTAATACCCGATCCGGAGTACTCGTGACAACGATTGAGATTCTCGGTGTTCCTTGGTTCAAAAACCGCGAAGTTGGTAGTATATACCGCGACAGCGTGGTGAATAATACACGTTATGCACGGTTGGAAATAACGTACTCCGGCTCGCTGCTTCAGGCCGCCAACGGACAATTCCATACAACGCCTATCGATAAAGACCACACAAAGATGCACTTTGAACTCAATGTTGTACTCGGTAAGTTCTTCTCCGCCTTTGTCACCAATAAGACTTGGAACGAGGTGGCTGCGTGGCGTATCGTCACGATGGTGAATAACGTCAAAGAATTCGCCGAAACAGGCACCGTGAAGCCTAAAGAATGATACTCATTTTCATTAATCATTATTCATTGACGAGATGGACATTTTGTCTAAAATAGAAGGCCTTGAAGCAAAGTTCCACGAAGTGAGTTTGCTCATCACCGACCCTGCAGTTATCGCTGACCAAGCGCGCTACGTACGCCTTAATCGTGAGTATCACGACCTTGAACGGGTACTGCAAGGTGCCGAGAAATATAAGAAAGCGGTTAACGACTTAGAAGAAGCAAAGCAACTCTTCTACAACGAGTCAGACCCCGAACTTAAGGAGATGGCACGCGCTGAGATAGATGACCTCGAACCGCAAATTCCACAACTCGAAGAACAACTCAAACTGCTGCTCTTGCCACAAGATCCCGAAGATAGCAAGAACGTGGTGATGGAGATTCGTGGTGGTACAGGTGGTGACGAAGCGGCGCTTTTTGCAGGTGACTTATTCCGCATGTATACCAAGTATTTCGAGGCTCACGGCTTCAAATATTCAGTTTCGTCCTTCTCCGAAGGCGCTGTTGGCGGATATAAAGAGATTATCTTCAATGTTACCGGACAAAACGTTTATGGCACACTTAAGTACGAAAGCGGTGTCCATCGTGTACAACGTGTGCCCGTTACAGAGACTCAAGGACGCGTACACACTTCCGCGGCTACCGTAGCGGTCTTGCCCGAGGCAGATGAATTTGAAGTGCATATCAATGAAGGAGAGATTAAGTGGGAAACATTCCGCTCAGGAGGAGCCGGTGGACAAAACGTCAACAAGGTCGAATCTGGCGTCCGCTTGCGTTATAATTGGAGAAATCCTAATACCGGCGAAGTGCAAGAGATACTTATCGAATGTACCGAAACGCGCGACCAACCTAAAAATAAGGAACGCGCGCTCTCGCGCCTGCGCACGCAAATCTATGATAAAGAACATCAGAAATATATCGACGACATCGCCGCACGACGTAAAACCATGGTCTCTACTGGTGACCGAAGTGCAAAAATACGTACCTATAACTACCCGCAAGGACGCATAACAGACCACCGAATCGGATATACCATCTATAACCTCCAAGCCTTTATGGACGGAGATATTCAAGGAGTTATTGACGCGTTGACTGTTGCGGAGAATGCCGAGAGACTCAAGGCCGCGGACCTATAGAAACTTCCACTTTAAACCTAAGCACGGGTTGCACATAAAGCCTTTTCCTCCAAAGTTATAACTGAATTCTATCTCGGTGCCGATACAGAGGTTCGGACACTTAAACCACTGTCCGATACTATACCATAACTGTGGCTCTGATAGAAAGACAAAGGACTGTTTGGTGGGATCTGTATAAGTCATCCTTTGCCCCCAGATATCTACGAATCCTGAGAAAGTGAGTCCCGGAGCCGTACAGAAATCAGAGCAGTTCCATACAAACGTAAACTGAAGAGGAACAACGTTTCCACTCTGATGAACCCACTGGCCTTTTTTCTTAAATTGCCACATATTATATTCGTCAGCAATATACTTGAACATTAACTCTAAAGAGAACGTGTTTTTGAAATCTTGTGTATGTAAGAAGTACTCGAGTCCAACGAGGATAGCGTTATTAATAGGGAAACCAACTATTTGGTCGGTCTTGTCGGTCATATAACTACCGAACCCCCCGTTATATTCCACGTGCAGGGATAAGTCTTTGGCTTTACTTTCTTTCCAGAAATTTAGGCACCGAGCAATCTCCCAATAAGCGCCAAAAGGTGTATGATTGGGATCTCGACGGTTGATGCTATAGTCGAAATCTACAAACAAAAAAGTGGATCCCCAAGCATCAGGATGGAAAAGTTCCACTGTGGTTGTCATTCGGTTTGTGCGTTGGTTGGCACATGCTGTTCCGAGTGAACCAAAATCATAAAAAACCTGGATGTCGGCATCAATAGCGAAACTGCTGAGTGCGCATAAGGTTATAATGGAAGTGGTGAAAAATCGTTTCATGATAATAGATGTTAGGTTAATTAATCAGGCGCGTTTTGTCGGTTAAGTAGCAAATGCGGTGCAAAGATACAATAATTCTCTCACATGAGCAAATCTTATGCTATATTGACCCATTTTTAAAAAAAATGCAAAAAAATGCATAAAATATTTGGTCATATCAAAAAAAAGCAGTATTTTTGCACGAATTTTGCGTTTTGTGGGCTGGAGTGAGCCCATTTTAAGCGTGCAACTGCTTGAAAAATAGCACCTTAATCAACGAAAATAACTAAATTATATACAAAAATGTCAAAGATTTGTCAAATTACAGGCATGCACACGAAGCGCCATACTAAGCGCAGCTTCGATGTGAACTTGTTCCACAAGAAGTTCTACTGGGTAGAACAGGACTGCTGGATCAGCTTAAACGTGAGTGCCGCTGGTCTGCGTACAATTAACAAAATCGGCCTCGACGCTGCACTCAAAAACGCGGCCGAAAAAGGGTATCTTTACGAATAAAAAGGAGGAAACGTTATGGCAAAGAAATCGAAAGAAGCGCGCGTACAAGTAATTCTTGAATGCACTGAACACAAAGCCAGCGGCATGCCCGGTACAAGTCGGTACATCACGACCAAAAACCGCAAAAACACTCCTGATCGTCTGGAACTTATGAAGTACAATCCGATCCTCAAGAAGTATACGCTTCACAAAGAGATCAAGTAATTAACCACTAAAACGTTTTAGACTATGGCAAAGAAAGCGGTCGCTACCCTTCAAACAGGTAATGCAGGACGTAACCATACCAAATGCATTAAAATGGTTAAGTCACCTAAAACTGGCGCCTACATTTTCCAAGAGGAAATCGTAGAGAACGAAAAAGCTATGGCTTACTTCAAATAATTTTTCAGAACTAAGCTAAACATTCTAAGGAGTCGCTCAATCACAGAGCGGCTCCTTTTTCAATGCCCTTTCTTGCCTGCGCCTTGCGAGACCCTGCCGAGATCTCAGCCCTCTTTACTCCCAACTAAACGACTTCTTCCAACTTTAAACTATCAACACTCAACTAAAAAGTGCAGTTTTTCCATCAAACTGCACTTTTTATTTGCATATATGCAAAAAATACTGTACCTTTGCACGCTATTTTATGTGATTTATAGATGAGAAAACTATTATTCGGGCTCATTGCCCTCTGTGTTGTCCTTTCTACAGGATGCAAAAGAAAGTCTAAGTATGCTTATCTCGCTGACCGAGAGTTCCCCGTTGAAATCGAAGTGGTAGGCATTGGTAGTAACAAAGTAACCAATACCTACGTGGGGGAGATTGTCGCTAAGACTTCTATTCCTCTCACGTTCCCTTTAGGTGGGCAAATTACAAGCGTTCAAGTTAAGAGCGGACAAAACGTTCGTGAAGGTCAAGTCATTGCTACCGTTGATGATGTGCAAGCTAAATCTATGCTTGAGAGTGCAGAAGCTATGCTTAATCAGGCGCAAGACGGATACCGCCGACTCAAACCTTTACATGAACAAGGCGGATTGAGCGACGTTAAGTGGGTAGAAATGGAGACCAATCTGCAAAAGGCGCAGTCCATGGCCATATCCTCACGTAAACGCTATGAAGAGTGCACTCTCCGAGCTGTACAAAAAGGTGTCGTTAATCTCCTCGATATTGAAGTCGGACAACAACTCTCTCCTGGACAACCGATTGGAGAAATTCTTGACCTGTCAGGCAGAAAAGCCACTTTTACCGTTCCCGAAAGTGAGATTGGAGCTCTCCTCCACGGTGATAAACTGGTGGTCGCATTGCCTGCTTTAAATCAGTCTTTCGATGCGACCATTGACGAGAAATCATTTATAGCAACACGTCTCGCACACACTTACAAAGTAACTGCTATCCTTCAGAACTGTAAGGACGTGGACGACCTCCTTCCTGGTATGGTTTGCCGCGTCGTTGTAGAGAATAAACAGATCAAAGGGTATATCGTCTCTGCTGGTTGTGTTCAAACGCAGCAATCTGGACATAGTGTCTGGGTGATTCGCAACGGTCGTGCAGAACGGACTATGGTTAATATCGCAGAGTTCGTGGAGAATGGAGTGCTTGTTTCGGACGGACTCCAGGCAGGCGATACCGTCATATCCAAAGGGTATCAGAAAATGTATAATGGCGCACGTATCTCCTTCTAATTGCTCTGACCTATGGCTAACACTGGTAATCATATAGAATCGGCAATGCGTTCGCACGGGCTCGTGTACATCATCGTAGCTTGCTTAGTGGCGTTCGGAATATACTCATTGCCGAAAATGAACAAAGACGAGTTCCCG
>ONMT01000095.1 GCA_900319025.1 uncultured Bacteroidales bacterium
ATATACAATCTGCCTTTGGCCATACAATCAATCATCTACGCCGAAGGCAAAAGGTTCATCTATCATCTATTCATCTATGCCGAAGGCCGACCTTCTCCTTATAGGCGGTGACGGCACATTCAATACCCTGCTTAACCAATTGCCACATCCAGAGCAGCATCGGTTTATTCTCTTGCCTGCAGGAACAAGCAATAGCTTATGCTCTCAAATCAGCCCCAAAGAGGATGCTATCCATAAGCTCAATCGCTATCTAACTAACCCGCAGTTTATCAAGGTCGATTTGCCGCAAGTAACATGCAATAATACCACCTATCGTTTCATCAACGAAGCGAGTGTCGGTTTTGCTGCTGCCATAGCACGAACGATTGAAAACAGAACAACCAAGAAAGTCTTTAACGCACTACATCTCAATGAGTTAGGCTACATCTTTACCGCTTTTCGTTGTTGGAGAAAAGATGAACCGTATATGCTTTCGCTATGCAATAACAAGCGCATTAGCGGCAATCTTTTACCTTGTTCACAAGCGCGAATAGACGATGGGCGAATAGATGTTTATGAATTGCAATGCAGCCGCATTCGCTTGCCGTTTGAGCTCACGCGATTAGTAGGAGCTACGTCGGACACTACCTCGACGGCAATTCGTCGCAGTCAAATGAAAGAAGGGGTATGGCATTTCGATAAACCGCTGCCGGTTGAAGTGGATGGCAACCCGGTTGGAGAGACTACTCAGCTAACTCTCTCGCTTTATCCCCACCAACTCCAGATTCTCTAATCTTTTCCACGTACCATACCCACAGCAGGAACATCATGCCGTAGAAGATGTACTTGAAGATATAGGTATGCAGTATATCGAACCAATCGGGATGGAACTCGATAAATAGCGTGATAGCTGCTATACGGAGTATATTGAACAGAAAGATACAAACCCATCCGAAAGGAATGAACCAACTCTTGGACTTCCAATCGCCTATTGTCACTAACATGATGCACAGCCAAATAAAAGACTGTTTGATTGGCGTGCAGGACCACACAATTTTAGAGCCACTGCCGGAGACGAACTTAAGCGTAATCGCATCGGCTTGATAGATAGTATCGCGGAACAAGGACACGAGCCAAAATACGGCATTTGCCGTCACTTCCGACATCCATTGAAAGAAAGCCGTCACGTCCAAGCCCAATATCGTCACCGCCACATTATCTTCGTCCCCATGGACGCACAGTTTCCAGATGCCATTGCTCACAAACAACGCCACGACAAAGATTATCACATCTCTGTACGGCGCCATCTTTATCCATATCTCCCTTAAAAGATTCATCTATCATCTATTATCTATCATCTATGCCGCAGGCAAAAAGTTCATCTATCATCTATTATCTATCATCTATAAATTTCAAATCTACAATCTAAAATCTACAATCTACAATCTATATCCTTGTTTTGGCGAAAGGAACTTCATCTATTGCGCAAAAGTCGTTGTCTAAGTACTTGAAATATCCAGCCTGACAAATCATCGCCGCATTATCCGTAGTGAACGAGAACGGCGGAATGAATACATCCCATTTATAGCGTTTGCCATAGTCGATAAACGCATCGCGCAGCCCGCTATTCGCACTCACGCCTCCTGCTACGGCTACTTGATTGATATTCAACTCTTTAGCCGCTTTCTTAAGCTTTTTCATCAGCACGTCGATTATCGTATATTGAAGCGATGCGCATAAATCTTCTTTGAAGTTCGGAATACGTTCCGACAGGGCTTCCACACTATCTACACCGTGCGCTTTCATCAGGTCGCGGATGGTGTATAGGAACGAGGTCTTTAGTCCTGAGAACGAGTAGTCATACGCCGGCAGATTCGGTTCGGCAAAGTGATAGGCATCTTTATTGCCTAATTTGGCTAACTTATCTATCCACGGACCACCCGGATACGGCAAACCTATCACTTTCGCACACTTGTCAAACGCTTCGCCCGCTGCATCGTCAATAGTCTGACCGATGATAGACATGCGGTTATACCCTTCCACTTTGACTATCTGCGAGTTACCTCCGCTCACGAGTAAGCACAGGAACGGAAACGTCGGATGCTTTAGCGGCTCGCCTTCCGGCTGCACAAAATGCGCCATGATATGGCCTTGAAGGTGATTGACATCTATCAATGGAATACCCAACGACAATGCCATTCCTTTGGCAAAAGATGTACCAACTAATAGCGAGCCGAGCAACCCCGGTCCGCGAGTGAAAGCTATTGCCGACAAGTCCATCTTGCGCACTCCGGCACGACGCAACGCCGTATCTACTACGGGAACGATATTCAGTTGATGTGCACGACTTGCTAACTCCGGCACTACACCGCCGAACTCTTCGTGCACTTTCTGCGAGGCTGTCACGTTACTGAGCAGTATGCCATTACGGATTACTGCAGCCGACGTATCGTCACAGCTCGACTCAATTGCTAATATAACTATATCTTTATTCACTATCTTTAGTTTATTATGCTCCGCATGGTTAGTGTTGCTTTGCAACGTTTAGTGTTACTTCGTAACGTTTATATAAACTGCCGAAGGCTCTAAACTGCGCTTTAGCGCAATACACGCCGTCAGGCATTAAACGCGCTTCAGCGCAATACACGCCGTCAGGCAATAAACGCCGTCAGGCATTAAACGCGCTTTAGCGCAATACACGCCGTCAGGCATTAAACGCCGTCAGGCAATAAACGCCGAAGGCATCATTTCAGTTCCTTCAGGAACCTGACAATATAATCCTGCCAATTGTCCCACGTGTGCCCGCCGGTACTCTCGTAATACGTATATTCGCGATGATTCTCCTCGAGCCAGCTGCGGTAGGATTGCACTTTCGCATATAGAAAATCGTCTGTACCTATGCCCAACCACAGCTTCGCCGGTTCGGATGGCGCACAATGCACAAACGTCGCCGGCGAGAACATCCCCACGTACGCAAACTGACCGTCTAATACGGACGACACCATCATCGTATGATATCCGCCCATTGACAGACCGGCTATGGCGCGCTCACTCGGCTTCGTGCTGATGCGGTAGCGACTTTCCGCCGCTGCCATAAACGCACTGAAGTTCTTCTCCCATTCGCCCGTTGTCGCATTGGCTCTCTCCTCTTCTGCAGTTGGTCGGCTTGGACAGTTGTCCGGCATCACTACCACCATCTCCGCCACTTCGCCCAATTGCAGCAAACTATCCATAATGGCAACCAATCGACCTTGTGTCGTCCAATCGTTCTCGTTGCCGTACATGCCATGCTGCAGGTACAACACCGGGAAAATCTCATACGTCCGAGCTTCATACGCGCACGGCACATATACGCAGCACGGCACTCCATTCAGCGTATCGCGCACTACCGTTCCTGCACGATCATAAAGCGCAGCACTCTTCCCGCAGCCGATTAACATACTGCCCAACAGCAATGCCACCAGCAGCACTAAACAACTTTTTCCTTTCATACTTTCAAATTATGATGCCAAATTAGGGCGCAAAATTACTGCTTTTTCACGACATACGCAAATAAATATCCCGATATTTGCGAAAAAAAGTGTATTAAGTCTTATTGTACTATTCTATGAGCCCGCAATGGTCCCGTATCACCGCCGGTTGACAGGCGGCTGACAAGCGGTCGATTTTCGGTCGACCTTCGGGTGACCTTCGGGCGACCTTCGGGCGACCGTCGGGAATAGGAGGAAGGGAAATAATAAAAAAT